>CANQII010000015.1 GCA_947623875.1 uncultured Oscillospiraceae bacterium
AGTCCCTTTTTCAAGGGGCTAAGTCTGGTGAATGTTTAACGGAAGCCACACCCCTTTACGGGGTGTGGTAGTTCACTACATCGCGTGCACTGGCCGTAATCAACTTCCTTGCACTGTCATAAAGCTCTACAGCGGCATCGAAAGGAATATTGCCTGGTTCTATGGCTGGATTTTCAATGCGGATTTTAATAATATCAGAGCAGGGGTTGAGCAATGTCAAAAGTACTTGCTCAATGGGCTTTCCTTCAAGATTCGCTACATCTCTAACAGCAAGGTATAATGACAAAGAATAGTCGGTGAGTGTTCTAACGTTTGGTATTGTAACCTGCTCAAAAAGTCCATCTTTGTTATACTTAAAAACTGATATATCGTCACGCTGTGTTGGGGTCGGTTTCCATCCGGTCTCTTTCAGATACCGCTTGAAGACTATGGGGTTGATACGGCCTGAAAGTTCTTTGTAATTAACGGAGTAGATCATTGTATACCACCTTGCAATGCTTGTAACATCAGCGTATTAAGCACATCTGGATACAAAATTTGAGATTTTGGAAACTTAACAGTTATCTTGTCTTGCTGTTTGATATCCGGTTTATTACGAAGAGAGCACCAGTACATCCGTCCATGTAATAACAAGTCATCGTCAGTAAGTTCAACCCAAGGCTTTATGGATTCCTTTGGAAGTATCAGCAAACACAAAATGATGTTGCCGGGATAAACTCTAAGGTCATCATAGTTCTTTTTGCTAAGCCTGTAGGTGATCTCATTTTCACCCATCGTATATTGACTTTTAGAGGCAGTTGACTTCATTTGATTAAAAAGACACGATTTGGACGGTTCGCCATACAGTACAAAATTCTTCTTTAGCAAGCAATCCGCGCTGTCATCATCGTGAAAGAGCCTTTCATAATCTACAGAGGCCTGCGCCGCAATTGCTGAAAGATAAGCAAAGCTCACATCTTCCATCCGACGTGTGTTTATCATGCCCACATGCTACCTTTCACGAGGATAGTCTTTCCGGAAGTAGCAAAAAATTATGCTAACGAACGCAATGAAATGCACCTAATTCTAGCATAGACGAGATGTAGCGTCTACCGGTGCTTCAATAACATCCTAGATGCGATACAAAACAGAGGTACACTGTCTCGAAAGTAGCGTGGAAGGCATTAGATGTGCTGCAACTTATTTCTAATAAACAACAGATCGTTTAACGTAGATCCTGGCAACCATACTACACTACTTCTCAGACAAAGTCAATGGGGTTCACAATATTTTCTCACAGAATAGCAGCGAACAAAAAGTTAACCCAGATATTCCTGCCGTATCTAATGGCCGGAATATCTGGGGGCAGAATCCTTATCTGCCGATATCTTCGTCTTACTCTACATCGTACACGTACTCGCGCTCGGCGGTACGTACGGTGTACACCACAAAGCCGTCATAGACGAGCTCGCCGTCCTCGGAGTTGGGCTCCAGGCAACCAGGAGCGTAATCGGAGGAGATGGGTTCGCCAATGGCGTCATAGAGCTCCTGCACGTCATGGTCGATGAGACTCATGGCCACCTCGCGGGCATCCTCTGTTGTAGAGGCACTGTCATTGGACTCTGCCGGGGGATCCGTAGGCTCTGCAGGAGGATCCGTGGGATCCGCTGCAGGGGGATTCGTGGATTCGGGGGTAGAGGTGGCCGGCGGGTTTGTTGCCGGAGGATTGGTGGCGGGTGTGTCATTGCCGCCGCCGCAGGCGCTGAGAGATAAGGCAAGCACAAGGCATGCCGCAAGGGCTAGCAACCGTTTCATTTTCAGGTTCTCCTTTTCTATGTGTTTGGGGATATATGCCAGTCTAAAATGGTACGGGGATCCTGGCATAGATCATTCGCCGGAGGGTCTGTCTATGGTGAGGTCAGGGAGCGTGCTGTACAGCTGTTCGGTGAAGTAGTCTCCCTTGCTGGGGCAGGCTGTGGTGGACAGCTGCGCGTTGGTATTGTTGAAGTGCCACCACTCGGATGCTCGCGGTGTGAAGCCGGAGGTGGTGAAGTATTCACGCAGTTTCTGGGCGTATTCATTGGTCTGCAGTCCTTCAGACAAGGTAGTGTTTTCGGGACCTACCTGAGAGGCGGCGTGCAAGCTCAATTCGTGCATCGGGGTTGGCATCTCGTAGCGCTCGAATTCCGTGCACCGGAAATAGGAGTACGCACCAACCTGCTGGATTTCGGCAGCTGTCATGTGCACGATGGTGGCATCCAGAGCATAGCCGATCTGGTGATCGGAGGTGCCGGGGTCGATAAACCAGCTGATGCTCCAGGGGTATGTGGAGATGCCGGCCTTTACCTCCGGATCTGCGTTGGCCATCTCCTGCACGGCGCTGGCTACGGCCTTCTGGGTCTGCAGGGGACGGAAGGTCTGGTAGATCTCCAGGCAGTTGCCCTCGGCCAGGGCCTTGTGCTGGGCGGCGCACACGTCCCGGGCTGCGGTGTACAGCATGGGCATGATGAACTCGTTCCGGGCCAGGCGGACGTTGTATGCGAAGGTGTTGTAGAAGGACTTCCCTGTTACCCCGGGGATGTCCTTGCCGCAGGACACGAAGATGGAACCGGAGCAGTTGGTGTCATTATAGAGGATGGAGGGGATCACGTCTGGAAGATTGATATAGCAATAGCGGTGCTCGATCCAGCCGGAGGAGAGACTTTCGCCGTACATAGAGTTCTGGTCCACAAAGTTGATGTGCCACCAGTCGCCAACTTCCTCTAGGATTTGAAAGCCGGTGCCTTGAACCAGAACGGCCATGGCGCCAGAGAACTGGGTGGAACCGGAGCCGCTGAAGTTGGAGCCGTAGGGATCTGCGCTTCCGGAATCCGGGCTGTCTGTTTCAGGGGTATAGAGATCCTGCCAGGAAGCTGTATCCTGTGAATTCACTTTAGAAGAGGTGGTGAGAGAGGCAACACCGGTGTGCGGGGTTTCGGGTACAGAGGCCAGTTTGTACCCGGCCCGGTCTCCCGGATTGGCAGGCCACACTGGCAGGTTCACGCTGGCAAAGCCTGTGGCGCCGGATACCGGCAGTTCCAGTCCGTTCTCCAGCAGCGGGGGAATCTCCAAGTCAGCGATGTTGGGTGTGGGTTCCTCAGTGGGCTCCGGGGTAGCCGGCGGATCTGTAGGCTCCGCAGGTGCCTCGGTGGGATCCGGTGCTGTGGTAGCTGGAGGATCCGTGGCGGGCGGATTGGTGGCAGGGGCGGTGTTGCCGCCGCCGCATCCGGTGAGTGTCAAACCAAACAGCAGACATGCTGCAAGGGCAAGTGCGATCTTTTGTTTCATCTTTCTAGCCCTCCTTGGGCTTATGGGCTGATCGTGCTGTGTCAGACGGGCTCATTGCGGCCCCGGTACTGCCACCGGTCTCCGCTGTCTATGAACTGATAGAAATACCAGATATAGTCCGCCCGGTTGCGGTCATGATACCAACGCCAGGCCATCTGGGTGTCATAGATGTAGGAGGTGCCGCCCTCGTTGATCTCCACCCAGGAGTGGGCATCTCCCAGCAGCGTGCCGCTGTACACCGTGGCGTCATAGCCCAGCCACAGGGCCAGGTAATAAAAGACGGAGGCGAAGTTGTAGCAGTTGCCCCGGCCGTTGGAGAGCATCTTCTTGGCGGCATTGCGCACGAAGGCCATGCTGTACGGGTTGTTGGCATCTGCCACATCGGACTTCCCGTACTTGAAGGAGTCCCGGCAGTATGCAAAGACCGCTTTCCGTTTCTCAGCTTGCGTCATGGAATCGGTGCAGACGTCCCGGAAGATCTTGGCGAGTCCAGCGTCCACCTCGGTATCCCCGGTGGTCTGCCGGCCCTGGGCATCAAAGGTCCAGGTGTTCTGCAGGGTTGTGCTGCGGAGGATGTCTCCCTTGGCGGCGTCATAGTAGTAGCTGTAGCCGTTGTAGAGATGGAAGCCGGTAGTTGTAAAGTCTGCAGGGAGGACGGAGGTGGGAGAAGTAAAGCTGGTCCAGGTCTCTATCGCGCCGCTTTTGGTGTACTCATGGGACACCGCTGCCTCTGCCACATGGTAGTAATACCAGGCATTGGCGGGCACATCCAGGAAGAACACCGGGCGGTTCTTGTCGATGGCGGCCTCGTCCGGGGTTCTCCCAAGCACGTTGTTGAACACCGCTGCTGCCTCCGCCCGGGTGATGGTGCCGCCCGGGTGAAACTTACCTTCGTTGTCCCCGGAGACAAAGCCGTAGGCTCTGGCGGAGCGGATGGCGGAGGCGTACTTGTTATATGCAGAGACGTCTGGAAAGAGCTCTGCATCGGTGCGCTCCGGGAAGAAGAACAGGACCCAAGAGATGAACTCTCCTCTGCTGATCTTCACGTCCGCCTGAAAGCTGCCGGTGCCGGGGACTATCCCCAAGGTACCCAGCGCATTGGCGCCGGGGGCATACCAGCTGCCTGCGGGGACGTCCTCGAAAGAGGCGGTGTTGGCTGGGACAAAGGAGAGGCAGTTGTAGATCAACATGGCCGCCTGGCCCCGGGTGAGTTCCATCAGAGGGCTGAAGCAGCCGTTGCCGGTGCCGCTGAGGTAGGCGTTGTGATCCTCTGAGACCAGGGTGGGAATCTCCGGCGTCGCCGCGATTGCCATAGGGGCCAGGAGGCTCAGCAGCAGAGACAGGGCCAGGAGAAGGGAGATACGTTGTTTCATGGTGCTATCCCTGCTTAGATCAGTGGAGGCGATGAGACTCCACATAGTGGAAGGTGTTGGCGGTGTCTTGGAGGTGATAGAAGGTCCAGGTGTATCCGGCATAGCCCCAGTCATGGACATAGCGCCACTCCAACTGGGTGTCGTAAATGTAGTCCGCGCCATTGTCCGGGATCACGGTCCAGCAGTGCTCGTCATCCGGGTACAGGACCACGCCGGCCACCAGCGTGGTGTCGTAACCCAGCCAGCGGCTCAGGTGATAGAACAGGCTGGAGAAGCTGTAGCAATTGCCCTTGCCGGTGGAGATCATCTGCTTGGCGGCGTCCGTCACGAAGGCCTTGGTGAACTGCGCCTTGGTGGGTACATCTCGCTTCCGGTAGCTGTAGTTGTCCCGGCAGTAGCCGAAAATGGTCCTGAGGTTCGTGGCCGGATCTGCGGTGTCGCTGCACTGGGCGGAGATGATCTTGTGGAGGGCGCTGTCCAGTTCTGCGTCTCCGGAGGTGTACTTGCCGCTGGCATCGAAGGTCCAGGTGCTCTGCAGGGTGGTGTTGCGGAGAATGTCCCCCTTGGCGGCGTCATAGTAGTAGCTGTACCCCTTGTAGAGGCGGAAGCCGGTGGTGGTGAAGTTTGCCGGCAAGACAGATTCCGGGGCTGTGAAGCTGGTCCAGGTCTCTGCGGTGCCGCTCTTGCTGTATGCGTGGGATACAGCTGCCTCTACCACATGGTAGTAATACCAGGCGTTGGTGGGCACATCCAGGAAGAACACCGGGCGGTTTTGGTCGATGGAGGCCTTGTCCGGGGTTCTGCCCAGCATGTTGTTGAAGATGGACACGGTCTCCGCCCGGGTGATGGAGTCGTCCGGGTGAAACTGGCCCGCTTCATCGCCGGAGACAAAGCCATAGGCCCGGGCAGAGCGGATGGCATCTGCATACCGGTGGCTGGCGGGGACGTCGGAAAAGAGGTCTGCATCGGTGCGCTCCGGGAAGAAAAACATGATCCAGGAGAGCAGCTCCCCGCGGGAGATGGCGGCGTCTGCCCGGAAGTTGCCGGTAGCAGAGATAACGCCCAATGTGCCCAGGGCATTGGCGCCGGGGGCATACCAGCTGCCCGCCGGGACATCGTTGAAAGAGGCGGTGCTGTCCGGTTTGAAAGACATGCAGTTGTAGAGGAGCATGGCCGCCTGGCCTCGGGTGAGCTTCGTCAGGGGACTGAAGCAGCCCTCTCCGGTGCCGCTGAGGTAGGCATTGTGGTCCTCGGAGACCAAAGTGGGAATCTCCGGATCCGCAGCCGAGACCGGCGGAACCAGGGCCAGCAGAAGAAAGAGTGCCAGCAGAAGCGCGATCTTTTGTTTCACGGTACAGCACATCCTAAGTACTCACTTCAGGCGGTGAGATTCTATATAGTGGAACGTGTCCTGGGTGTCCTGGAGGTGGTAGAAGAGCCAGGTGTAGCCGGTATAGCCCCAGTCGTGGACATAGCGCCACTCCAGTTGGGTGTCATAGATGTAGTCCACGCCGTTGTCCGGGATCACGGTCCAGCAGTGGGCATCGTCTGGGTAGAGGACGAAGCCAGCCACCAGCGTGGTGTCGTAACCGATCCAGCGGCTCAGGTGATAGAACAGGGAGGAGAAGCTGTAGCAGTTGCCCTTGCCGGTGGAGATCATCTGCTTGGTTGCATCGGACACAAACTGCAGGGTGAACTCCGCCTTGGTGGGTACATCCCGCTTCCGGTAGGTGTAATTGTCCCGGCAGTAGCCGAAGAGGGCTCGCAGGTTGTCTGCCCGGGAGTTGCTCTCGCTGCACTGGGCCAGGATGATCTGCCGGAGGGCGTCATCCAGTTCGGCGTCCCCGGTGGTGTAGTGGCCATCGGCGTCGAAGGTCCAGGTGTCGTTGAGGGTGGCATCCTTCAGGAATTCGCCCTTTTCTGCGTCATAGTAGTAGGTGTAGCCCCGGGAGAGGTAGAAGCCGGTCTCGGTTACCCAGCTCAATGCCGAGGCGTCTGCCGGTGCCACATCTGCCGTGAAGACAGGGGTATCCTTACCCAGAGCGGTTTCGCCGGGGCCGAAGGAGCCCAGACGGATATACTGCCAGCGGTTGGCGGAGTCTACAAAGCGGTAGAAGTACCACTCGTAGTCCGCCCGGTCCCGGTCGTGGAACCAGCGCCAGGCCATCTGGGGGTCGAAAATGGAGGTCACGCCGTTCTCGGTGATCTCCGTCCAGGAGTGGGCGTCGCCGAGGAGTGTGCCGCTGTACACCGTGGGGTTCAGCCCCAGCCAGCGGGCCAGGTAGAAGAAGGTGCTGGAGAAGTTGTAGCAGTTGCCCCGGCCCTTGGTGAGCATCACCTTGGCGGCATTCAGTACAAAGGCCTCGCCGAAGGGGTTCTCTGCATCTGCCACGTCAGAGTGGCCGTACTTGTAGCTGTCTCGCACATAGGCGAAGAGGGCGGAGAGCCGTGCCTCGGCATCCATGTCGGGGGTGAGCACGGTCTGCAGGATGGTGTGGAGACCGGCGTCCACTTCCGCATCGCCCGTTGTCTGATGGCCCTGGCTGTCGAAACGCCAGGTGCCGTCCAGAATGGCGTTGCGGAGCACATCGTGGGTCACTTCACTGTAGTAGTAGCTCCAGCCGTCCAATAGGTGGAAGCCCTGGGTGCAGAAGTCCTCCGGCAGTCCGGTGTCCGGTACAGTCACCTTGCCCCACTGGGACTCGGCGCCGTCTGCAGCTGCGGTGAAGCTGTGGGAGATGGTGGCTTCCATCACGTCCTGGTAGTACCAGGCGTCCGGGGACACATCCGGGTAGAATACAGCTGCCTCGGCGATGGCGGTCTCATCCGGTGTGCGGCCCAATGCGTGGTTGCAGAGCGCTGCCGCCTCGCTGCGGGTGATGGGGTCGTCCGGACGGAACAGATTGCCGCCGGATCCGCTCACCCAGCCCCAGGCTTTTGCGGTGCGGATCTCCGCCGCTGCCGGGTGGTCTGCGGGCACATCATCGAAGTTCTCCCCGTCCTCCCGGGAGGGCCAGAAGGCGGCCAGAATGCGCACCAGCTCTGCCCTTGTGAGGGAGGCTTCGGGGTGGAAGCCGCCGTCCTCTGCGGGATCGATAAGGGCTAATGCTTTCATTTGGGTAGCGCCGGCATAGTACGGGCTGTCTGCCGGGATGTCGTCCCAGACGGCGTCGGTCTCTACCGGGTCTGCCTGGTGGGCGGCAAAGAGCAGTGCGGCATCGCCCCGGGTGAAGGGCTCCAGAGGGGCGAAGAGGCCGTTGGTGCTCTGGAGGTAGGCGTCGTGCTGGTTCTCTACCATGGAGACCATGGGGGTGGGTTCCGGCTCTGCGGATACCTCCGGGGTCTCGGTGTTGTCTGCAGTATCAGGGGCTTTGGAGGCTGCCGGCGGGTCTGTGGGCTGCACCACTTCCACCGGCTGATTGCCGGAGTCCAGCCGCACCGGGGCGCACTTCTGCTCCCCGCCGGCGGTGTAGATCACTTTCAGGGTGCCTGCTGCGGGCAGCGCCGGCATGTGCATGGCAAACCGGTTGCCGGTGAGCTGGAAGGCCTCATAGGGGACCGCATCCCCGGTGATATAGACGGAGGTGCCGGCGTCCGGGGTCTCCGGCAGGGTGCCCTCCAGGTACACGCACTGGACCAGGTCGCTGGCGCTCTCCTTCAGGACGATCTCCGGGACGTTGGTGCTGAGGTTGGAGGGAAGCTTCGCCTGGGGGGCGGGCATCTCCGGGACATAGGTGATGAGGTATACGATGTTCCGCTCTACCAGCTCCACCACTACGCTGTCCACATTCCGAGGGGCGATCTCATCCAGGCACCAGGCGGTGGCCCGGGAGAAGTACGCCTTGCCGAAGCGGTCTGCCATGTACGGGTAGAGATTCCGGCCGAAGGAGTCCCGGAACAGGAGCAGGGAGCCGGTCTCCCCCTCGTGGGTGGTGTAGATGCTGTTGTTGTCCGCAGAGCGGATGGGGGAGTCGTAGGTAAAGGTGAGTGCCCGGGTGTAGGTGAGATCCGTCTCCAGGTCCTTGCCGGCGGGATACAGCATGCCGTAGAGATCGGAGAGGTGGACTTCCTCGGGCTGGAAGGGGCCGTTTCCATAGGTGGTGGGCCGGCCCAATGCCTTGTTGATGGCATCTGCCCCGATGGCGGCGCCTCTTCCGTTCCAGTGGGAGTCCTGGGTGAAATAGAGCACGTCGTCGTAGCTGGACAGAGTCTCAAAAAGGTCCACATAGTGGACGCCCCGGGCCGCCATGCTGAACTCCAGGCTCTGGGCGTTGGTGTGGCCGTGGTTGAGGGTGAGCTTGGGCATGTTCTCCGGGTACAGGGAGTTCTTGTTGGGGGCGATGGTGAAGACAAACTGTGCCCCCTGCTGCTCGCAGTACTGCTGTACCAGGGCCAGGTTCTGGGCCGCAGCTTCGATCTCCTGGCCGCTGAGGGTCTCGCAGGTGGTGTAGTCCTGCAGGGTCTGGGCGAAATACAGCCAGCCGTTGGAGCCCAGCACCACGTCATCGGCGATGGAGGTGTGCAGGAGGTTGGCGTTCAAGGAGGACCAGGCGGAGATGAGATCCTGCCGGTGGAAGAAGTTGTCCCCGGCGTAGTCCACAAGGCCGTCCAGATAGTCCAGGTTGAGGCTGCCGTCCCGGTTCTGCAGGGAGGGCATGGTGGCCAGGTGCTGATTGCCGTTCAGTTCGATGTCCTCCTGGGGGGCCACCAGCGTGCCCAGGGAGAAGACCATGCAGGTCCCCAGCAGCAGAAGGACAAATAGTACGTATCCTATTTTCTTCATGGCACGCTCCTCAACTCAGAAGGTGTTGTAGATGAAGGGCTGGAAGTTGCCCCCGGCCACCGCCAGCAGGCACACGGCGAAGAGCACCAGCGCCAGGGCATAGCTGCCGAAGCCCAGCACACTTGCTGCCGCCTTGTTTTTGGAGAGCTTCTTGCCCAGGGCGGGGAAGAGGGGCACGCAGGCCAGAAGACCGGCGATCAGGGCCAGCCAGGCCGCCGGGGAGATCCGCTCCAGCATCAGGGTGCCGGTGGCAGTGGCATCCCGGAAGGAGAACATGGCGCCCAGCATAGAGAGGGCGCTCCCGATGGAGTCTGCCCGGAAGAAGACGAAGCCCACGATGACAAGCAGCATGGTGTAGACCCAGCCGATCACCTTGAAAGTGCCGGTGCGGGGCTTGGGCTTTCCCTTGGTGCAGGCGGTCTCCGCTGCACTCCAGACGCCGTGCCAGGCACCCCAGGCCAGGAAGGTGAGGTTGGCGCCGTGCCAGAGGCCGCTCACCGTGAAGACGATGATCTGGTTCAGCATCTTGCGGGCCTTGCCCTTCCTGCCGCCGCCCAGGGGGATATACAGGTAGTCCTGGAACCAGGAGGAGAGGGAGATGTGCCAGCGCTTCCAGAAGTCCCGAAGGGAATTGGCCATGTAAGGATACTGGAAGTTCTCCGGGATGGTGAAGCCCAGGGCCGCAGAGAGGCCGATGGACATGTCGCTGTATCCGGAGAAGTCGAAATAGAGCTGCAGGGTATAGGCCAGAGCGCCCAGCCAGCACAAGGTGGTGCCGCCGTTGCCCCCGAGGGAGAAGGCGGAATTGGCGATGCCGGCGATGGAGCCTGCCAGAAGGAGCTTTTTGCCGAGACCCACCACGAAGCGGCGGAAGCCGGCGGCTGCCTGGGGGATGCTTAATGTGCGGTCTTTCAGCTGTGGCGCGAAGTCCTCAAAGCGGGTGATGGGGCCGGAGGTGATCTGGGGAAAGAAAGAGATGTAGAGCAAGACGTCCAGGAAACTGCCGGTCTCTCCGCCCTTCGCCACATCGATCACATAGCTCAGGGCCTTAAAAGTGAAGAAAGACACGCCGATGGGGGCCAGAGGGGCCACATAGTTTGCCGGCCGCACCCCCAGCAGATCCATAGTGAAGGTGAGGTACTTATAGAAGAAGAGGACGCCGATGTTCAAAAGGACGGCCAGGGCTACGATACCGCCTTTTGATTTCGCCTTTTTGGCAGCCTTCCCCAGAAGCCAGTTCACCAGGAAGGAACCCAGCAGGATGGGGATCCCCTTAAGCTGGCCGAAGGCGTAGAACACCAGACTGGCCAGCACCAATATGATATTTTGATAGCGCCTGCCGAAGGGGAGCCAATAAAGCAGGACCGCAAAGGGCAGGAAAAAGAATAGGAAGGGGGCTGCGTTTAAATCCACGTCGTGTCTCTCCTATATGCATAAAAATTCCGGCGGCACGGCCAGCAGGCCGGCCGCCGGATGGGGTTTGCGCGGATATCAGTTGGGCAGCGTGCTGTACAGCTGCTCGGTGAAGTAGTCTCCCTTGCTGGGACAGGCGGTGGTGGACAGCTGCGCGTTGGTGTTGTTGAAGTGCCACCACTCGGAGGCCAGGGGGGTGAAGCCGGAGGTGGTGAAGTATCCCCGGAGACCCAGTGCGCAGGGGCTGTTCTGCATGCCAACAGACAGGGTGGCGTTGCCGGGGCCAAGTTGGGAGGCGGCCCGCAGGCTCAGCTCGTGCATGGGAGTGGGCATGCTGTACCGCTCAAAGTCTGTGCAGCGGAGGTATGGATAGCTGGCCACCTGCTTTACCTCGGCGGCCTTCATCCGCACCAGAGTGACGTCCAGTGCGAAGCCGATCTGGTGGTTGGAGGTGCCGGTGGCGATGAACCAGCTGATGCTCCAGGGGTAGGTGGAGATGCCGGCCTTTACCTCCGGGTCTCCGTTGGCCATCTCCTGCACGGCGCCGGCCACGGCCTTCTGGGTCTGCAGGGGACGGAAGGTCTGATAGATCTCCAGGCAGTTGCCCTCGGCCAGAGCTTTATGCTGGGCGGTGCACACATCCCGGGCTGCGGTGTACAGCATGGGCATGATGAACTCGTTCCGGGCTAGGCGGACGTTGTATGCGAAGGTGTTATAGAAGGACTTGCCGGTGACGCCGGGGATGTCCTTGCCGCAGGACACGAAGATGGAGCCGGAGCAGTTGGTGTCGTTATAGAGGATGGAGGGGATCACGTCTGGCAGGTTGATGAAGCAGTACCGGTGCTCGATCCAGCCGGAGGTGAGGCTTTCACCGTAAATAGAGTTCTGGTCCACATAGTTGATGTGCCACCAGTCTCCCACTTCCTCGATGATCTGAAAGCCGGTGCCGGGGACCAGCACTGCCATGGCGCCGGTGAACTGGGTGGACACGGTCTGATTGCTGGCGTTGGAGACCAGAGCAAACTTGGTGGTGCGGCCGGTGAAGTCCGAAGAGGCATCCAGGTTGGCTTTGCCGGCGGTGGAGGTGCTGTTCTCATCGTCGTCGCCATAGACGAAGGAGGCCAGCTTGTATCCGGCCCGGTCTCCCGGGTTGGCGGGCCACACCGGCAGGTTCACGCTGGCAAACCCGGTGGCGCCGTCTACCGGCATCTCCAGGCCGTTGGCCAGCAGCGGGGGGATCTCGATGCCCAACTCGTATGTGGTCTCAAAGGGAATGGCGTTGGGATCGGGGGTGACCACGGCATTGGGATCGGTTCCGGCGTTGGGATCGGTGTTATCAGTGCCGGGTCCGGGATCCGGGTTGGTCTCATTCCCGGAGAGCTGGGAGTCTGTGTTGGCTGCCGGGGGATCGGTGGCATTGGGATCCTTGGAGTGTACCACGATGGGCGGGAAGGACAGTTCCGGATCATCGGTTTCTTCAATCGGTCCGATGAAACCGCAGCTGCAGAGACACAGGGCAAGGAAGGCGCACAGGAAAGAGACGGCCTTACGGTGTTTCATAAAAACCCCTTCTTTCCGGCAAAAACGGCGGATGGGCCCGCTTTTGCCTGGTGATGATGTAGGAGACAGACTTTGATGCGGTCTGCCTGAAGTCGCGAAATGTGTTGGGACGGGCAGCCGGAATCCCCACCCCTACAGCATCCCATTTTACTGCTACCGTGGGGGACTGTCAAGAAGTGGAGACGTTAAAAAAGTGTAAATGCAAGAGGGAAATCATGGCGAAAATTGTGCAGGATTCAGCGGTATCGATGCAAAATAAGGGGAAAAACACTTCTGGAAAGTACATGAATTGCCAATGGAGGTATTCTGCATGAAGTTTCCCGCCCATCCCGGGGCTGCAGCGGGGAAAATGGCGAAAGGAAATGCCTCCGGGCACACAGCAGGACGCTGTGTGCCCGGAGGCGTATTCTGCTTGTTACAGGGGATCGAGCGTGCGTGTTCCGGCTAATTTGGGGATCTTCTGCAGGGCTGCGTTCAGCTGCTGTACCATCTCCGCCGGCACCGCGTCGCCGGCCTGTTTGATGAGACTCTCCAGAGACAGCCCTGCCATCATCCGCTGCAGATTGGCGTTCCCGGAGGCGCTCTTAGCCACATCACCCCGGGAGGCGGTCATACGGGCCATCATCTTCCCCAGGATGGCGGCGGATGTGGGGTTCTGCATCAGGGTGCCCATGGTGTCCTGGATGGAGTAGCAGTTGGGGTTGTAGTCCTCCTTGTCAAACCAGTTCACCACCTCGGTCTTGCGGAAGAGGTAGTCCGGGTTGGGCTGGGAGACCTTGCGCACGGTGATGCGGTCTGTGCACTCCCCTGCCACGGCCTCGATGGTGTGCGTTCCGGTGATGGGCACCCGGAAGCAGAACGCGGTCTTCCCCGGCTGGGTGGCAAAATACTTGCCGTCCACCTGGAGGGAGACTTCCGGCTGGTTGGAGAACACCTTGATATCCGTCACGTCCTCAACCCGGTCCACATACCGCCGTCCGCACAGGTGGACAAAGGGCTCCTTGCTCCAGGTCGCCTTATAGAGGTAGAAGGCGTCCTTTTTCAGGGTGCGGTCCATGGACACCAGGCCCTTCTGGTTGATGCCCTTCTTGCCGCCCTCGTCCCGGCCGTCTGCGGCGAAGTCGAAGAGGTTCCAGACGTGGGTGGCCCAGAGGTAGGAGCGCTGCTGGATCACATTCAAGATGTGCTCATGGTACAGGCACTGATACTCCTCGGTGTAATCTCCTCGCTCCGGGGTGGCGCTGTGGAATTGGGGGTTGGCGTCTGCCCCGTACTCCGAGAACCCGATCACCCGGTTCGGGTATTTGGCGTGGTATTCGTCAAAGAAGCTGTCGTTCTGGGTGAGCTCCCCAAGATACCAGCCGAAATACAGGTTGTAGCTGCCGATGTCCGGGATGTCGATGAGGGGGCTGTCCGTCTCCAGCATGAAGACGTGGGCCATGGTGGTGGGCCGGGTGGGGTCCATCTGGTGGCAGAGGTCGTTGAGAAGCCGGTGGTTTTCCTTCAGGTCCTCGGTGGCCGCCCCGGAGGCGGTGATCTCGTTGGAGAGCCCCCAGCAGACGATGGAGGGATGGTTGTAGCTCTGGGTGATGAGCTCCCGCATCTGGTCCAGGGTGTTCTGCCTGCCGCCCGGCATGTGCTGGGTGATGTAGGGGATCTCCGCCCAGGCGATGATGCCGTTCTCATCGCAGAGATCGTAGAAGCTCTGCGCGTGCTGATAGTGGGCCAGGCGGACGGTGTTGGCGCCGATCTCCCGAATGATAGTCATGTCCTCCTGGTGGTCCTCCAGGGAGAGAGCATTGCCCTTGCCCCACCGGTCCTGGTGCCGGGAGACGCCCCGCAGCGGATACACCCGGCCGTTCAGCAGGAATCCCTGTTCCGGGTCCACAGCTATGGTCCGGCAGCCAAACCGGGCGGAAATCTGGTCTCCGCTGGCGAGGGAGGCAACTGCCTCATACAGATAGGGATCGTTGATACCATCCCACAGGTGGACGTTCTCCAGGAGGAATACCGCCTCCGCGTGGCCGTCTACCGGCACCACCGTCTGGGTCTGTCCGTCTACGGTGATAGAGACGGGGCCGCTGTTCTGCCAGGTCTCCACTTTCACGCAGGCAATCCTGGTATCCAGATCCACCGTTGGGGTAACTTTTATGCCGGGGGTACCGTCCTTGAGAAGCTCGAAGTGCTCCGCCGGGACGGTGATCAGATTCACATCCCGGTAGAGGCCGCCGTAGAAGGTGAAGTCTGCCTTCTGGGGATAGACGCGGTCATTGTCGGAATTGTCCACGGATACCGTGAGAACGTTGTCCTCCTCCAGGGCGTCTGTGAGGTCCACCCGGAAGGTGGAGTAGCCGCCCTCGTGGTGGGCCAGTTGCTGGCCGTTGAGGGAGACATCGGCGGTCATGGCGGCGGCCTGAAACTCCAGGATGGCCCGGCAGCCTGGCTCCAGGGCGGGACAAGCAAAGCGTTTCGTGTATACAGCGGTGCCCCGCCAGTAGTCGTTGCCGCCGTCCTGGCCGTCTATGGCGTTCCAGGTGTGGGGAAGAGTAACCGGCACCTCCGGCTCGCCGGGCTTGGCAAGGCGCCAGCCTTCGTTGAAATTCGTGATAGTTCGCATGGATGTCCTCCTTCTCGTGTTCTGGTTTGGGATGGGAGAAAACAAACCGGGCGATGGCTGGACGCCGCCGCCCGGTGAGGTGGTTGGATGGATCGATCTCGCTGTGCCTGCCGGTCTTATTTGTTCTTACGGGCGGCTTTCTGGGCCTTCTTCGCCTTCTTGGCTGCCCGCTTGTCCAGCACCTTCTGGTTCTCGGTGTTGAAGTCCAGTCCGCGCTTGGCGCACTTCTCTTTCAACTCCTTGATGCGGTTCTCCTCTGCCTCCTGGGCCTGCTTGGCACGCTCCTGCTTCTCCAGCTCGGACTGCGGGATGTACACGATGCCTTTTGCCTCGCACTCTTTGCGCTTCTTCTCTTCCAGTGTCTTCTGGACGGTGGGCATGTCCCGCTCGATCTTGAAGAAGAAGGCGAAGAGGACGAAGAACAGCACGCCGGTGAGCATGTTGGCGCCCTGATAGGAGAAGTTGATCCAGCCGGTGGCGGCGGCAGGCTGGTCTGCATACTGGAGGATCTCGTTGCCTTTCTCGTTCACGATGGAGCCCACCACTTCCGGGGTGGCGTACTTGGTGACGATCAGGCCCAGGTTGAAGAGCGCCTGGCCGATGCCCTTGGAAAACATCTCTGCAAAGCCAACTACGGCTGCGGTGAGACCTTCTACACGGATGTGCTGGCTGTATTCCACATGGTCGATGGCATCGCCCACAAAGGTGAGCATGGAGTAGATCAGGGCCATGGCGCCGATGGAGTAGATAGCGGTGCCGCCGTAGATGGCGCCGGTGTTGCCCATGTTCAGGAAGGCAGTGCAGGCGCCTACCGCTGCAAAGACGGACCCTACGATGATGACCCTTGTCCGGCCAAACTTCTTAAAGAGGGGCAGCAGGAGAATGAGGCCGGGGCCCATGGGGGCCATGGAGATCATGGTGAACTTGGCCTGAATGGCGGCGTACTCGCCGTATGCGTTGCCCTGGACCACCCAGCCGGAGTAGTAGACCTGAGCCACGCTGCGCATGGCGTTGAGCACCTGGTACAGCAGGATCATCACGACTAGCATAATCCAGTACTTGTCCTTGATGCAGGCCTTGAACTGGGTGAGGAAAGACGCCTCTTTTACCAGGGTCTCGCCCTGCGGCTGGCCTTCCACGCCGTACTGGTTGCGGCGCTCCTCTGTGATGCGCTCACGAGTGTAGAAGTACTGAACGAAGGTGAGGGGAACTGCCACGCAGCACATGGCGCCCATGCACGCCAGATAGCCGTCCCGGGTGTTGCCCACCATGCCGCTGATGGAGGTGAGAATGGTGGGGAAGAGGATGGAGATGATGCCGGTGCCGATGTTCTTGGTGATCTGGCCCGCCATGGAGTTGTTCTTCCGCTGTTGGAAGTTCCGGGTGGACAGGGCTGCGGTGAGCTCGTAGGACATATACCACATGGTGTAGCCCACGGAGTAGAAGAGATTGTACGCCACCACGATCCAGATTGCCATCACCACGGGGTTGGAGAAGGGAATCCAGAACAGCATCATCAAGCTCACTACCATGATGGGCAGGCTCAGAATCAGCCAGGGGCGGAGCTTGCCCTGCCGGCAGGTGGTGTTGTCCAGGACCTTTGCCATGAGGACGTTGGTGACGGCGTCCAGGATCTTGGACAGCAGCGGGAAGATCACCATGAAGCTGGCGATCCAGAGACCCATGCTGGAGGTGAATCCCAAAACGTCTGTGAGGTACTGGTTGAAGTAGCTGTTCACGATGGACTGCAGCAGCATGGCCCCGAAGGGCCCCGCTACGTAGCCCAGCAGCATCTCCTTCTTTCCCACATTCGCCGAGGTGATGCGGGTGTTCCAGAAGCTGCCCTGGAAGGCGTTGGCCAGAAGCCCACGCTTCGTACTGGCCTTTGTGGACATATGCGTTCCTCCTTGATGTGAATTCGTTATTCTCCCTCGAGTCCACCCTGGTTGCTGGAACTGGGGTGGAAATCTTGATGGTATCGTACCGCATCCCACCATTTTTGGAAATTCACAAATTTGAGTTTTAATTCGCAAATTCAAGACGTTTGAGAATATAGCAAAAATATATATAGAAAAGCAAGATTACAGATAGAAAAGAAAAGGGAGGTGTGTTAGCCTGATCCCAGCATTTCAGATTGAGGAGGTACCTTTATGAAAATTGGACTGATCGGCCTGGGCATCATGGGTAAGCCTATGGCCAAGAATCTGCTGAAGGCCGGCTACGACCTCACCGTGAACGACCTGAACCAGGATGCCGTGGCGGAGATCGCGGCAGCCGGCGCCAAGACCGCCAGCAACGCGGAGATCGGCGAGACCTGCGACCTGGTGCTCACCATGCTCCCCAACAGCCCCCATGTGAAGGCGGTGATGCTGGGTGAGGACGGCGTAGCTGCTCACATGAAGCCGGGCTCTGTCTTCATCGACATGAGCTCCATCAACCCGGTGGCCTCCAAGGAGATCGCGGCGGAGCTGTCCAAGCGCGGCGTGGAGATGCTGGACGCCCCTGTGTCCGGCGGCGAGCCCAAGGCCATCGATGGCACCTTGAGCTTTATGGTAGGCGGCAAACAGGAGGTCTTTGACCAGTTCAAGTCCGTCCTGGAGGCCATGGGCTCCTCCGTGGTGCTCTGCGGCGATGTGGGCGCCGGCAACACCACGAAGCTGGCCAACCAGATTATCGTGGCCTGCAACATTCAGGCGGTGGCAGAGGCCTTCACCCTGGCACAGATGGCGGGGGTGGACCCCAAACTGGTGTTCCAGGCTATTAAGGGCGGCCTCGCCGGCTCCACCGTGATGAATGCCAAGGGTCCCATGATGATCGCCGGCAACGACAAGCCCGGCTTCAAGATCGACCTGCACATCAAGGACCTGAACAACGCCCTGGACTGCGCCCACACCGTAGGCGCCCCCGTTCCCATGACAGCGCAGGTCCAGGAGATCCTCCAGTGGATGCACAACCACGAGGGCGGGCAGAAGGACCACAGCGCCATCGCCCAATACTATGAGCACCTCACCGGCATCCAGATCGGCCGCTGAGCACAGAGGAGCAGGCGAGATGCCGAAGATCAACAAAGTGGTGGCCACGGTGTGGTACGACAAGCCCCACATGGCCGCCCTCCGCCGGGTGTTCCCGGAGGCGGACTTCTGCTACGTGGATTTCTACGACAAAGCCCGCCTTGCCCAGGAAGTGCGAGATGCGGACGTGGCGATTCTCCTGGGAGATGTGGATCCCTGTCTTCTGGGGGAGAACACCCTCCAGTGGATCCACTGCGACCACGCCGGACTGAACGGCTCCGCCCGGCCGGAGGTGTTCGCCCGGGGGATCCCTGTAACGGGAGCCGCGGGACGGAGTGCCCCCGTGCTGGCAGAGCACTGCATCTACTTCATGCTCCAGGCCTGCTACCACACCAAAGAGCTGCTGGCGGCCCAGTCCGCCCACCAATGGGGCGTGGCCGGCTCCGATACCTGGCGGGGCCTCTACGGCCGCACCGCCGGCATCGTGGGCATGGGCAACAACGGCCGGATGCTGGCAGAGCGGCTCCACGCCCTGGGCATGCGGCTCATCACCTTCGACAAGTTCCCCCTCTCCGGCTTTGACTACGTCTCCCAAAAGCTCACCGCCTCGGAGGGGGATACCCTGGAGCCGCTGTTGCGGGAGTCCGACTTCGTGATCCTGTGTCTCGCCCTCACGGACGAGACCTTCCACCTCATCAACGCCGAGACCATCGCCCAGATGAAGGACGGCGCCTTTCTGGTGAACCTGGCCCGAGGCGGCGTGGTGTGTACCGAGGACCTGATCGCGGCGCTGCAGTCCGGAAAGCTCAGCGGCGCCGGCCTGGACGTCTTTGAGACCCAGCCCCTGGAGCCGGACAGTCCCCTCTGGGATCTGCCTGGGGTGTATCTCACGCCCCACTGCACCCCGCAAGTGCCGGACCGCACCGGCCGGAGCATCGAGATCATCCGGGAGAACGCCCGGCGCTTTGAGGCAGGGGAGCCGCTTTTAAACCTGCTGAGGCCATCGGATATGGTGTCCGACGGCAAGGCGGAGGGCGGCTGGGCCCGGCTGATGAACAGCAACCTCACGAAAGAGCAGATCGAGAGGATAGACCTGGAGAAGTATCTGGGGAAGCGGGGCTGGAAGGATCCCGCGGAGTGGATGTAGGCCCAAGCGAACAGACGAAAGAGACCGGCGGGTTCCGCATGATGCGGAACCCGCCGGTTGTTACTGTTCTTTCTGCTGTGCGGGGTTAGACGCCCGCCGGGCCGATGCAGATGGCCTCGTAGTCCCGGAGCTCGTCCAGGTGCAGCACCAGGTCTTCGCCGCCGTCTGTCTGGGTTACCTGGCCGCCGTTCAGGGTATGGACTGGCTGTCCGGCGAGATTGGGCAGCCGGAGGAAGATGTCCCGGATGGGCAAGGGCTGGAACCAGTTGTTCCCGAAGTGGCCGCTGCCGTTTACCAGCTGTACCAGGGTCTGGCCCTCCTTCTTGGCCAGGGTGAGCTCCACCATGGGGGAGAGACCGGGGGCCAGTTCCGGCATGCCGCAGAGGGAGAAGAGCATGTCCTGCATCAGGTTCAGGGTGTTCTCCCAACCCTCTCTATAGTAGAAGGAGCCGATCTGGGCGGGGAGCCAGATGCCTTTTCCGGCGCCATACCGGTAGACGGTGATGCCGGGGTGATCTGTGGCGGGGACGTGATAGCAGCGCTCCGGCGGCCCAAAGGGGTGCTCCGGGATGAGGCGGAGATAGGTCTCCGCGCCGGCAGCAAACTCCGCCATGCGGAACTCACTGCCGAAGGGGAGAATGGGGGCCTTGCGGCAGCGGGGAAACTGAGACAGCTGATCCTCCGGCACCTCCAGACAGGAGGCCATCAGGTTCTTCTGAGGCTCTCCCAGACTGGATACGCCAAGACAATGCAGCAGCATAGTGCTGCCCTCTTTTCCCCGGGCGATGCCGGTCTCGCCGGTGGCCAGCACGGTGCCGCCCTGGTCTGCGAAGGTGTCTAAAACAGCGACCTGCTCTTTGGTAAGACTGCGGAGGTCCCCCAGGATCACGAGGCGCTTGCTGTTGAGGACCTCTGGGCGCAGCTGCTGGAGCTTGCACTCATCGAAGGGGATGTGGCTTTGTGTGAGAGCCTGAATCCAGCCGTACACCTCCGGATCGTCCCGGCCGGGGGCGCCCTTCTGGATCACCAATGTCTCTGCGGCGGAGGAAAGCCCGGTGTATACCGCCTCATGGTCTTTGTGGAAGCCGAACACCTTGCGCACCGGGGCGAAGCTGGAGATGTCCCGGTGGTTGTCCAGCCGGCCCATGATGTAATGGCTGAGGCCGCCGCCGTTGGCCAGGGTCTGCCAGAGCCGCAGCTCCACCAGGGCCGGGGAGACGGAGGCATCCCGATACCGGAAGCCCATGAAGTCCACAGAGACGTTGTCTATCACCTGCGTCCGGCTGCCGGAGCGGGCGTGAACGGAGGCGGTATACACCCAGGGACGCTGTCCGAGCTCGGTGCCGCTCTCTACCCGGTTGTATTCAAAGCCGTGGACCGCCAGCTCCGGGTTCAGCGCTTTCAGGAAGCGGTGCTGCTCCGCCTTGTGGGCGGCGCTCATCTTCTGCTGGAAGCCGATGTAGCGCAGAAAGCCCGGATCCCGCATGCCGCCGGCAGGGGCGTCCAGGCCGGTCTGCTCCTTGTACAGCTGCTTGCACCGGGGGCACATACAGGGACCCTGGAGAGAGCCATCGTAGCCCGTGACAAAGAAGCTGCTCATGTTGAAGAAGATGCCGTCAAAGGGGAAGGTTGTGATCAGCTCCTTGAGGATCTCATAGACTTTCTCCATGGGGTATGGGCCGTTGGGGCAGACCTGCACATTGCCGTTGCAGTTGTAGAGGTCTCCGTTGGCGTTGCGGTACGCCCAGTCCGGGTGCCGGTCTATCACCGGGCGGCGGACTTTGGAGAAGTCCGTCCGGGCGATCACCTTGATCCCCGCCCTATGGCAGGCATCGATCACATCCCGCAGCTGGTATCCCTCCAGGTATGCGCTTTTTGTGTGGTCTTCCACCAGGGTGTTATAGCTGGCGATGATGCCGGCGGCATTCAGGGTTACCGCTGTGGCGTGGACGCTCTGCAGATCCCGTACAAAGGCGGCGGGGTCCAGATCTGCCGTATCCGGCTCCCGCAGGTTGGTCTGGATCATCCGCCAGGGATAGTTTTCCCACCAGTGACTCATAACGAAACGCCTCCCGCTATATTTTCTCCATGATAGCACGAAACGCCTGAGATAGGTATTTTTGAATTAGAGAAACTATTTCTAAATTGCAGTTTTTTGCGAAAAAATCTATTTTGCAGGTACAAAAGCGGATTTGCATGTGCTATACTGGGGCAGAGCAATCTCAAGCGGAGGTGTTACTATGTCTCTCCTGTCTCTGCCCATCGACGAGCGGGTGGCCAACCTGCGGGAACTGCTGAGCTGCGGCGGCGCCGGCGAACTCATCAGCTGGACCTACGATCCGGACGGCGCCCTACTGGACACCAGCTGTGCGGAGCTCACCCTGAACACCATCTTCTCCGCCTCCGGCTGTATGGACTATATGCTGGAGTACAGCCTGGAGAACAGCGCCCCTCTGGTGCTCAGCAGCGCATATCAGCTGATGTGGTGCGCGGCCTTTGAGCGGGAGGAGGGACAGCTTACCCGGATCCATGTGTTTGGCCCCTTTTCCACCTCCAAGACCCTGTCCAAAGAGATGCTGCAGGCCATCTCCCGGGCGGAGATGCCCCGCACCTGGGTGCCCAAGCTGATGCGGAACCTGGAGCGCATCCCGGCGGTGATGGCCAACCACCTCTTTCAGTACGCCCTGATGCTCCACTACTGCGTCACCGGGGAGCAGCTGGGCACCGGAGACATCATGTTCCAGCGCACGCCGATTCCCGAGACGGCCCAGGAGGAGAAACCCGCTAAGGGAGACCGAATGCAGACCTACATGGCGGAGCAGGCGCTGCTCCGCATGGTGCGGGAGGGGGATCTGAATTACGAGAAGGTGCTGGGACAGGCGGCGTCCATCAGTGGGGGCGTGGGTGTCTCCGACGAAGATGCCCTGGCCAAGGCGCGGATCTCCATGGCCGTCTTTACCTCCCTCTGCACCCGTGCTGCCATCGAGGGCGGCATCACCCCGGAGGCGGCGTACTCCCGGGGCGACGCCTATATTCAAGATGGCATGGCGTGCCGGACCATCACGGACCTGATGTACCTGAACCACCGGATGTATGAGGACTTCATCCGCATGGTGCACAAGGCCCGCACCAACCCCAAGCTCACCAAGCAGATCCAGTCTTGCTGCGACTACATCGAGCTTCACGCAGAGGAGAAGATCACCCTGGCAGACCTGGCCCGGAGGATCGGCTACGCTGAGTATTACCTCTCCCGAAAGTTCCGGGAGGAGACCGGGGAGAGCATCAACACATACATCAAGATCGTCCGGGTGGAGCGGGCCAAGATGCTGCTCACCACCACCCAGTTCAGCATCCAGGAGATCAGCGAGCGGCTGTGCTTCGGCACCCGCAGCTTCTTTGACGACACCTTCAAGAAGATCGTAGGCATCCCGCCGGCGGCGTATCGGGCGCAGAACCAGAGACTGTAGCCCCGGGGAGCTTGCGGCGAACGTGCGCAATCTGTATGCCGCAGGTGCGCAGTGAGAGGCGTACTGGAACAACCCAAAGGAAATCGAGCAGGAAGGCCGCAGGCGGGGCGCCTGCGGCCTTCCTGTTTCCAGCTTGTTGCCTGCTATTGTATTACAATTCGAATATGTTAATAGCATTATGACTGTTATTTGGACGTGGAAGCGAGCACAGGAAAGGGCGCTGATCCCCTTGTAAATTTTTTGAAAACAGAGATTGACAAGCAAAATCTATGTGATATAATAAAGAAATTGAAAGTTATATAGCGTGGAAGCGGCTGAAATATCATAATTATTGAGAAATATATTGAATATCATTGCCTCAGAGGATCTCTTGTATCATCTACATGAATGCGGATTTTGCGAATACCAATACCGGTATCTCGGTTATGAATATTGATGGCTGGCTGGGTTCTGCTGCTAGAGCTTCCTCTATGGCACAGTTGCTGTGGATCATTTCACCGTCTGATCCTCATTCCTACTATACGGCTCGCTCAGCGGTGCGCCGTTTTGCTATCAACAGAAAGGATGTGCATCGCTATGGCAGACCCGATGACCAAGAATCCGGGCGGCAGCGGAGATGAGAAGAGCCGAAAACGCGACAAGAAAGAGCCGATGGATTGGCACGCCAGCCTCGCCGCATTTCTTGATGTACGCTGGCCGCAAGCGGATCCCAATACCCCCTTCGACATCCAGCAGGATGTGAAGATTGGGCCGCAGCAGGTACGTATGGCAGTTGTTCGCAAACAGGACGGAGATCTGAATCTCGAGGACCCCATTGTCTCCTCGTTCAAGAAGTATCAACTGATTGAGTGCGAGAGACTTGAAGACGAATTAGACACCCGCACGCTTTATGGAGGCCTGGGGTACGCTGTATGCGGCAGATCATGATATTGACATGTTTAAGGGCGAAATTGGCATCACTTTCCTGAGAAAAACCTTGTCTGCGGACCTGCTTCAGGCGCTCCAAGAGGCTGGCATCTCGTATCGGCGTATCGCAAACGGTGTCTATGAGGTCTCGCTGATAAGCTGTCTGTCTGTGCAAATCGTTGTGATGGGAGAATTGGACGATGAAAGCTGGAGGAACTGAGAAACGCACGGAACCAGGTAGTGCTGAAAATGGTCTTGAGCAGTGCGTGCAATCGATGATGGAGAGGAAGTAGCGAGCGGCAAGGCCGCAGGCAGGCACCTGCGGCCTTGCCGTATGATTTGCTCTGCTGTCTCTGCTGTCTCAGCAGTCGAAAAAACTTGTCCCAGAGTGCGATCTGTGGTATTCTGCCGGGGAGAATTCACCGGGAGACCCGAGAGGAGGGGAGAGGACATGCAGAGCGCACTATCAGACACCCAACTGCTGTCTCTGCTGGACACCTCTCCCCAGGAGGGCATGGCGGCGCTGTTCAAACAGTACACCGGCCTGGTCTGGCATGTGATCTCCCAGTACCTGGCGGATGTGGAAGACCGGAAGGAGTGCGCAGACAATGTCTTTCTCGCCTTCTCCCGGGCCCGGGACCAGGTGGACCTGCAGAGGGGGACGGTGGCCTCCTATCTGGGTGCCATCGCCCGGAACCAGGCGGTGAGCCGATATCGGAGATCTCTGCGCACTGGGAATGGGGCAGCCAGGCAGAGTGCGGAATACGCTGTTCTGGAAGAGACGGATCCCATTCTCCAGGCGGAGGACCGGATGGACCTGGAGGAGGCCATGGCACACCTCTCCCCGGAGGACGCGGAGATCATCCGGCGCAAGTACTACGCCGGTGAGACCATCCAGGAGATCGCCGCCTCTATGGGGATGCCCTATGAGACGGTGAAGAAGCGGCACCAGCGGAGTCTGGGTAAACTGAAGCGCCTCCTTACCGCTGGCCTCGTTCTCCTGCTTCTGGCGCTGCTGGCCGCCTGTGCATACATCATCCTGCGCCACTTCGGTATCGTGGCGGGGCTGGGGGTCACAGGAGGAGAGGAGATCCCCGCATACCTGCTGGAGGAGCCGGCGGTTTTGGAGACGGCCGACGGCGTGTACACCGTACCCAACGCCATCTACATGAACGGCACCTTGTATCTGGAGCTCACTGCGGAGATCCCGGGATATGGCGGAAAGCTGCGCGAAAACCACACCGAAGAGAACCCATATACTGCGTTTGCGGATCTGGAGCATCTGGACGTGGTCTGCGGAGGCCAGGAGACCGAGGCGGTGTGCAGCAGGGACTGGAGAGACGATGGATACTACCTCCTTGCCACCATTCGGGATGCGCCCCCGCCCATGGACGGTGCCGTCCAGATCTCCTTCCTGGGCCGCACGATGACGGTGCCCCTGCAGCAGGTGGACGCAGACAGCCCGGAGATGTACTCCTTTGCCGCAGGCGAGTATGGAGCATTGGCGGCGGTCCAGCGGAAAGGGGAGGCGGAGTGTATCCTGGAGGTATACAGCCTGCCCTATGAAGACCTCTCTATCTCTCCCGGCCTGGTGCTGGACCAGTATCGGCAGGGAGACATCGGGGACATCACCCTCATGGGAGCAGACGGCACCGTGATTCCCTGTGCTGGATCCTGGTACAACACCGCCGTGATGGCCACAGACACCATCTCCTTCTGGAAGTTCGGAACGGTAGAGCCGGGGCAATACACCCTCCGCATTCCCTTCGTCCATCTCTCCGCCCCTCTTACGGAGGCGATCTCCATTCCGCTGGACCTGGAGCACGGCACTTGGAGCCCAGAGCCCATCCAGCTGCCGCATGGTACCCTTTCTGTGGTCGACTGCAGGCGGGCGGAGGCCGAGGAAGTGCCGGCAAAAAGTCCCCTTGCCGATGGATGGATCCTCACCCTGCAGTGGGACAGCCCAAACCGGGAACTGCTTCTCCATCCCAGAGGGCTGCATGCGGATCTGTCCTTCCCCCGTGCGCCCCTCACAGAGCTTGTGGTGAGCGCGGAGTGGTATTCCGATGTGATCAGCGGGCTGGAGGACGGGCGGTTCCAAGTCTTCCTGGCGGTGAACGAGACCCAGAGTGCAGACGAGAGCCAGGTGAATCTGCTGCTGGAGCAGGTAATCCCATACCGCTGGGAACACACCTTCGAGATTCCCGTCACCATCGAATAGACAAGTTGATAAAATGCAGTACAAGGGCCGCACCGGGCGGGAGACCAGCCGGTGCGGCCCTTGTGCTGTCTGGAATCCCTGCCGGAGCGGACCGGCAGGGAATTTCTACTTTTTTCAGACTTTTTTGCCACGGCCTGTCCCCCTGGGCCTGACGCGGTGCGAATCAAGAGGTGAGAGGGTTTGCGGTCCTGGTGAGCCAGGTGCCTCCATCCCGGTCCGGCTATGAGCAGTGTATGGACCGGCTGCCAAACCTCTCACAGCCGGCTCTCTGAAGGCGGTAAGACTGAGGGAAGGAGTATCGAAACGTGATTGTCCCGCCGGCCCCTGGGGTCTGGCAGGTGCATGTGAGGGAGCATGCACCATCCTGCAGCAAGCAAGCATTAACCAAGGAGTGATTATCAAATGGCAAAAAGCTACCAAGTGGGCGATGCGGGGATCAACCGCAATACGTTCAGCAACCAGACAGACGAGGAGAAGATCCTCAAGGCGGAGATAGACAAGTACAGCGATAAGAGCAGCATGATGTGCATTGTCCTCTGCCTCTTCATGGTCCACTACTTCTACGTAGGCCGGATCGGGCGGGGGATCATCACCATCCTCACCGCCAATTTCCTGTTCATCGGCATGATCATAGACCTCATTCTGATCGGCTCCGGCAAGTTCAAGGATAAGAACGGCAAGATTGTGAATACCGCGGGGAAGATGGCGGCGACGAACAGGCTCCAGGCGTACTACCAGAACGTCCAGCTGAATCAGCAGGCGGCACAGGAGCGGCAGGACCTCGTGGACTCCTATCATCGTTTCCAGGCTCGGAAATAAGTGCCATGGAACAGACAGAACAGCGTGAGGCGCGGAAAGCCGCCCTCACAGAGCGCTTCCAGTATGAGAACAATTACTTTGCCGGCGTAGAGGTGGACACCCCTGCGGCAAAGAAGTACGGGGACAAGATGGAGCTCATCAAGCGGGCCTTCTGTGCCGCTCGAAAGGCCCAGATCGCCGCATCCCAGCCCTCCAACCCGGCCGCCTTCTATCCCACCCTGGCGGTGGCAGCCGCCGGTCTCATCGGATGGCTTATCATAGGGGTGGTGCCGGTGAGCGGCGAGGTGATTGGATTTCTGTTCATCGCTCTCTGCGTGGCGCTGCACCTCACCACCCACAACACCTATTTCAGTCTCGTCCCCTTCTTTGTGGTGTTCATAGCGGCGTTCTTCGAGTTGGGACGGCCGGCGGTCCTGATCCAGATCCTGGCGGCCGCCGGATATGCGCTGCTGAGCGCGTTTCGGGCCAAGCGCAACGGGGAGAAAGCGGTAGAGAATGTGGCGGCCAGCCGAAACCGGGTGACTGCCCTCCAGTCTGAGCTGGCAGCCCTCCTGCCCCAGATGCGCCAGGAGCTCATGGACCATCAGAAGCAGTGGTATGAGAAGCATCAGGATGTGCTCACCCCGGAGGACTGCCGGGACTACTTGGGACAGGACTTCCCGGGGATCTTCTGGTGGCAGATCCCCCTGGCAGAAGTGGAGAAGTTCCGGGAGCAGTTCTCTTGCCAGCGGTACGGCAGCTGGGAGACCAAGCCGGTGCCCCGCAAGGCCGGACAGGAGTTTGAGGCGGTGGACGAGTACACACCCCTCTTCGAGATGCGAAAGGACCTCAGCGGCAAGTTCTCGGACATCTATCCCCCATCCAAGGGCTATGAGATCGTGGACCTCATCTCCCGGCTCACCATCCTCACCACCCGGGAGAGCACCATTCAGTATGAGGTCCCCGCCCATGACGACCTGGAGCAGTTTGCTGCCACCATGAACGTAATGTCTGTGGCCCACGATGTGGACAAGGCCTATGCAGACGGCAAGATCGACAGCGTCCAGCACTCTGTCTTGGGCAACAAGGTTATGGATGTGGCCCGGGAGAACGCCCGGCGCTTCGAAGAGACCAGGGTAGAGACGTCCACGGAGGTCATCCCCATCCACAACCACGCCAATTTCTGGACCGGACAGCTGGTGCTGGGGCCCATCCAGACCTCCAAGGGGACGGAACAGGCGTTGGTCCACTACACCTGCCAGGTGCCCCACATGCTGGAGAACCTGAAGGCCATGGAGGGGATGAAGATCGCCAAGGTCTATGCGGACTACTGGACCTGCAACCCGTTCTTCATGGCGGAGTTCTTCTCCTACTTCCCCGATACCTACTGAGCAGACGAATCCCATGCCTATAGCGCAGCGCCGCACCGGACGGATACCGCCCGGTGCAGCGCTGCGCTGTCTCTGCACAACCCGCAGAAGCG
>CANQII010000016.1 GCA_947623875.1 uncultured Oscillospiraceae bacterium
CGTCTGCATCGACTGCGGCGCTTGCGAGGGCGGCTGCCCCATGGGCGCTATCGCTGAGGAGTAATTCCACACCCAACCCCCTGCCGTCTCCGGACGGCAGGGGGACTTTTTTTGCGGTAAAAAGGCAGTTAACCCGGCACATCTTCCAAAAATAGTGACCGATTATCCATTTTCCAAGAATCTCATTCTCCGCTGGAAGTATTATCCTAAATTCCCCTAAAATTCATTGTGATTTTGCACATTGCAGCCCGAAAAAATCCCACCTCCGCCGCCCCCCATTTTGGCAAAACGCTGATTTTGTTTTGTTTTTAACAATCTCAGCGGAAAAGTGGTACCTTTTCCTTGAAAGCTGTGATATACTCGTAGAGGTGGAAGTTGGCTTTCCACCCAGCCTGCCTCTGATGCAGGCAACTGCTCCCCGGTTGGAGAGAGCCGGGAAGAATATGGCTGAATGTGTTACAAATCTTTTTAGGAGGAATCAGTCATCATGGAAACTTATGGACTGGAGAAGTTGGGCATCGTCAACCCCAGCGCCGTCTACCGCAACCTCACCCCGGCCGAGCTCACTGAGCACGCTCTTCGCCGCGGCGAGGGCACTCTGTCCAACACCGGCGCTCTGGTCGTAAAGACCGGCAAGTACACCGGCCGCTCCGCCAACGACAAGTTCATCGTGGACACCCCCGCTGTTCATGACGATATCGCCTGGGGCAAGGTCAACCGCCCCATCTCCAACGAGAATTTCTGGGCCATCTACAATAAGGTCATCGCCTACCTGCAGAACCGGGAGATCTACGTCTTTGACGGCTTTGCCGGCGCAGACCCCAAGTACACCAAGTCCTTCCGCATCGTCAATGAGCTGGCTTCCCAGAACCTGTTCATTCATCAGCTCCTCCGCCGCCCCACTGCTGAGCAGCTGGCCGACTTCCAGGAGGAATTCACCATCATCGCCGCCCCCGGCTTCAAGTGCGTTCCCGAGCGGGACAACACCCGCAGCGAGGCTGCCATCCTCGTGAACTACGAGGCCAAGATGGTGGTCATCGCCGGCACCCAGTACGCAGGCGAGATCAAGAAGTCCGTCTTCTCCGTCATGAACTATGTGCTGCCCAAGATGGGCGTGTTCCCCATGCACTGCTCCGCCAACATCGGCGATGCCGGCGATGCAGCAGTCTTCTTCGGCCTCTCCGGCACCGGCAAGACCACCCTGTCTGCAGACCCCAACCGTCAGCTGATCGGCGACGACGAGCACGGCTGGTCCGATGACTCCGTGTTCAACTTCGAGGGCGGCTGCTATGCCAAGTGCATCAACCTGTCCGCTGAGAAGGAGCCCGACATCTACAACGCCATCAAGTTCGGCGCTCTCGTAGAGAACGTGGTCATGGACCCCGAGACCCGCGAGTTCGACTTCGACGACGCCTCCCTGGCCGAGAACTCCCGCGTTGGCTATCCCGTTGAGTATATCAACAACGCCAAACTGGACGGCGTGGGCAGCATCCCCAAGACCGTCATCTTCCTCACCGCCGATGCCTTCGGCGTCATCCCGCCCATCTCCAAGCTGGACCGCAACCAGGCCCAGTACTACTTCGTGTCCGGCTTCACCAGCAAGCTGGCCGGCACCGAGATCGGCATCACCTCTCCTGTTCCCACCTTCTCCACCTGCTTCGGCGAGCCCTTCCTGCCCCTGGATCCCTCTGTCTACGCAGGCATGCTGAAGGAGAAGGTTGAGAAATCCGGCGCCAACGTCTACCTGGTGAACACCGGCTGGAACGGCACTGGAAAGCGCATCAGCCTGAAGTACACCCGCGCCATGGTCACCGCCGCTCTGAACGGCGACCTGGAGAAGGGCGAGTTCACCACCGATCCGTACTTCGGCTTCCAGGTTCCCACCTCTGTGGCCGGCGTGCCCGATGAGCTTCTGAACCCCATCAACACCTGGGAGGACAAAGAGGCTTACAAGGAGAAGGTCACCGATCTCGTGAACCGCTTCGTGGAGAACTTCAAGAAGTACACCCTCATGCCCGCTGAGGTCGTCGCGGCCGGTCCGAAGGCATAATTCCCCTGCTCATACAGCCCGCACCCCGTGCGGGTGCGGGCTGTTCCTTTGCGCCATAAAATCTTTGGAGGTGCATTTCATTGGCTCAAAAAAAAGTTCAATTCACCGAGACCGTCCTGCGTGACGCCAACCAGTCCCTGATGGCCACCCGTATGCCCTATGCGGACTTTAAAGACATCCTGCCCACCATGGACAAGGCCGGCTACTACTCCGTAGAGTGCTGGGGCGGCGCCACCTTCGACTCCTGCCTCCGCTACCTGGACGAAGATCCCTGGGAGCGTCTGCGCAATATCCGCAAGGCCATGCCCAACACCCGTCTGCAGATGCTGCTCCGGGGCCAGAATCTGCTGGGCTACAAGCACTATCACGACGACGTGGTGGAGAAGTTCGTACAGCTGTCCATCAAGAACGGCATCGACGTCATCCGCATTTTCGATGCTCTCAACGACTTCCGCAACATCAAGACCGCCCTGGAAGCCACCAAGAAGTACGCCAACAAGCGCACCGTGGCCTCCGGCTGCATTTCCTACACCCAGTCCCCGGTGCACACCGTGAAGAAGTACGTGGAGATGTGCAAAGAGCTCAAGAACATGGGCTTTGACACCCTGTGCCTGAAGGATATGGCCGGCACCATGAGCCCCCAGGAGGCAGAAGGCCTCATCAAGGGCATCAAGGACGCCGTGGGCAATGTTCCCCTGATCCTTCACACCCACTGCACCACCGGTATGGCTTACATGACCCTCATGAAGGCCATCGACTCCGGCGTAGACGTCATCGACACCGCCACTTCCTGCTTCTCCAATGGCACCAGCCAGGCTGCCACTGAGACCATCTTCTATGCCCTGCAGCAGTACGGCATCCCCACCGGCCTGAACGAGGACGTGATCAACAAGGTCAACGACTACTTCAAGCCTCTCAAGCAGAAGTATATCGACAAGGGCCTCATCAACCCCAAGAGCATGGGCACAGACTCCCAGGCTCTGGTGTACAAGGTCCCCGGCGGCATGCTCTCCAACATGATCGCCAACCTGAAAGACCTGAACGCCATGGACAAGTTTGACGCCGCCCTGGCTGAGATCCCCGCCGTCCGCAAGGATATGGGCTATCCGCCGCTGGTCACCCCGCTGTCTCAGATGGTGGGCAACCAGGCCGTCACCAACGTGCTCATGGGTCAGCGGTACAAGCAGATCTCCAAGGAGATCAAGAACTATATCAAGGGCGAGTACGGCATTGCTCCCGCAGAAGTGGATCACGACCTCCAGGTCACCGTCCTCGGCGAGGGCGGCAAGCCCATCGACTGCCGCGATGAGGACAAAAAGCGCACTGGCGAGGACTTCAAGAAGGCGAAGGCTGAGCTGGGCGATCTGGCCCGCACCGAAGAGGACGTCATGAGCTATATCTGCTACCCCGATCAGGCCCGCAAGTTCTTCCAGGAGCGCAAGGCGAAAGAGGAGAACATCGCCGTCTACACCATCGAAGAAGCCTGAGGGGGGACTTGAAATGTATATCATTTCCCTCGCAGCCAGCACTGCAGGCGAAACTGCAGACAAAATCGCCAAAGCCGGTCTCGCTGCCATTCTAGGCTACGCCGTGGTGTTCTTCGGCCTCGTCCTGCTCATGGCAGTGATCACTATCATGGGCAAGGTCATGGCAAGCAAGACCGCAGCCGCCACCAAGCCCGCAGCCCCTGCACCCGCCCCGGCAGCCGCACCGGCGCCTGCCCCGGCACCTGAGATCCCCGCCGCGCCTGGCTCCGCCGGCGAGGTAAAGCTCTTTGACGTACCGGACAAAGAGGCCGCTATGATCATGGCCATCGTGGCCGATAAGATGCAGCGTCCTCTCAACGAGCTGCGCTTCAAGAGCATCAAGGAGGTCAAAAAGTAATGAAATACAAAGTGACTTTGAACGGCCGCACCTATGAGGTGGAAGTAGAGGCCGGAAAAGCCATGCTGGTGGATGAGTACGAGGCCTTTGCACCCGCTCCCGCAGCACCGGCTGCCGCACCCGCAGCTGCAGCAGCTCCTGCTCCCGCAGCACCTGCTGCCCCGGCAGCGCCTGTTGTAACCGCGGCCGGCGATCCCATCACCGCTCCCCTGCCCGGCACTGTGCTGCGGGTAGAGGTTACCCAGGGCGCCGCCGTGAAGGCCGGCCAGATCCTGGTGATCCTGGAAGCCATGAAGATGGAAAACGAAGTGCTGGCCCCCCGGGACGGCACTGTAGCCCAGATCGTTGCCGCCAAAGGCGCCAGCGTACAGACCGGCGATACCCTGATCGTCCTTGCCTAATCGGGAGGGACATCAATGGATTTTAATATTGTTGATACCCTCAGCACTCTGGTGCGGACTTCCGGCTTTGCAGGCTTCTTTGCCGCAGGCGGCTGGAAGAACCTCATCATGATTGCCGTGGCATGTGTGCTGCTCTATCTGGGCATCGCCAAGAAGTTTGAGCCGCTGCTGCTGGTGGGCATCGCCTTTGGTACACTGCTCACCAACATCCCCGGCGCAGGCCTCTATCATATGGCCATGTGGGATGCCTACGTCTATGGTGTCCCCTATGATGCCACTAACGACAGGATGCTGTACGATGCAGAAAAAAACATCAAGTACTTTGATGAGGAAGAGTTTGAAGAGACCGGCATTGTCAAACTCACACAAGAGTACAAGGACAGCATCACGCAAGATGAAAAGGAGCTTGAGATCATCGCAGAGCTCTCCTTCACAGACGTGGCCCATCTCGGCGGTCTGCTGGACATCCTCTATATCGGCGTTAAGGCCGGTATCTATCCCTGCCTCATCTTCATGGGCGTAGGCGCCATGACGGACTTCGGTCCCCTGATCGCCCGGCCCTCCTCTCTGATTCTGGGCGCTGCCGCCCAGCTCGGCGTTTTCCTGGCCTTCTTCGGCGCCATTTGCATGGGCTTTGCCGGTAAGGAGGCGGCCTCCATCGGCATCATAGGCGGTGCAGACGGACCTACGGCAATCTACCTAACCACCCAGTTGGCCCCGGCTCTGCTGGGCCCCATCGCCATCGCAGCGTACTCCTATATGGCTCTGATCCCCATGATCCAGCCCCCTCTGATGCGTGCTCTCACCACAGAGAAGGAGCGCTCCGTGAAGATGGAGCAGGCCCGCACCGTGTCCAAGACCGAGAAGATCGTCTTCCCCATCGTGGTAGCCGGCTTCGTGATCCTGCTGGTTCCCTCCACTGCCCCGCTCATCGGCTCTCTCATGTTCGGCAACCTGCTGCGTGAGACCGGGGTCACCGAGCGGCTCAGCGACACCGCCCAGAACGGCCTGATGAACATCGTAACCCTGTTTTTGGGCATCAGCGTGGGTGCCACCACCGTAGCTGCCCGCTTCCTCACCGCCAGAACCCTGATGATTATCGCTCTGGGCCTCATCGCCTTTGCGTTCTCCACCGTGGGCGGTCTCTTGGTAGGCAAGCTCATGTACAAGCTCTCCGGCGGCAAAATCAACCCGCTCATCGGCTCTGCCGGCGTGTCTGCAGTGCCTATGGCAGCCCGTGTCTCCCAGATGGAAGGCCAGAAGGCCAATCCCAGCAACTTCCTCCTGATGCACGCCATGGGTCCCAATGTGGCCGGCGTCATCGGCTCCGCCATCGCAGCAGGCTATCTGCTGGCAGTGTTCGGCTAATCCAACTCGATCAAGACGGCGCAGCCCGCGGCTGCGCCGCCTTTATTTTCCTACAGCATTGCCAACGGCCGCAGGCGGTATCCCGCCAACGGCCGTTGGTCCAGCGCTCCTTTCTCCAGCAAAACTGCGCAGAGTATCTGCTATAAGGATTGCACAAAGATGCACAGTATGATATACTCAGGTGTAAGTTACAGGCACATCTGTATCTCAGATTGCGACTTTGACGGTTCTCGGCATTAAATATCATAAAGTTCGGTGCGCTTCTCATTCTAATTCTTTGTCCTACATTTGGACGCAGCAAGGCGAAACCCCTTTCCATGGAGGTGATCACATGATGGAACAGCGATCTTGGGAAGAGATGCTGCGCAAAGGCGGCGGCATCCATGATTCCTGGGAACGCCAGAAGTCCGAATACAGGGTAGCGGATGTTGATCTGGGAGTTTTCCAGTCCTACCTGAAAAGGGCGAAGAAAGCCGGCCGCATCCATTTCGGCGACGAGAATCCGGAAGCTGTCCTGGCCAAACTGGGGCTTTCAGACGGTGATTGGCTGCTGAATGCAGGTGCTGCACTCTTTGCGGACTGCGGGATCAACGAACTCCAGCTGACAAAATACGCCTCCGATCGGCGCCTTACCATTACCGATCAGCACCGCTTCACCGGGTCTATCCTCACCCTTGCAGACAAGGCAATCCAGTATGTGATCGACGCGATGGACTGGCGGGTGGAGTTTCACGGCAGGCTCGAACGAGAGGAGATCCCGGAAATACCTGTGGATGCAGTTCGTGAAGCGGTGATCAACGCCTTCGGACACCGTCTCATCGAGTCCGGGCAACCCGTAGAGGTAGAGATTTGCCGAAGCTTCCTCGAGATACACAGTCCTGGCGAGTTCCCGGAGGGAGTGACGCCGGAAATGTTCCTTCGGGAGAACCGGAGCCCTATCCATAGGAATCCCCTGATCGTGCGCACGCTCACCTACTCAGACGATATGCAAGCTCTCGCTACCGGATTCAAGCGGATGCAGGCTGCCTGTGATGGAACCGGATGCAAGGTTGCGTACTTTGCCGATGACCATGGCTTTACCGTCCGATTCTACCGCCACTGTGGGGAAGGCTGGGGCTATCTGGCCAAGCACACATCCTTGCCTGAAACACTCCGCCACGTAGTCCCTCAGCTGAAAATAGAAGGCAGAGTTGTAATTCGAGAGCTTGGCATCAATCTAGGATCCTGGCTCGTCTGCATAGAGGATATGACCAAGCTCAAATAGTTCACTAAACCAGCCGAAATCGGGAGATCTTCGAACTTTTTGGCCACTAATGCCCTGCCTGGAATTAATCCCAGGGTTGAGTGGTGGATCTTCAAAACTTCTGAAGGCAGTAGAAAGCGGGACCAAGAATTGAATCGCCAATGTTCAGACTGTACGCCGTGAAAGAACATCAGTCTGGAGCGGAATGTATTTTATTAGCCTGGCCTCACGAGTTCTCTCCAGCAGCGATTGACTTGCCTCATTCCAGCCCAATTCGGTCTAGTTTTCAGCGTTTTCGGTGGTGTTTGCAGCCTTTCAGTAACGGCTCCCAGAGTAGCTTCGTTGGTACTTCAAGCGGCTGGTCTCGTGAAGTGCTGTGTCCGTCATAGGCGTACATCATGGGTCATTCAACCTCACTGGGCAATCGCCATGTTGGAGGGGCAATTTTGAGAACTTTTTTCAAAAAACCATCTTCTCTATGCAGACGAGCCAGGTTTTCGAAAAAATCATATCCCCTGTGCAGACGAGCCAGGATCTAGGATTGATAGACATCGATTAGCATCTCTACTACATTGTCTTCCTCAGACACATCCTCAATCAGCCGTGCGTAGACCTTGCCCATGGTCCAGACACTTGGAACGGAATACCGTGCGGATGCTACATTGTCGAAGTCACCGCCAGTTAAGGAATACATGTCAATGAATTCCTCCGCTACTTTCACAATGGGCTCACAATGGAGCACATCCGCGTAGTTGTAAATCCCGCGGATGCCCTTCTCCCCTAATCCGGCCACAACGTCGCCCCGTTTTCTGTGGAGCGTTCTGCCGATCTGCTCAATCACGGAACAGGTAAAGTACAGGTCGCTATTGTTTCGCTTACCCATTGGCTCAATTCCCCTTCGAACACAAATCCATATCACACTTTTCTGACTGACCGCTGAGCAAGCTCAGCGGGTTCCTAAGACACCTACGTACCCCAGTCTTCTTATGAAGAAGTTGAGACCACTGACGTGGAACCAAACCCATCAGAGGGCATATCCGAAGATACCTGATGAATCCAGTCTCGCAAGCCTATATTCCGGAACTTCACGCCCAGGCAGTCCGTTACATGCCGCAGACTCTGGGTCTGCTCTCTGAGCGCTTTTACCACTTCATTTCTTCCCGTAATTGGGAGCTATGGTGTTAGGGCTAGATAGTCAGTCTAACCACTGGTTGCTGGGGAAATTAGAAATTACAGACCTGCACGTTGTTGCGTGCGAGGTTTTCCATACATTTGCTGTGGTGTTCTACGAATTTAGAGAAATGCTGGATGCACTTGTTGCGATCCGGCGCAGTATAGTCTTCATTGTGGCACAGAAGGAGATAGGAACTATAGAGATCCCGCTGTACAGACAGCCCGTTCAGGAAGGTGTGCCACCGCTCTCCAAGTTTCTTCTTGATGTATGCGTTTGCCAGATGATCGTACTGGCTTGCACGATACATCTTGTCCACTACATGGAACTCGCCACCAGTGCTTTCAAATACCTGTTTCAGCCGTGCAAAAAAGTATCCGGGGCACCGGTTCAAGATGGAATGGCCAAACCGCTTGCGCCGTCCTTGACCGCGTCCGCGCTTGGGCTTGGGCTTATCTTCTGTTGTCGTTTCATTGAGCTGTTTTGAGCCTTTGACGTTGTTAGTGGTTTTGTCCTCTTTGCCGTCCTTGGCCCCTTCGGCTTCAACTTTTCGTTTCACTTCTTCCTGGGAAGGCTTACCTGTCTGACCGTAATCCGCAGGCCTTACATCTGTTGTCTCTGCTGCTGTTGCATTTTGAGTCACCGCATCCAGTGTTGGCTGTTCCTGCTTCTTTGCCCGCTTTTGCATGGCTTTCGCGTTGCATGGCTCAATTCCCACACTGTCTGCTATAGCGCGGATTTCATATGCTTTCTGGTTGATTGCCAGATGCCGGTTTATCGCGTTCTTCCGGCAAAGATCTCTATGCCGCTTCTGGAGCTTTTTGTACCGTTTGGATTTCTTCCAGATCTTCTTGCCTTTGCGGATGGTACCGTCCTCATTGTAGTTCTTGGGATTCGTGGCTCTACGGGAACGGTCCATCGCACGGTAGAGCTCTTTCTCTTTGTACTCATTCTCAAAGGAGGAGTGACCATTCCGTTCTGCGAGATTGAAGGCATCTACCTTATCAAGAGTTGCAAGCTCTACGCACTGCGGGCCAAGGTCAATGCCTACATCCCCCTTCCCATAGGTATGACGAGGGTTACCGTGGCTGTCGTACTTTTCGCAGGGCTTACCTTCCACGGTGATGTGGCAAAATACGCGCAGTTTCCCACGGATGATTTCACAGGACAACGACACATAGCAGGGGCGATAGATATTCTGCGGGTCGCCGGTCTCCTTCCAGCGCTTGATCGCGGCATCTTCTATTCCGGGATTCTGGAGATACCCAATGATGTTTGCTACTTCTTCCTGAGCAAAGCGGTCCTTCGGCTTCACAATGACGGGGAAGGAATTCCGCTTCGTGAGAGTGGTACGGATCTGATGCTTCAGCGTATCAGACACGACCTGCGGAACAGCTTCATTCTCGCCAAGTTGTGTCTTTTTCAGTGCAAGCTGCTTTTGGAATTCCGCCTCAATATCCTTTGGACCAGCGGCAAGCGCAATGGAACACCAGAGTTTGCCGTCCTCACAAGCGAGCGAGATACCACGGTCAATCTGCTTTGCGCGGATGCAGGGGAAATCGCCCTTTTTCTTGAAAGAAAGATGTTCTGCGTCTCTGTAGAGAATGGTTTCTACGCCGCGCCAGACATCTTCTGCTGCAGTGAGCGCAAAAACAGAATGCAGATTCATTTCCTTCGCGATCTTTTCCATCTGTTTGCGTGCATAGTCCCACGTTACATTGCAATCTTTCTGCATAGCCTTCATTTGCGCGGAGGTTTCAGATTTCTTGCTCTCAAACTCTGCCTTTCTCTTTTCGTCCTGCTCTTTTGCGATCTTCTGAGAGAAGTCGCCATACTGCTTCTTGAGAGCTTTGTACCTGTCCTGATAGATGAGCGCTTTCACACGCTTCTCCATGATGCCGGTGAGCTTATTCGAAGCGATACGCACCTGATTTGCCAAGGCGAACAGACGCCGTTTGACATCCTCCGGCATATCAGCCTCAACGCGCAGGACATGACGTGGGGCGACCTTACGACGCCCATCCTTGGCCTTCTTATACTCTTTCTCGTCCTCTTCCCGCTTGATCTGTTCTGCGGTCTTCTTTACGTTCGGATCTACCTTCTTCTTCCTGGGCATCGTTTCGCCTCCTTTGCCTTTTGCTCGGCGATATATTTTTGAACGGCTTCTTCACTGATTATACCGATTGAAGAGATAAAATATCCTCTACTCCACATTGATCCGCAGCGTCCATAAAACTTCTTTAGATTTGGGAATTCCTGAAAGAAGCATCACAGCAGACTTGCTTTTTAGACACTGGACAACGGTACATGGCGTCTGTGTATGCAGAGCAGAAACAAACAGGTGTATATGATCAGGCACGACTTCTATGGCTTTTATAGTATATCCATACTCCTGGCAAATTTCAAGAAGAATTTCCTCAAGTTTACATCAACAAGCGGTTTCAAGACGCCATACCTGAACTTTGGATACCAGACGATGTGATACTGGATTAGGAAAACGCAATGGTCTGCGTGGTTGTACTTTTCGGATCTCATATTCCTCTCCCTTTCAATTGAAAGGGATTATCAGAATTATTGTAAAATAAATCCAGCCTCCGTGAGGCTGGATATAATTCTGATAATCACTTTGAGCTAAGCGCGGTCATCCGAAGCCACCAGTTTGATTACAAACTGTTATCAAAAAGCTCCCTAGTAGTTTAAAACAGACAGTAATCAACCGCTGTACCAAGCGGGGCCAAATTAGGCGTATTCGTGCTTAACACTTAATTGCACTGCCCATTCTACCATATTATGAGTGATCGCGCAAGGCCCCGCGATTAGAATTGCCCAAGCTGGAAGCTATGCCCACCCCGCGAAGCGGTTAGTTCAATACCCTCTAATATTACTTTTGCGAAATGGAGAAAAAATATAAGTCCTCAGACGAAAAAATTTCAAAGCGTGATAATGCAATTCCAAAAGCGTTATACACCATTTTCCATATAGCTACTATGAAATTATTATCTTTTTTGGAATTAAAATACATGTTTTGGAGTTCTTTCCTTGCAAGCTTCAACTTCAGGTGCTATACTCCTAAATGGCTAAATCAAAAGGAGTGTGAGCTATACCTCAGAAGCGAATAACCCTACAGCTCAGCGAAGATCAGAAACAGGAACTCACGAATTTCATCCAGAAAGCCCCGACTGAGAGGCTCGGGATACGAGCCTCTATGGTTCTCGACTGTGCAGCAGGCATGAAAGTATACGATGTAGCAACAAAGTACGAGGAGCGACCGAACACTGTCGTGTTGTGGAAGCGCCGCTATGCAGAGAATGGAATCAAGGGCCTGGAGAACCTGCCGCGTGGCAAGTCCAAGGATGGATATGGACCGGATTTCACTGAGCAATTGGTGGCTGCGGTTCACAGCGCTCCACCCGATGGTGAGCGGGAGTGGACCATTGCGCTTCTTGCAAAGCGCTTTGATGTACCTGAGTATGGTATCCGGCGTCATCTGAAGAAGGCCGGTATTTACCTTGAAGCTGATGCATTCCTCAAGGAGCATCAGAGCGATAATGCGGAGAACGATAGTGACGAGCCAGAAACTCAACCCACCGCCAAGGAGAGTACGGCTGATGATTCTCTGCAGTTATCAGAATGCAATGAACCCACGCCACCTGCTGAGGCGAGCAAAGCAGAAGTAAAGTCTTCTAAACTTACTTCAACACTTTATCATGTGCTGAAGGACGAAAATGGTAATATTGTTCAGGTGCTGGAAGCTGATGCAGGCATGATTCCCGACCAGTACAGTTTCAACATGTCCTCTGTTGCAGGGTTCCGCAGTGACTATGCCTTGCTTGAGCAGGGCATGATCAATGCGTTTGTGAATTTGCTCGGTGACTCTTCAGAAAGCTTTCTGGCCAAAGTAAGTGCAGATCTGCTTAAAAAAAAACAAGATCTGAATCTTAAGGTGCCTACCAGCGTGCATCGTGTAAATGCCGAGTTCGCCAGTTTCGATGCTCTGACCATCAGAGAAATGTCTTCTGAGCTCAAGCCCAATCAGGCAATTGAATCCGAGGCATTCGAGCTGCTGAAACTCACAACAGTTGTTGGCTGCTCCTATGAAGTTGCCGCACGTCACCTGAATACGCTCCAACACCGGCTCGAGGGATCTGAGGTCTATGGCCGAAAACTTGATTATCACGTTTCTCGGGTTGGCAAGCGTATGCGTATCAAGCAGGTTACAGAAGCCAACAAGATTCTCGAAGCAACTGGCTTTGACACAGACACGTTGCTACTTCGGCCGGGGGTAACGCTTGACTTTATGAAACCCATCGTTGGGAGCTACACTTCTCTGAGTGAGAGGATAGAGCGTTTAAAACCTGTTGTTGCTGCCTACAACGAAGGGCAGTTCACTGACGACACGAAGATGAAGCGCTTGGAACTGATTTGGAAAACCGAGGGTTGCCCGAAGAATGTGATGTACTTCTTCATTGATGAGATCGGAACTGAACACCAGGTTGAACACAGGTGGGTGGGCACGAGGCCGCCGCTTCAGCCCATTAGATCGAGTGCATGGGTGGAAAATACCGTGGCTTACATCCTGATGAACGGCAAACACTTCTTCTTGACGGCTCCCGATATGAAGGAAATGATGAGACTTATTCTGGCCTTTGCCCTTGAGCACGGGTTGAAAGAGGGCGCTGAGCTGGTTTTCTTTAGTGATGGCGCAAACAATATCAAGACAGCTATTGAAACCTACTTCTCGTTTTATCCTTACACGCTATATCTTGACTGGTTTCATCTCACAAAGAGAATCAAGGAAGACGGATCAAGAGCATTTGCTGGTACAATTGAAGAGAAGAAATTGTATTATAAGGAGATTTTCAAAAGGCTGTGGCCCGGCAACCTGGAAGAGGCAAAAAACTACATTCTGACACTGCCACTCAGGAATAAATCAACGTTTGATAAGCTCATGGCCTACCTGGATCGGAAGAGCCCCTTCCTCTGCAACTATGCGCTGCGAAAAGCACTCGGCTACAGCAATGCCTCGAGCCCAGTGGAAAAGGCGAACGATCTCTTGATCGCCCGACGCCAAAAGCACAAAGGTATGAGTTGGTCTTACCTAGGCAGCGGCAGTCTGGCTATAATCACAGCGACCTTCTACAATGGCCGCCTGGTGGAGTTTGTTCATGACGGTACCTTACCCTTCGACTGGGCGGTGGATGAAGATGAAGAGGACCTGGCAGCGTAGTCCATTGTGCCGCTTCCATACTCTTCCACACGATTTAGAAGTTTCCTTTTCACGCTTTGAAAAATTTTGCCGGGCCAAATTTTGTGGCTTACGGGGTATACATGACCCAAAACTGACCCGGCCCGGGCCATTCATCCCCCAAGTAAACTTGGGGGTTTTCTAGCCTCAAACGTTTTATAACTTCTAACACATTCCCATAGTAAACAGTGCTGCACATTTCGCACTGGAATGGCGGATTTTGCTTGCAGGCCACAAGTACCGTACCATTCTTGCCGAATCGTACAATACTTTCAATGCCAGCTCCATAATACATGTCATACCGGTCCAGCACCACAATATCATACTTTGCGTTGTCCAGTACCGCTTCCACTGGAAATCCGCGGACAAAATCCGCATACGTGTAGGATGCCACTCTGTCTCCTCCGGCGCAAAGGACGTTCAGAATCGAGGCCAGATAGGACTTACCGGTGCCAGCCTCCGGAAAGAAGACGTACACGCCCTTTCCAATCTCTACACTCACACGCATGCCGTTAAAGGTTGTCGTCATAGTAATCCTCCATTAATCTTTTTTGTCGGGGTCTCAGGCCACAGATGTGCCAGGTAGTCGCTAAACTCTCGTACGCTCGAGAAGCAGTATCCGCGATATTGGATGATGGTGTCCCAGAAGGCTCTCAGGCGGCGTGAAGACACTGATCCTGATAGACATCGATCCGAGCCACATGTTCACCCCGTCCGTCCGTTCGTTAAATGTATTTATTACCCGGAAAATTTGCACTCAGCCAGTTCTAATTAAAATACTTATTTTTGATCTATGCATTCACATTATAATCCAGCGAAACGCATATTGCAAGATCTCATTTAGGATTTATTCATATGCTTCATGTACTTTCGTCCAAGTCAGCCGATGCCTCATCCCCCAAATGTCAGACCCATGGGTCAGACATTTGGGGGAAACAAGGCCGCAGGTGGTATCCCGCCTGCGGCCTTGTTCATTGTCTTCTCGATCTTTCGCGTTCTGGGTTCAGTCCGGCAACCGCCGCAACCGCTTGGGAGATGTGGAGGCGAAGAGCCACAGGGCAGACAGGACCGCCGCCGCAGCCAGACCAATCCCCCACGGGATCAGTCCCATCACGCCGCCATTCTCCTCCAGCAAGACCGGCATGGCCTCCACCGGCAGGATCACGGAGAGCGGCTTGAATACCTCGATTCCCATGTAGGTAGAGAGCAGAGACGGCAATAGCAGCACCGCACAGGCGGCGATACAGGCGATCTCCGTCCGCTTCACCTTACTGGAGATCAACAGCACCAGAACCCCGCAGCAATAGAGGGCCAGATACCGCCAGAGATACAGCAATACCAGCCACACCGTGATAGAGCAGTTCAGCGGGAAGGCATCCAACAGAGAGAGATTCTTGGCCGGTGCCTCCCATGCCGGGATATCAAAGGCGGTGAGCAGCTGATACACCTCCATGCCGTATACCGTGAGCCACACAAAGAGGGTCTGGACTGCCGCCAGAAGGAGTTTCCGGCGGATCAGCACACCCCGTCCCCGGGCGGTGGAGTTCAGAAGGAATGTCATACCAGACTGGCGCTCATAGGCCATGCTGCCAGCGAGAAGAAGGGTAAGGGCCAAGACGGATACAAGGGCCGCCTGCTGCTGGTTGTCTTGGGCCCGGGAGCCGTACACGCTCTCAAAGGGGGTCTCATCAATGAGCCATGGCGTAAAGCCCTCGGCTTGTCCCTTATCCCGTAACACCTCCGCCCTGCTGCGCACTTTGCCAAGCCCTTCGCTCTTGATGTCTGCTGTAGAGGCCTCCCGGCTGTACTTGTCCAGCACCGGGTACTCGATGAGGCCGTTGGCATAGTCCTCCTGGGCCTGCTCAAAGGTCTTCTTGGCAGCGTCCAGAGAGGCCTGCTCCACGTCCATCTGGGCAAAGGTGCTGTCTGTGATGGGACCGGCAAAGTACACGGTGTACTGCTTCGCCGCCTGGTCTGCCGCAGAGATCACGGGGATGGTAACGGTATAGGAGAGGCCAAAGACCACATAGCCCAGCAGCGCCGCCAGCACAATCCCCTTCTGGATCCAGAGGGTCTTGTATAGCTCAATCCCGAAGAGGTGCAGCCGATACAGGGCCTTGTCTGTTACGGAGTTGATCTTGTACGCCGCCTTCCCCAGGATGTCCTTCCCGGCAGCCGGCTTCTTTTTGCAGTGCACGGTGATGCACACTGCAGCGATGGCAACACACAGAGGCAGCAGAGCAATCTGAGAGATGCTCCGGATCCCCAGGGGCCAGGTGAAGATGTCGATATTGAGGTAGTTGGTGTAGAGATCGGAGAGACTGATATAGGTGAAGAGGTTGAAGTACTTCAGCACGTTGAAAATGCTCTGCACCGGCAGGAAGGTATAGAGGCTGTACTCCGCCGCCAGCACGCCCGCCGCCACAATGATGGTGTACTTCATGTTGTTGATGGCCGTGAGTAATAACCACAGCAGCAGACTCACCAGGAAGGCAGCGGCCATCCGGAGGAGAAAGAACCGCACCAGGAAGCCCGCCACGGTGGTCTCCATGGGCAGCTTCCCCAGGGCCTCCACAGACTGTACCGTCCGGTTCAGATCCCCGGCGCCGCCGTAGATAGAGAAGCCCAGGGCCAAGTCAGTCCCATAGAGCAGCAATACCCCGCAGACAGATACCCCAAAGAGGATTGCTGTTCTCCGGGCTGCCAATCTCAGTCTTCCTCTGGGGGATGCGTGCACCACGCTCCAGAGGCCGGCTTTCCGCTCCTCCAGAAAGGACAGGCCAAAGAGCAGCAAAACAACGAGCAAAAAGTAGTCTGTGAGGCGGAAGGTGAGGAAGGACTGCACCGCCCCATCGGAGCCCAGTGCCAGAGGTACCCCCTGGAGCTTCTGAAACTCGTCCGCCGTTTTCAGGATGTTCCTGCCGGAGAAGCTGTTGGGGTCGTTAAAGATGGAGAAAGTGAGGAGATTCTCCTTGTTCTTCTGGATGTTCTCCAGCCAGTCGTCATAGCCGGTGAGGTAGTCTGTCTGGTGGAGCAGCTGCTGCGCTGCCACGTAGTCCAGGCGATCAGACTCCGTGTCTGTGTCCCCCGAGATCTTCTCTTTTGCGGCGTCCCGCTTTTCCTCCAGAAGGGATATGGCATCCTCCATGGGAAGATCGTGCACCAGTTGTAGCAGGGAGGTGTATCTCTGGTATGCCGCCCAGCCGTCCACCGGCTCCTGGGTGGTGGTAAAGGTACCGTCAAGGAAGACAAAGCCGCCGGTGCTGGGCAGTTCCAGGTTCAGGCCGTAATCGTTCACACGCTGCTCCCGGACAAAGAGAAAGCCGTTCACCAGGAGGATCAGCACCAGGCCCAGGAGCAGCCTGCGGTTGGATACAATACGTCTCAGTTCCTGCATGGCTATTCTCCCAGGTAGTAGAGGTAGACGTCTTCCAGGGTGAGGTGGTCCGGCACATACTGGCCCCCTGCCGGGAGATCGTCTCCCACCACCCGCACCCAGGTCTGCCCCTGGCGCTGGAACACGTTGCCCACCTTGTACTGGGCCTGGATGGCCTCCAGGTCTTCCGGGGCGCAGGGCAGTTCCTTCACCTTCTCCGCCACGGAGTCTGTGAGGTTCCAAGGGGTATCGATGCCCACCACATGGCCGTGCTTCATCATCAGGATCTGGTCCGAGATGGACTCGATGTCGCTCACAATGTGGGTGGCCAGCAGAATGATCCGGCCACGGGACAGGGACGAGATGAAGTTCCGGATCCGGATGCGCTCCTTGGGGTCCAGCCCGGCGGTGGGCTCGTCCAGGATCACCACCTTGGGATCTCCCAATAGAGCCTGGGCCAGCAGAACCCGCTGTTTCATGCCCCCGGAGTACCCGCCCAGCTTCTTATGGCGCACATCAGAGAGGTTCGTGATCTCCAGGAGCTTCTCGATCTCCTGCCGGGCCTGCCTCTTGGGAATGGCCTTCAGGTCTGCCATGTAGGAGAGGAAGGTCTGGGCGGTGAGGTGCTCGTAATACCCCTGCTGCTGGGGCATGTAGCCCAGCACAGACCGGAAGTCCCGGCCCAGCTTCAGGATATCTGTCCCATCGAAGAGGATCTGTCCTTCGGTCCGGGGGATGTTGTCTGTGAGCAGGTTCATCATGGTGGACTTCCCCGCCCCGTTGGCCCCCAGAATGCCATAGATGCCTTCGGTGAAGGTGATGTTCACATGGTCCAGGGCGGTGAAGTTGCTGTATTGTTTTGTGAGGTTGATGAGTTCCAGTTTCATAGTGTTCTCCTCATTGTGTGGTCTCCCCTGTCTCCGCGGAGGCGCAGCAGAGGATCCGGTTGCGGCACTGCCCGATGGCCTCGCTGGACCCGGCCAGAGTTCGTTTCCTCTGCGTCATGGGCTCACTCCTTGGGCCAGTGGGCAATCTGGGTCACGGCGCCGGATACCGCATTTGCCAGGAAATAGATCTCGTCCCCGGTACAGAGGACGGGCTGAAGGTGCAGGAAATCCACTCCCGCTTCAACCATCTCCCGGACAGACAACTCCTTCACCAGATTGCCCTCCAGATCGTAGATGAAAAAGGTGTCCCCGCCGATTCTGCCGGTGGCATCCGATGGGTCTGTAAGGCCCACGTCCGTGTGGGGTGCATCGTTCAGGACGCAGAGGTAGTCGTCCGAGAAGACAGCGGAGCCGGACAGGGTTTTCTCCGAGACCGCGGCCAGCTTCTCTGTCTCCCCGGTCTCCAGATCGGTCCGCCAGAAGTCTCCCCCGGAGAGATAGAAGTAGATTGCGCCGTTCAGCACATACCACTGGGATACTGAGACACCGGCGGTCTCCCAGTTCCCCACATCCGCTGCATTCGGGGTCTCCCACACCTGCTGTACCTCCTGTACGGCGGTATCATAGGCGAAAAGGGTGTCCTTGTACGTGCCATCCGGCTGCTCCAGATTCACCATAAAGTACACGGTATCTCCGTCCGCCCAGAGGGTGTAGTACAGCGCGTTGGGATCATAGAACATGGAGCCGTCGCTCTGGACTTCCTCGCCCCAGATCTTCCTGGCATTTTTCACATCGCCGCCCAGGGGCAGAGAATACAGGACGCCGCTGTATGCAAAGTATACGATGCCCCGGTGCAGCAGCGGCTCTTTGTGGGTGGTGGCCAGGGCATCCCCGCCGGGAACCAGCTCCAGGGCCTGGACCGCCGCCCGGTTGGTCCCGTCCGTGTCCACCCGATAGAGGCGGTCTCCGTAGTCCACAGACTGGCCGTTTTCCCGGACCCGGTCCCCGTTTTGAAAGTACAGGGCACCATCGTAAAGACAGAGGCTGGCCGCGTTCAGCCATGCGTTGCAGGAATTGCCGCTGTGGGCGCACTCCGGCTTGCTACAGAGGATGGTGGTCTTCTTCGTCTCTTTCTCCAAGTAATAGGCATAGGCGTCCCACTGAAAGTAGAGACCATCCTCGGTCTCACACACCTTGCGAAGGCTGTTGGCGGTGGATTGGTGCATGTTCTTCTGGAAGTCTTCTCCCTGGGACACCGGAGGATTCTCACCCCCGCCGCTGGTCTCCTCTGGGCTGTCGCTGGCCACCGATCCTACATTGCCGCAGGCCGCAAGGGCCAATGTGAGCACAGCTGCCAGGGAGGCCGCCAGGAATCGCTTTTTCCGCTTCATGCTGTTCTCCTCATCTGAGCTGGTAGAGCTGGGACACCTCACCGGTCTCCAGATTGGCCCGCCACAGAGTCTCAGACCCCACGTTCCCCACCGGGATCCCGTTCTGGGTGGAGTAGGACGTGGTGGTTACCTGGAAGTAGACGTGGGTGTGGTCTACCATCAACAGCGCGATCTCCAGGTTGTCTCCCACCTCCTCCGCCAGATTCTCCAGGGAGATCTCCTTGCGGTATGTCCCGTCCAAGTCATAGAGGAAGAGGGCGTCCCCGCCTCTGCGGATCAGGCTCTCGTTGGTAGCGTTGGCGCTCCGGTTCCCTGGGGTCTCGCTCAAAAGGCACATGAACTCATCTGAGAAGATGGCGCTGCCGTACTGGGTCTGTTCCTGGGTGTCCGCCAGCTTTTCCGTCTTGCCGGTGGCAAGGTCCGTCCGGTAGTAGTCGTTGCCGGAGAGGTAGAAGTAGATATACCCGCCGGTGATGTACCACTGGGACACCGAGACGCCGGTGCGCTCCCACTCCCCCACTTCCTCGGCGTCCGGGGTAGCCCACACCTGGCGGACATCGCTGCCGTCCAGGCCGCACTGATAGAGTACATTCTTCTTTGTCCCTTCTGCCGTCTGGACATTGGCCATGAAATACAGGGTGTCTCCGTCCGCCCAGAGGCTGTATCGGATGGCATTGGGGTCTATTTCGATCATCCCGTCATGGGATTGGGCACCGCCGGCGTTCTCCGGGCTCCAGATGGGCTCCGCGCTGTCCTTCTCCCCGCCCAATTTCACCCGATAGAGGATGTCGTCTGAGACGTAGTAGAGGTAGCCCCGGTGGTAGATGCCGATGTCGTAGCAGGACTGGGCGGCGGAGGTCTCCCGGAACTTCAGCTCCTGGATCTGCTCCCGCTGGGTACCGTCCTAGGACACAGACCAGACCGCCTTCGGATCGGTTTGCACTCCCACATAGTAGATCGGCCCGCCGTCTCCCTGGCCGAGAAGGTAGTCCGCCCGGATCCGGGAGTTGCAGTCCTCCGTGGTGTGGTCGCAATCGGGCTTGCCGCAGACCCGGGTGGTGTTCCCAGTCTCCTTGTCTATGTAAAAGAGGGAGCCCCAGGAGAAGTAATAGCCGTCCTCGGTCTCCAGGAAATAGAGCTCGTCTGTCTGGTGCAGGTTCTTCTGGAAATCGTCTCGGCTGGCCGGGGAAGTGCCGTTATTCTCTGCCTTCCCGGTGTTTCCAGCGCCTTCGGCATTCTCGCTCTCTCCCGGTGTTTCGCTGGCGATGGCTCCGCCGCTGCCGGAACAGCCCGCGAGAGACAGGGTGAGCAGCGCTGCCAAGATCGCCGCCAGGGTTCGTTTTGTCCGTTTCATATCGATTCTCCTCAGTTCAGCCGGTACATGGCATAGGCCTCGCCGGTCTCAAAATTGGCCCTACAAAGCATCACCGCATCTTTGTTCCCCACAGACATCCCAGGTTGGGTGGAGAAGGTCATGGTGGTGGCGGCAAAGTACACGTCGGTGTCATCGCAGAGAAGCAGGTCGATATAGGCCACATCCCCCAGCTCCTCAAAGAGCTTCTGCAATGGGATCTCCTGGCGGAAGGTGCCGTCCATGCTGTAGACAAAGATGGTGTCCCCGTTGGAGCGCCGATGGCTGCCCAATTCAAACGCCCGCTCTGCATAGTCGTTCACAGGCTCATCGTTCAGAAGGCACATGATATCGTCAGAGAAGACGGCACTGCCGTACTGGGTCTTCTCGTGGGTGTCCGCCAGCTTCTCCGTCTTGCCGGTGGAGAGCTCTGTCCGCCAGAGATCATTGCCGGAGAGGTAGAAATAGAGATAGCCGTCTGTAATGTACCACTGGGATACCGAGACCCCAGTGGTCTCCCACTCCCCCACCTCATCTGCGTCCGGCGTCACCCACACTTGCCGGACCTCACTGCCGTCCAGGCCGCACTGGAAGAGCACGTCCTGGTACGTCCCATCTGCTGTCTGGACATTGGCCATGAAATACAGGGTATCCCCGTCTGCCCAGAGGCTGTACCGGATGGCGTTGGGGTTGAAGTCCACCAGGTTGCCGTGAGATTGGGTGCTGCCGGCATCTGCGGGGCTCCAGAGGATCTCCGCAGTGTCCTTCTCCCCGCCCAATTTCACCCGATAGAGGATGTCGTCTGAGATGTAGTAGAGGTACCCACGGTGGTAGATAGCCTCATCCCGGGAGGACTGAGAGTTGGAGAACTCGTTGAACTTCAGCTCCTGCACCGTCTCCCGGCCGGTGGCGTCCAACTTTACGGAGCGGACCTCTTTGGGATCGTGGTCATAGCCCACATAGAAGATCCGGTCCCCGCCTTTCAAGAGGTAGTCTGCGTGAATGCGGGCGTTGCAGACGGCGTCGTCCGTGTGGTCGCAATCGGGCTTGGCGCAGACCTCCGCGGCCTTCTGGGTCTCCGGGTCGATGAAATAGAGGCTGCTGTACGAGAAGAAATACCCCTCCTCCGTCTGCAGAAAGCTCACCTCATCCGTCTGATGGCAGTTCTTTTGGAACTCCTCCGGGTTGATCTGGGCAGCTGTACCGTTCTCCTCAGCCGGTGGATCGGTAGCAGGACTGCCGCTCCCTCCGCCGCCGCTCTCGCCGCAGGCCGTGAGGCCCAAGGTGAGCACGGCGGCCAGAAGCACAGCAATGTGTCGTCTTGTCCGTTTCAAATCGCTCTCTCCTTATCGCAGCCGATATACTTGCATGGCCTCTCCGGTCTCCAGGTTGGCTCGGCACAGGGTGATGGCACCCGTACTCCCCACAGACATCCCAGGCTCGCCGGAATAGGTCATGGACGTGGCGAGAAAGTACACATCGGTGTCATCGCAGAGGAGCAGGTCGATGTAGGCCACATCCCCCAGTTCCTGGAACAAGGGATTCAAGGAGATCTCCCGCTGGAAGGTGCCATCGATCCCGTAGACAAAGATGGTGTCCCCGTTGGAGCGCCGGCGGCTGCCCGGTTTCAAGGTCCGGTCTGCGTAGTTGTCCACCGGCTCATCGTTCAGAAGGCACATGCAGCGGTCTGTGAAGACGGCGCTGCCGTACTGGGTCTTCTCATGGGTGTCTGCCAGCTTCTCCGTCTTGCCGGAGGAGAGCTCTGTCCGCCACAGGTCCCCGCCGGAGAGGTAGAAATAGATATAATCCCCGGTGACATACCACTGGCTCACCGAGACCCCGGCGGTCTCCCACTCCCCCACTTCTTCAGCGCTTGGGGTAACCCACACTTGATGCACATCGCTGCCGTCCAGGCCGCACTGGAAGAGCACGTCTGTATAGGTCCCATCCGTGGTCTGCACATTGGCCATGAAATACAGCTTGTCTCCGTCTGCCCAGAGGGTGTACCGGATGGCGTTGGGGCTGTAGTCCACCAGATTGCCCTGGGACTGGGTACTGCCGGCGTCCGCAGGGCTCCAAAGGGCCTCGGCAGAGTCCTTTGCCCCGCCCAATTTCACCCGATAGAGGATGTCGTCTGAGACGTAGTAGAGGTAACCCCGGTGGTAGATGGGGAGGTCATAGGAGGACTGGGCAGAGGAGGTCTCCATGAACTTCAGTTCCTGGACCACCTGGTGCTCCGTGCCGTCCAGCTTAACCGATTTCACCTCTCTGGGATCATTGTCTGCCCCGGCGTAATAAATCCGGTCCCCGATGGTGAGCAGCGTGATCTCTTCGATGATGGCATCGCAGACATCCCGGTCCGTGTGATCACAGTCCGGCTTTCCGCAGACCATGGAGGCCTTTCCAGTGTCCTTCTCGACGTAGTAGAGCCAGCCATAGCCCATGTAATACCCCGTATCCGTCTCCAGAAAGCTGGGATAGCCGCCCAGCCGCCGGATGGTCTGGTGGAGGTTCTTCTGGAAGTCGTCCGGGTTGGTCTGGGATGCGGTGCTGCTCTCTCTATTGCTGTCTCCTGCAGGGGTTTCCACCTCTTTGCTTCCGCTGCTGTTGCCGCAGCCCGATATAGTCAGGGTGAGCAGGGCTGCCAGAAGCCATGCCAGGCATCGTCTTGTCCGTTTCAAATCGCTCTCTCCTTATCGCAGTTGGATGATCTGGGACACCTCTCCGGTCTCGAAGTTGGCCTTCCACACGGTGATGGACCCCACGTCCCCCACAGACATCCCGTATTGGGTGTTGTACACCGTGGTGGTGACCTGAAAGTACACGTCGGTGTCGTCTGCCATGAGAAGCTCCATCTCCAGATTGTCTCCCAGTGCGTCCATCGCACTCTGCAGGGAGATCTCCTTCCGATAGGTCCCGTCCAGGCCGTAGAGGAAGATGGCGTCTGCGTGTTTTCTCCAGATGCCGCCCAGCTCAAAAGAGCCGTTAAAATCCGTGGGTTCATCGTTCAGAAGGCACAGGCAGGTATCGGAGAAGATGGCACTGCCGTACTGGGTCTGCTGGTGGGTGTCTGCCAGCTTCTCCGTCTCGCCGGTGGAGAGGTCCGTCCGATAGTAGTCGTTGCCAGAGAGGTAGAAGTAGAGGAAGCCGTCCAGCACATACCACTGGCTCACAGACACCCCGGTCTCCTCCCACTCCCCCACCTGGTCTTTGTCCGGTGTCACCCAGACTTGGCGGACGTCACTGCCGTCCAGGCCGCACTGGAAGAGCACATCCTTGTACGTCCCATCCTCCATCTGGACATTGGCCATGAAGTACAGGCTGTCTCCGTCTGCCCACAACGTATACCGAATGGCGTTGGGATTGTAGTCCACCAGGTTGCCGTGGGATTGGGTGCTGCCGGCATCCTCCGGCGCCCAGATCGTCTCGGCAGCGTCCTTCTCCTCTCCCAGTTTCACCCGGTAGAGAATGTCGTCTGAGACGTAATAGAGGTACCCCCTGTGGTAGATCACCTTGTCCCGGGAGGACTGGGAACTGGAGAACTCGTTGAACTTCAGCTCCTGCACCGTCTCCCGGCCGGTGGCGTCCTGGCGTACAGACCCCACAATCTTGGGATGGTTGCCGTTCCCGATGTAGTAGAGCTTGTCCTGGTGCGTCATCAGAAGGTAGTTGGCGTTGATCATGGCGTTGCAGATGCTGGAGTCCGTGTGGTCGCAATCGGGCTTGGCGCAGAGGATCGTGGCCTTCCCGGTATCCCTCTCGATAAAGTAGAGGGACCCAAATCCCATGTAATAACCGCTGTCCCCCTCCAGAAAGGTGGGAAGACCCGTCTCCCGCTGGGTCTGGTGCAGGTTCTTCTGAAAGTCCTCCGGGTTGTTCTGGGCTGCGGTGCTGTTCTCTCCGCTTTCATGTCCTCCAGAAGACGTCTCAGCCACTTGATTTCCGCCGCCGGCGCAGCCGGCGAGAAACAGGGTGAGCACCGCCGCCAAAAGCACATGCAAAACTGGTCTAATCCGTCTCAAATTGATCTCTCCTTCCCGCGCTCCCGGCTCACACCTTGCCCGGGATGGGATTTACGATCACCGGATACACCTCACCGGTCTCGAAGTTGGCCCGGTACAGGATCTCCGTGCTGGTGTCCCCCATCGGCCAGCCGAACTGGTTGGTGGAATAGACCCACTGGATGGCATCGAAGTACACATCGGTGCCGTCGCAGCAGAGCATGTCGATGGAATAGGAGTCCCCCAGGTCCTCCCGCACCTGCTGCAGTGAGATCTCCTTCTTGAGAGTGCCGTCCAGGGCATAGACATAGATGGTATCCCCTCCGTAGTGCCGGATGGCGCCGTTGGGCTTCACCTCCGTACTGTCTGCGCTGTCCTTGGGCACATCGTTCAGAAGGCACATGACCTCATCGGAGAACACGGCGCTGCCGTACTGGGTCTTCTCGTGGGTGTCCGCCAGTTTCTCCGTCTTGCCGGTAGAGAGCTCTGTCTTCCACATGTCTCCCCCGGACAGATAGAAATAGATGATTCCCCCGGTGACGTACCACTGACTCACCGACACGCCGGTCTCCTCCCACTCCCCTGCCGTCTCCTCGTCCGGGGTTACCCACACCTGCCGCACATCGCTGCCGTCCAGGCCGCACTGGAAGAGCACGTCTTTGTAGGTCCCATCGTAAGCGGTAATTGCGTACCGCTAACTGGACACGCGGGGTGGGAAGAAAGGGCTAGGGAGTGAAATAGCATCTGGAAATTCAACGCGGAGTATGCGATAATGGGGGCACCTTAGAAGGACCCACGCTGAGAGAGAGGTGCAGATTCATGGCAACCCTGCGGAGTTTCCAAAGATACCATGTGATAAGGGGCTATACCGATATGCGGAAGGGGATCGATGGGCTGGCAGCCATTGCGATCCTAGAGTACGGGCAGCAACTCGATGACGAAAGTATCTTCCTGTTCTGCGGGAGAAGTGCGGACCGACTCAAGGGACTCTACTGGGATGGGACGAGCTACAACCTTCTGTACAAGCGGCTACCGGAAGGGCGATTTCACTGGCCAAGAACACCGCTTGGCCTGACTACAATGAGCTATGAAGAATACCTGACAGAGATAGAGGGACACCAGCCAGGTGAAGAGATCCCCTACTGGAAGCTCCCGCCTTATGACCTCTTCTGATGTTCTAGGAAAAAGACTTAAAGCAATGAAAATATAGTGCATTATGCAGTGCTTCTTTTACGAGAGGCACTGCATTTTTGTATTATTTTAACATCCAAAGTTCCCTAAAAAGATGACCAACAAATCAATGAGATAAGGTCTAGATTTAGTCAGTTTGCCAATAGACTATCTGCCTGGAACAGTGTAGAATGGGGACGATGAGCTAGTAAAGCGCTTAATGGCCATCGGCCAGGGGCGAACTTGAAGCATTTGAGAGGAGGTGCAACAAGATGGGTAGAAGGAACGTGTCCGCACTTAACGTTGATACAATGGATATGTACAATGGCATGGTAAGCAGAGCCAAAGATAATGCCTTTGCCCATCTTGACGAGGTCCCTGAGGAGTATAGGGACATGGTCGCTGGCATTCTGGACGAGTTTGCAAACGCAGCCACTGCAGTTGTTACTGCCGCCAATAGTGAGATCCAGACACTGAGGCAACAGACACAGAACTACCTTGAGCAGATTGCCTCCTTGGAGCGCTATCGTTTTGGCCCCCGGAAACAGACCGTGGTTACCATGGACGGGCAGATGACCATTGAGGGAATGTTCGACCAGAACGTAGTGGCTGCTCCGGAGAGCGAGAAAACTGTGAAGGTGGTTCCATACGTCCGGAGGACCAAGATCTCAAACGAGGATCGACTCTCTCACCTTCCTGTGCGGGAGGAGTATGAAGTTGTTCTCACCGAGGAGCAGAAGAATGGCATCGTTGTCGTTGATGGTACAATGATGCAGTTTGCAGGGTATCAGTTTGTCCGTGAAGAAGTGAAGCGTGTGGAGATCCCGACCTATCGCTCCCGCATCATGACACCCGTCTTTATCGAGATCAGCGATGAGCAGAAGTCCGTAGTGGAGTCCATGCTGGCAGGCGATGGGCTGACTTATTCATGCTCTCTGTACGACATGATGAACTCTGTGGATGCAGAGAATGGCGAGACCGCAGGGGCGTCTGAGACCGTTGAGAGCTTCGAGATTGCTGGGACCTTCAAGGACACCGAGACCTTCGAGAGCACTGAGAGCAAGGTGACGGAGAACACGGAGTACTCTGTACCTGACATCGCTTGTGCGGTCCAGCTGAATTGCGAGCAGCCTGAGACTACGAGTGCTCCGCTGTCTGATAACACGGGCGTTCAGATGGAGACGTTGTACTTGCGTCTCGTAAGGGATACGCCAACTCCCAGAGCAGGCTTCTCGCGGTTGTGGGATATCGACGATATCATCCCAAGGGAGAATCGCCTTGGCCCAGGAGTGGTCCAGGTTCCTACCGACTACAACGGTCCGAGGAAGGTGTACGTCGTTCCTGCGCCAATGCCGCTGATTCAGGGGAGTGAAGTCTCGCCGTCTCTCATGGCACACATCATTGCCCTGAAGTATTCGGATGCGATTCCAACATACCGCATGGAGAAGATCTTCAGGCGCGAGGGCTATTCCGTCACGCGAGCCACCTTGAACAACTGGTTGATCGAGGTCTCCGAGAAATGGCTTGCCCCGCTCTATGAGCGATTAGGGTATTACCTGACTCTGGTGAGAGTGGCCCATGGCGATGAGAGTTGGTGGCAGGTGCACCACATCTTTGGGAAAGAGAACACGAGTGAGTCTCGTGCTTGGGTGGTAACCCCAGGCAAGTATGAGCCATATCACTTTGTGCTCTTTGTCTTCAAGCCAGATCGTTCTGGCGAAAGCGCCAAAGATGTGTTGAAGGGCTTCAACGGATTCCTGATCTGCGATGGCTATTCGGGATACAACCAGGTCCCGGAGGTTACGCGGTGTGGGTGCCTTTGCCACGTAAGAACCAAGTGGTTCGAGGCCACGCCAAAAGGCGCCTCGCCCAAGACTTGCAAGTCTGCGAGGGCAATCAAAATCATCGATACCGTCTTCGAACTGGAGCGGAAGTGCGAAAATTGCACCCCGGCCCAGCGACTTGACATGCGCCAAGAGAAAGTGAAGCCCTTGATGGACGAACTTTTTGAGCTTGCTCGC
>CANQII010000017.1 GCA_947623875.1 uncultured Oscillospiraceae bacterium
TCCGGCCTCAGATCGGCACCTTTGCGTGGTGCCCCTCCCGTTCTTGGGACTGTATGTTGAACAGAACCTCATGGACGTGCCCATGGCTGGCAGCGGGGCAACTGACTCAAACAGTTCTCTTTTGCACTTTGGGTGTTTGCGTGGCACTGGAACCGCGCAGGACCGGAGACAAATGGCCCTGAAAAAACGGTTCCATGAAAATTGGAAAGAAAATTCTCAGATTTTTGCATTTTCCCCCTTGACTGTAAGGCTACTTGATAGTCTATCCTCTGGGCAGGAGGTGTTTTTATGAACGTCAAAGAACTGGAAACCCGCACAGGAATGGCGCGGGCGAACATTCGATATTACGAAAGCGAGGGCCTCATCCATCCCCAGCGGCTGTCCAACGGCTACCGGGACTACTCTGAGGAGGATCTTAACACCCTGGAGAAGATCAAGCTGCTCCGGGAGTTGGGGGTGGAGATCAACACGATCCGGATGCTCCAGGATGGCAACCTCACACTGCAGCAGGTGCTCTTCGGCCAGCTGAACCGGATCGAAGGGGAACAGGTGCTGCTGGACCGCCAGAGAGACGTCTGCAAGCAGCTGGAGTCTCTGGGCCTGGAGTACGCCACATTGGAACCCGCTCCATGGCTGGCCCGCCTGGAGGCGCCGCCTGAGCAGCCGGACTTGCCCCAGAAGCCGGAACCCGCCGCAGAGGAGCCGGAGATCTACAAAATCCACCTGGAAGACTATGAGCCTGCCCGGCTGCACCCCTGGCGGCGGTACTTTGCCCGGGCCATTGACTTCATCCTGTGCGGCATTCTGGTGTTGGACATCCCGGAATGCCTGGTGAACTGTATCTCCTCGTCCCCGATCCACTTTGCCATCCCTGGTATCATCCGCACCTATCTCACCGCCATTATCGTCCTCTACGCCGAACCGTATCTTCTGCATCACTGGGGCTGGACGCCAGGGAAGTGGCTCTTTGGGCTGAAACTACGCACCAGCACCGGGGAAAAGCCCCCTCTGGACGTCCTGAAAGGGCGCTCTATGTGCATCGCCCAGAAGGGTTATGGCTTTTTCCTCCCCATATATGAGATATACCGACTCTGGAAGAGCTATCAGTATATCCGAGACGGGATGGAGCCAGAGTGGAATCAGAACTGGGACTGCCGATATGAGGTGGTGCCCCAGCGAGGCGACTGCACCGCCGGCATTGCAGGCTACATCTCAGTGTATGTGATGGTGTTTCTCCTCACGTTTTTTCAACCGGCGGTATTCTGGTTGGTCCATGCAGCCCATCTCCCGGACCTGCAGACAGTTGAGACCATCTATCAGAACAACGAAAATGCCACCGATCCCATTGGAACAATCACCGTCTACGCCTCCGAGATGACGCCAGAGGAAGAGGCCGAGCATGCCACTGCCGTCTTCCAGCAGAACCCGGACGGCTCCATCTCCGCCGTCATTACCAAGCGTTTTGTGAACGAGAAATTCAGCATCTCCTACCGGCAGGAGGCTGACGCGGTCTATGCCCTGTTTGGCGTAGAGAGGCCGCGCCACAAGTTGGAGGAGTGGTGGGAAGCCGCATTCTCTCTGCTGGGGGAACAGGATCACACCGGCGTCACCTTCCGGGGATTGCAGATCAAGGAGGACATCCAATCGCTGAACTACAGCTATACTCCATGGTACGGCTATGAACCCTCAGCAGACCAGGCCAGCTACACCCGCACCGTGACCATCACTTGGACAGGAGGCTTCCTACCGTGGTTCTTCCCATTTTCGTTGTAAAACGACATTCTGGACGCAGCCTGTGAGGAGCTTCCCCCAGCCCTCTTTGATGGCCTCACCGGCGGCATTCTCCTCTCCGAAGACACTCTGCCGGACCCGGACGCAGGGGAGGACGTGTACATCCTGGGGGAGTACTGCTGGGACAGCATGGGCCGCTATATTGTCCTAGACTACGGCTCCTTCGTGGTGCTCTTCCGGTATGAGCCCCAGTCTGTCTGGGAGGAGGAGCTTACGCACCACCCTCCGCCACCAGCTCACCCACCATGTGGAAGGCCGGGCGGGGTCCCTCAGCCTGGAGCGGAAGGACGAAGCGGAACTGGGGCCATGCGGCAGGGGACAGATCTGCCGGAGTGATGCGGACACCTGAAAGAGGAGAGCGCAGTGCAATCGGTGCACTGCGCTCTTTCATGTGCAATGGTGGGAAAAAGCTTGTGTCAGAAGGGATGTAAAGCAAAAAACTTCACAGGTATTCGCCGTACGCTTCGGTTCAAACCCCGCTACTTGCAGAAAGTGAGGCTGGAGACAGGCGCCTTCAAAAGAAAGCTTCTGCGGTGGGTCTCAGCCAGATCAAGTTGGTTCTTTGCTTCTTCTGCTGGTTGAAACAGGACTGCCGGAAGTCCAAATGACGAACCAAACGGGCTGTATGTTATGACACTTCTGTAATGGTATAGGCCTTTACAGCATCTGCGATACAAAGCTGCTCTCACTTTATCCTTTTCAGTTCTCGCTGTTCTGGGTCTCTCAGGCTTACCAGGCGGCGTTGTACCGATTCAGTTCGTCCTGCACCAGGGCCAGGGTGACGATGGTCAGACCAAAGAGATTCAGAATCAGGAAGAGCACGTTCATAGAACTGCCGGGAATGCCGCGGCGGGCCCGTGCCCACTCCAACTTGCTGCCGGTCTTCCAGCCCCAGTAGATGCCGTAGATCCCGCAGGTGATGACATCGAAGAGAAGACTCATGCCGCCGGTGGTGTCTGGCTGCTCGGTGACAGCATTGACCTCGTCGGTGACCTTTACAAACCAGTACAGCATGTAGATGCCGCAGGTGAATATGCTGAGAATGATGCAGATGGCGATGTTACGCTTTTGCAACATGAGGACCAACTCCTTTCTTCCATATCATAGCATATTCCGACGGCTTTGAACAGGGGAAAAGTTTGAATATTTGATTACGTTGGCCATCGGATCTCCAGGGTGAAGATACCATTGTCCCAGCGGGCATCGGCGGAGCAGCCCATGCGCTCGGTGAGGGCCTTTACGATGGCGAGGCCCAATCCGGTGCTCTCCCGGTCTCGGGCCCGGTTGGCGCTGTAGAAGCGCTCAAATACACGGCCGGCGTCCTCCGGCTGCATGTCCGGCGCAGGGTTGGAGAAGGACATCACCACAGCTTTTTCCTGCTTTACAAGGCGAATGGTGAGAGCCCCTTTCGCGTGGCGGAGGGCATTGGTGAGGAGGTTGGAGCACACCCGGGTGGCGGCATACCGGTCTCCCCACACCGGGGGAATGTCCGGTGGAAGATCCGCCTCCACCCGGATGCCGGCCTGTTCCAATTGCTCATAGGAGTCCGCCAGCTGATCGGAGAGGATCCGGGTGAGGGAGATCCGCTCCCGCTCCAAGGGGAACTCTCCGCCCTCGATGCGGGTGAGGTCGTAGAAGGAGCCGATGAAAGACTGCAAGGTCCGAGCCCGGCCGGCGATCACCTGGAGATAGGCCTGGCGCTTGTCATAGGGCAGGTCCTCCTGTTCCAAAAGCTGCAAGTATCCCAGAATCGATGTGAGGGGCGTGCGGAGGTCGTGGGAGACGTTGGCGATCTGCTGTCGGAGACTCTGTTCCCGCCGGGACCACTCCGTCTTCTCCATCTGCCGCCGCTCCGCCAGCCGGTTCACCTGCTGCAGCAGCTGTTCTGCCGCCTTGTTGGGGCAGGCCACCGTGAGCCGGGTGGTGCTGGACCCCTGGATGAGATCCTCCAGCTGAACGGCGGCCTCACGAAGACCGCTGGTCAGGGAATAGAGATAGGCGCTCTCCACTATGAGGGCCACCAGCAAGATAAGCAGGATGATGAACATCGGTATAACCTCCTTTGCCCCGCCGGGGACCGGCGGGGCAATACGGGATGATATCAGTGGATCTCTTTGCGGTAGAAGTTGGAGAGGCTGAGGAAGGTGGGGACAAAGACCCAGAAAGCCCCCACAATCCAGCACCGCTGAATGATGTCAACTGAGATACTCACAAGCTCCGGATATTTCCCTTCCCAGTTGAACGTAGGGATCAAATGCAGTACCTGGCAGAGTGAGTCCGGCAGCCAGTTGGACATGTGGACCAGAAATTCGCAGAGAGGGCCAAAAGGTCCCAGGCCGAGAAGGGTCACGGCGATGCTCACGATGGTGGAGCCGCCCAGGAAAATGCCGATGCTCAGGGTCCAAACCAAGCCCTCACTGCGGGTGGCAAAGCAGAGAGCGCAGCAGGTGGCCTGGGCGCCCAGCCAGAGAGGCAGGGCGGCGAGAAGCGATGCCCCCAAGCCCCACATGGCCTCAATCACCCCAGCGCTATGGTCCAGAAGGAGATAGCAGGGGATGAGATACAGCGCAAGCACCACCACTACGGCGGCGAGGGAGACCACCCACATGGAGCAGAGCTTCCCCAGATAGATCTGGAGACGGGTGAGGCCAAAGGCCACCTCGTTTTTCAGGGTGCCGGTTTTGGCCTGGTTGGAGTACACCAGATCGCAGATCAAAAAGGCCGCAAGAAAGCCGATCATCAGCAAACGTGGAACAAAAATCACGCCTTGGGCGAAGTTCATCAAACCACTTTGATCGGAACAGGCAATATAGAGCAGCAGCACCTCGCCGGCAAAGATGGCCGCCAGCCACCCCCAGAGCGCCGGCCGGCGCACCACCTTGTAGACCTCAGCGGAGAGGTAGTTAAACATGCTGCTCACCTCCGATCAGCTGGAGGAAGTAGTTCTCCAGATCCATGCCCTTCTGCTCCAGGCTGTAGAGGGCCACGCCGCTTTGGGACAGGGCGGCGCTCACCTTCTGCGGGGCGTCCAGGAATGCGTAGATCTGCAGCACATTGCCCGGCAGCACATCGTAGCTGCTGCAGCCCAGTGCGGTCTCCAGAATGGTGGCGGCCTTGGGGGCGTTGTCTACCGTGGCCAGAAGGCAGGTGCGGCACTTCTCGTGCAGCGCCTCTGCGGTGATCTCCTCCAGCAGCTTGCCCTGCTCCAGGAAGCCGTAGCAGGTGGCAACGCTGGCCAGCTCCGTGAGGATGTGGCTGGAGATCAGGATGGTGGTGCCGTGGTCCCGGTTCAGCTCCTTCATCAGGGTGCGGAACTCCGCCACGCCCTCCGGGTCCAGCCCGTTGATGGGCTCGTCCAGCAGGAGAAAGTCCGGCTGATTCATCAGCGCCAGGGCCAGGCCCAGCCGCTGCTTCATGCCCAGGGAGAAGCTCTTGAACTTCTTCCTGCCGGTATCCTCCAGATGCACCCGCTCCAAGGCCTCATCCACCAGGCCCTTGCCAGGCAGGCCCCGCTGCGTGCGGTAGTACTCCAGGTTCTCCCGGGCGGTGAGGTAGGGGTAGAAGGAGGGGGTCTCGATGATGACGCCGGTGCGGTTGCGGTGCTTGTATGCGCCGTGTCCAGTGGTGCCGAAGAGCTCCAAATCACCGGAGGTGGGGATGGACTGTCCGCTGATCAGCCGCAAAAGGGTGGTCTTGCCTGCGCCGTTGCGCCCGACCAGCCCGTAGATATCGCCTTTGTGGACGGTGAGGGTGACATTGTCCAGCGCCTTGACCGCGCCGTAGGTGCGGGTGAGGTTGTAGGTCACCAGCACGGCTTTGTCGTCTCTCATGTTGTGTATCACGCCTTTCGTTTGGGATGGCCCCAGTGTACCGCCAAAACATGAAGGGATCCCGTGCTCAAAGGTGAAGAAAATCTAAAGTGATAGGTCAGCCAGCTTAAACCCAATGCCCCACACCGTGCTGATAAACTCCCTGTCCGGGGCGGCCTTGGCCAGCTTGCCCCGGATCTTGCTCACATGGACGTTGACTGTGTTGTCGTCACCCAGAAACTCCTCGCCCCACACCGCCTCATAGATCTGAGCCCGTGAGAAGGCCTTGCGGGGATTGGCAGCGAGAAGGGTGAGGATGTCAAACTCCCGGGCAGTGAGGCAGACTTCCGCGCCGTCCACCGTCACGGTGCGGGCGTCCCGGTCTATGACCAGGGAGCCTGCGGTGAGCCGGGCAGGCTGCTGGAAGGAGAACTCCCGCACCCGCCGGAGTTGGGCCTCCACCCGGGCCAACACCTCTTTGTTGTCGAATGGCTTGGGGATAAAGTCGTCCGCACCCAGCCGCAGGGCAGTCACCCGGGCGTCCACCCCCACTTTGGCAGAGACCACAATGATGGGCATGGTGCGCCCCCGGCGGATCTGGGTGATAAACTCCTCGCCAGAGATCCCCGGCAGCATAAGATCCAACAGCACCAGATCGTAGTCGTACTTTTCGGCCCACAAGAGGCCCTCGCTGCCGGAGAAGGCACTGCGGCAGAGACAGCCGGCGCCCTCCAGGATGGTACAGAGCAGCCGATTGATATCCGGATCGTCCTCTACCACGAGAATGTTTGCCTTTTGCATTCCTCTCACCTCCGCAGTTCTGTGGGGCAGTATAGCACAAAGGGCCGCCCTCTGGAAGCGGGCGGCCCGAACTTTATATTTTTTTAAGGTTTCCAGCACTCACTGCACAGAGGGGACCTGGTTCTCGAACTTCTGGGCTGCCTGGCTGATTTGCTGGGGCTGGGCCTGGGTGACGCTGTACCAGCCCTTCTGCTGCCCGGCGGTGAAGAGGGCGGTCTGGGTGCGGTGGCTCTGGGCGATCATGTCCACAAAGGTGTCCCGCAGTTTGGTGTTGGTGCACTCCGAGGCGAAGAGGTCGTAGTTGGTGCTGATCTTCTTTTCGGTGAGCAGCAGGTCTGTGATCCGTTCGGCATCTTGCATGGCGGTGTCCTCCTCAGTGCAAAAAGTTGAGCAGCGTCTGATAGTTCTGCTGGTGCTGGGTGGCGTACTGGCGGAAACTGCTCTGCAGATCTGCCTCTTTGCAGTTGCGGGCGGCGTCCTGATACTTGCAGCAGAGCACCCGCTCAAAGTTCAGCTGGTCCTCCAGAGCGGTGAGCTCTTTGGTGGTTAAATTGGCCAATGGAATTGCCTCCTTCACGGTTGGTGACAATAGTATGGTCTGTCCCGCGCTGGAATATACAGGGGCAGGGGAGAAGGATTTCAACCCCGTCGGCTCCCCGGCTGCAACCAGGGAAAACGGGGAAATCTGGGAAAATCTGTGGAAATCTTTCGTGGAACTTCGATTTTCCTCTAGACGCCGGTTCCAATCTATGGTATTCTGACAGGTAGAGGACCACAACCTGCGCACACTAAAGAAGAAGGATGATAGCCATGGCTGAGAGAACCAAAGGAAAGTGCAAGTACTGCGGCAAGCCATTCACCAGCTCGTACATGGGCAAACACCTGGCCAGCTGCAATGCCCGCATGCATCATTTGGAGGTACCGCCGGAGCCGGACCAGGCTCTCCAAGGATACTTCCTGATCAAGGTATTCGGCACATACAACAAAGAGTACTGGATGTATATTGAGGTAGATGAGGACCAGACCCTGGGGGACCTGGACCAGTTCCTGCGGGACATCTGGGTGGAGTGCTGCGGCCACCTGAGCGAGTTTTCCTTCCTGGGGATGCGCTTCCCCAACGTCGCTTTCGAGAGTTTCGGCGATGACCCCGAATCCGTGATGGATAACGTTCGGCTGGGTGACGTGCTGCGGCCCAATTTGCAGATGCATTACGAGTACGATTTCGGAACCACCACCTACCTGACCTTACTTGTGGAGAACTATCGCAAGGGAGCGCCGGAGGAAGAGCCCATCACCATTCTCTCCCGCAACATCTCCCCCAAGATCCTGTGCGATCACTGTAACAAGGAAGAGGCAACCGCGGTGAGCGTATATGCGGTACCGGGCGATGAATGCTTCTTCTGCGATGCATGCATGGAGGAACTGGGGATCGATGAGGAGGAAACCCTGCCGGTCTGCAACTCTCCCCGGATGGGCATGTGCGGCTATTGCGGCAGCGATGTCTACCCGGATGAGTTCGTCCCGGACACGGAACTGGACGAATAGAGCATTGCTGCACTGGAATAGGCGGAACAACAATGGGTAATGCAAAGAATGAGAGGTGTCGCTATGGATGGGCCTGAGCTGTCCGAAAAGCCTGAAAAGCCCGAAAAACCCAAAAGGTCCAAAAAGAAGAAGGCCGAGCAGACTGACGAGACCCTTGGCGTATGCAGATACTGTGGCATGCTGATTCCAACGCAGGACATAGGCCGCCATCTCATCTCCTGTGAGGAGCGGAAAGCCTGTATCATTTCGGAAACCGGAGGGGAGCCGTGCACTTTCTTCGTCATGAAAGCTACCGGCAGAAAGGACAAGGACAAGAAATACTGGATCTACTTTGAAGTGCAGGCAGACATGACGCTGGACACGGTGGACCAGTTTCTGCGGGACATCTGGCTGGAGTGCTGCAACCACTGGAGCCAGTTCTACATCAGCGGCAAGAGCTACGAGAAGGTCCCTGCCACCCACCGCAACGACATGCAGTCTGTCTCGCTGAAAGATGTCCTGAAGCCCCGCATGAAATGCAGCTACACTTACGACAACGGGGATTCTACGGAGCTGGAGGTCGCCATCACCTCCTCCCGGAAGGGGCGCCGCCAGAAAGAGCCGGTAAAGCTCATCGCCCGCAACTGCCCCCCGGTGTTTCTCTGTGAGCACTGCAAAACCGCACCGGCCACGATGGCTGTGGCCAAGTACCTGGGGTTCCATGAGACCTTCCTCTGCGAGGACTGCGTCACCGCCCAGGGGCTGGACAAGTACGACACCCTGCCCATTAGCAACTCACCCCGGGTCGGGGTGTGCGGCTATGCGGGCAGCAAGATCTACCCGGAAGTGCTCGTCCCGGACAAGGTTGTGGAGAACCAGGACGCTCTGTTCGCCCCGAAGCAGGCAAGTACGGAGGCATGCTAACAGAACAAAAAAGCCCCCGCAGGGCACGCGATGCAGCGCGTCCTGCGGGGGCTCTCGTCTTACTGGTTGTCCTTGTCTGCCAGGATCTCTTTGTAGAAGTTGTTCAGATCCTCTTCCGTGGGGAAAGTGGCCACATACATCTGGTTGCCCATGGCGTCTGCCAGTGCATCGGGCACCCGGCCCACCATCTTCATGTTGGCGCCGTACTTTTCCATGATGGCGGCGTGGTCCATGACGAAGTTCTTGCCGTCCCGGCGGCCGGCGAAACCGCAGAAGGCGTGCTCGCCCACAGGCACGGTGGACTTGTCGAAGGCGATCATGTCGGCCCAGATCTTGTACACGTTGGTGGAGTGGGCGAAGTTGATCATGTCCGGGGTGAAGCCGCCGCAGGGGCGCATGTTCACTTCCAGGGCCACCACCTTGCCCTTCTTGCCGATGTGCTGGTCCTCGGTGAGGCGGAAGAACTCGAAGTGGATGAAGCGGCTCTTGACGCCGAAGGCCTTTACCGCGGCCCGGCCGGCCTTGCGGGTATCCTCAGGCAGGTCCTTCACGATATAGTAGATGGAGTTGTCGTCGTTGTTGACGATGTCCATGATGGAGTTGGGGGTGACGTTGCCGGTCTCGAACATGGGGTTGCCCTGGGAGTCGATGATGGCATCGTAGGAGTTCACCTCTGCGTTGATGAACTCCTCCATGATGTAGGTCACGTTGGGGATCTTGGTCTCCAGGAAGTGCTTCAGGTCCTCCTCGTTCTTCAGCTTGTGAGTGTCTGAGGCGCCTACGCCGTTGTCCGGCTTGACGCAGACCGGGAAGTTCACCTCTTTGATGAACGCCATGCAGCCCTCAAAGTCATCCACCAGGTGGAAGCGGGCCACGGGGATGCGGGCCTTCTTGTAGTAGTCCTTCATCTTGGACTTATACTTGATGCGGGGAATGTCCTCATCGTGGAAGCCGCTGTTGATGTTGAAGTCGGTGCGCAGGTGGGCGTCCCGCTCCAGCCAGTACTCGTTGTTGGACTCCAGCCAGTCGATGCGGCCGTACTTGTGGATGAAGAAGCCCACAGCGCGGTAGACCTCATCGTAGTTCTCCAGGCTGGAGACCTTGTAGTACTCGTTCAGGCTGCTCTTCAGGTCTGCAGTCAGGTTGTCATAGGGGCAGTCGCCGATGCCCAGCACGTTCATGCCGTTGTTCTTCAGCTCCCGGCAGAACATCCAATAGTTGGTGGGGAAATTGGGGGACAGGAAAATCACGTTTTTCATGCAAATAGGCCTCTCTCTCGTATAGGTAAGGTTATATCAGTCATCCAAAAGATAGGGGAGGAAGTACTCCACCTGTTTGTACCACCAGGGCCAGTCGTGCTTGACGTCCCAGCCCCAGAAGTCCACCCAGAGGTGGATGTCCTTTTCTGCGCAGATCTGTGCCATGCGCCGGGTGGTCTCCGGCTCTTCCCAGGCACCCTGGCCCACGCAGATGACGCCCTTCTTCTGGTTGTACAGCTGGATATAGGGGTGATCTGCCGGCATGTTGGCCAGATAGTGGACGGGGGAGTTCATGTAGGTCACATCGTCCATGTAGCTGCCAAAGCCGTACTCCGTGGTATAGATGCCGCTGAGGGCCAGCAGGCGGTCAAACTGCTCGGGGAAGCGGAGGAACAGATTCACCGCGTGGGTGGCGCCCAGAGATGCGCCGAACACCATCACGCCGGGGATCTCGTCCCACTGGTTGCTCTCCCGGGTCCAGTCCTGGATAAAAGGGACCACCTCTTCCACGATGTAGTGGATCCACTGCTCATAGCGGCGGATCCGCCAATAGGGGTCGCCGTAGGTGTTGGACCAGCTCTCGGCATCCATGGTGTCAATGGAGAACACCATGATCTGGCCGGACTCGATCCACGGCGCCATCACATCTGCCATGTGGAAGTTCTCAAAGTCGAAGAATCTGCCGTCCTGGCAGGGGATAAAGAGGGCGGGTCTGCCGGCGTGTCCGTAGACCTTCATCTCCATCTCCCGGCCCAGAATGGCGCTATAGTCTTTGAAATAATGGGTTACCAAGCAAAACAGCTCCTACCTGTCAGTAATCTTTGCCGTAAAACAGCGCGTCCATAAAGAAGGGAATCTGCCGCTCCCAGCTGCCCTCGCTGTGGTCGCCGTCTGGGACGATGCGGCTTGTCACATTGATCCGCTTTTCCATGAGTAGAGCGGTGAAATGGGCGAATCCCTTGGACATGGCGGTGTGATTGCCCATCTCTCTGGCGCCGTAGTCGATATAGAGGTGGGTGTCCGGATCCAGCCGGGCGCTGCTGATCATCCGCTCCAGGCGGGCAGGTGCTACCCAGAGGGAGGGGGACAGAGCCGCTGCCCGGGAGAAGAAGCGGTTGTACTCGATGAGGGCGTAGAGGCTCATGAGGCCGCCCATGGAGGAGCCGGCGATAAAGGTGTCCTCCCGGCCGGGAAGCGTGGGATACTCATAGTCGATATAGGGCTTGAACTCCTTCACGAACCAGTTCATGGTGGTGCGGCCCCGCCCTACAAATTTCCCCATGCCCCGCTCTGAGAAGGTAAAGGGGGAGTACTCCGAGAGCCGGCCGTTGTCCTCGCCCCGGTTGCATTCCACCGCGGCTACAATCAGCGGGATGCCGCTCTCCTCCAGATATTCTTTCAGGCCCCAGCTCTTTCCGTAGGTGGCGTCCTCGTCAAAAAAGACGTTGTGGCCATCGAACATGTAGAGCACCGGAAAACGCTGCGACTCATCTTCCGCAAAGTAATCCGGCACGTAGGCATATGCCCTGCGGGGGGTATCGCCGGTCAGCTGAGGAATTGTGACGGTCCAAGTCTCAATCATAGGCATTTCCTTTCCAGCGTTTGCCATAGTGTAGCACACTGATGTGTTGAATTCAATCTGCACTTTGCCCGATTTTTCTTCTCCTTCCTGGGCTCCGCTGTGAAGAATCGTGAAAAATGCCGGCAAAATCATGCAGAAAAAAAGCAAATTGGGGCTTGACGACTCCCCCGGCCTGTGTTAAGATACCGCACGTTGGCCGGATCCCTCGGGTCACACATGCTAGTGTAGCTCAGCCGGTAGAGCAGCTGATTCGTAATCAGCAGGTCGTGTGTTCGAGTCACATCACTAGCTCCAGAAGAAAAGGCCGCCGGAACATTGGATTCCGGCGGATTTTTCATGCCTTTACCGAAAGCGCCGCCGGTCCGCTCCATTGCCGGCTCATCCATACGCGGGAGGTTCGTACCATGACCTATGATGTCATCATCGTCGGGGCAGGCCCCGGCGGTATCTTCACTGCCTACGAATTGATCCAGGGGGATCCCCAGCTGAAAGTGGCTGTACTGGAGGCGGGCAATCCCCTGGAGAAGCGCAAGTGCCCCATAGACGGCAAGAACGTGAAGGCCTGCGTGAAGTGCAAGACCTGCGCCATCATGAGCGGCTTCGGCGGCGCCGGCGCCTTCTCAGACGGCAAGTACAACATCACCAACCAGTTCGGCGGCACCCTGTACGAGCACATCGGCAAACAGGAGGCCCTGGATCTGATGCGCTACGTGGACGAGATCAACCTGCAGCACGGGGGAGAGGGCACCCGTCTCTACTCCACCGCCAACACCAAGATCAAGCACATGTGCCTGCAGAACGGTCTCCATCTGCTGGACGCCCAGGTCCGCCACCTGGGAACGGACATCAACTACGTGGTGCTGGGCAACCTGTACCAGGAGCTCCAGCAGAAAGTGGACTTCTTCTTCAACACCACTGTCTCCGCGGTGGAGAAGACGGTGGACGGCTATGTGCTGCGCAACGGGGACAAGTCCTTCTCCTGCAAGCGCTGCGTGATCTCCGTGGGCCGCAGCGGCAGCAAGTGGATGGAAAAGGTCTGCGGAGACCTGGACATCCCCACTCGCTCCAACCGGGTGGACATCGGGGTGCGGGTGGAACTGCCGGCGGAGATCTTCGCCCACCTCACAGATGAGCTCTATGAGAGCAAGATCGTCTACCGGACCAACAAGTTTGAGGACCTGGTCCGCACCTTCTGCATGAATCCCCGGGGCGTGGTGGTCAATGAGAACACCAACGGCATTGTCACCGTGAACGGCCACAGCTACGAGGACCCCGCCTGCCACACGGACAACACCAACTTCGCCCTTCTGGTGAGCAAACACTTCTCTGAGCCCTTCAAGGACTCCAATGGCTACGGCGAGAGCATCGCACGGCTGTCCAACATGCTGGGCGGCGGCGTCATCGTACAGCGCTTCGGAGACCTGGTCCGGGGCCGCCGGAGCACCGTGTCCCGGATCAACGAGAACTTTGTGGTGCCCACCCTCAGCGCCACTCCCGGCGACCTGAGTCTGGTTATCCCCAAGCGCATCCTGGACGGCATCATCGAGATGATCTACGCCCTGGACAAGATCGCCCCCGGCACCGCCAATGATGACACCCTCCTGTACGGCGTAGAGGTGAAGTTCTACAACATGGAAGTCTCCATAGACAGCAACCTGGAGACCCGTCACCCCGGGCTCTACGTCATCGGAGACTGCAGCGGCGTCACCCACTCGCTGTCCCACGCCTCCGCCAGCGGCGTCTATGTGGCCCGGCGGATCCTGGAGCACCTGGCGGTCTGATCCCGTCATGCGGCAAGGCTGCGGAACCTGCGAGATGCAGGTTTCGCAGCCTTGTTTGTTTTGGAAGATTGCCGTTCAGAAGCGGCTCCAGGCGGAGCGGCTGAAAAGCACCAGGATGGGGTACATCTCCAGGCGGCCCAGCACCATGGCAAAGGAGAGCACCAGTTTGGAGAGCATGGAGAGGGACTGGAAGTTGCCGGTTGGACCCACCACATCCAGGCCGGGGCCCACGTTGCTGATACAGGTGATCACCGAGGTGAGGGTGGTGGTAAAGGAGAAGTTGTCCAGCCCCACCACGAGAGACATGCAGAAGGTAAGGAAGATGTAGATCACAAAGAAGCAGCCGGTGGTCTGAATCGTCCGCTCCGGCAGGGGAGCACCGTCCAGGCGCACCACGGTGACGGCCCGGGGGTGGACGATGGAGCGCACCTCCCGCTTACATGTCCGGTACAGCACCAGAATCCGGGAGCACTTCATGCCGCCGCCGGTGGACCCGGCGCAGGCGCCTACGAACATCAGCACCACCAGCAGCATTTTGGACAGCACCGGCCACTGGTCAAAATCCGCAGTGACAAAACCGGTGGTGGAGATCACCGAGGCCACCTGGAAGGCAGCCAACCGAAGGCTCTCGCTCAGGGTCTCATACATGTCCCGGATGTTCCAGGTGATCACGAGAATCGCAAAGGCCACCACACAGAGGAAGAAGCGCAGCTCATCGCTTTTCAGCGCCTGCTTGATCTTGCCGGTGATGATGAGAAAGTAGACCGAGAAGTTGATGGAGAAGAGCAGCATGAAAACGGTGATGATGATCTCAATCGCCGGACTGCCATACGCCGCTACAGAGGCATTGCGGGTGGAAAACCCGCCGGTACCGGCGGTGGCCATGGAGTGGTTGAAGGCGTCAAACCAGCTCATGCCGGCGATCTTCAGAAACAGCACCTCCAGAAGGGTGAGCCCCAGATAGATGCTGTATAAGATGAGGGAGGACTGGGCCGCCCGGGGCACCAGTTTGGATTTCACCGGGCCCGGGCTCTCCGCCCGGATCAGGAAGTTGGAACTGAGGCCCAGGAAGGGGAGCAGGGCAGTGGTGAGCACCAGCACGCCCATGCCGCCCAGCCAGTGGGTGAAGGAGCGCCAGAAGAGAATTCCCCGGGGCAGGGACTCAATCTCCGTGAGAATCGTGGCACCGGTGGTGGTGAAGCCGGAGATGGTCTCAAAGAAGCAGTCGATATAGCTTTTGAAATAGCCGGAGAACTGGAAGGGAAGGGCGCCGAACACGCCGAACAGCACCCAGATCAGACCTACGGTGAAAAAACCCTCTCTGGCGTAGAAGTTGTGGTTCGCTTTCCGAAAGGCCATCATGAGCACAAAGCCCACCGCTGCGGTGATGACGATGGAGAGCAGGAAGGGCACCGGCGTCTCCCCGTACAGCATCCCCACAAACATGGGCAGCAGCATCGTGGCGGCCTCCAGCAGGAGGGTCATGCCGGTAATGCGGGCAACCAGTTTGAAATTCATATCCTGCGCCTCCGGCTCAGCTCTGGTAGATGTTGTCCAGATCGATGATGCCGCTGTCCTTGGCCACCACGATCACCTCATCGCCGGCCTCCAGCGTGGTGGAGCCCTGGGGAATAATCACTTCGTTGTCCCGGACAATCACCGCGATCAGGATACCCTCCCGCAGGCGGCTGCGGAGGTCTTTCAGCGGCGTGCCCAAAAAGCGGGCCTCCGGCGTCACCCGGAACTGCATGGCCTCCGCCTGGTTGCTGGCGATGCGGTAGAGGGCGGTCATGGTATTGCCCTTGGAGTTCTGAATGCCGCGGATCAGCTGCAGGATCTGGGCCGCTGTGGTGAGCTTGGGAGAGACCACAGACTCCACGCCGGCGGAGCGGGCGATGGAGGTGTAGTTCTGGTGGCTGGACTTGGCCACCACTTTCGGCACCTTTTCCTGGTGGGCGTAGAGAGAGATGATCAGATTGTCCTCATCCCGGTTGGTGAGGGCGATGAAGGCGTCTGCCGCCGAGATCCGCTCTTCCGAGAGCAGCTCCGGATCGGTGCCGTCTCCATGAATGATCGTAGCCCGGGGAAATGCCTCCGCCAGCGTTCTGCAGCGGTCTGCATCCTTTTCCACCACCTTGCAGCTCATGCCCAGCCGCTCCAGCTCTGCCAGCAGATAGAAGGCAATGCGGCCGCCGCCGATGATAAAGGCCCGGCGGATCTTGTGGGCCTGCCGCCCCAGCATGTGGAAGAACTCGTGGATGCCGTTGGGGGTGCCGGCGATGTACACCTTATCTCCCTGGCGCAGCACAGAGCGGCCGTTGGGGATGAAAACCTCGCTGCCCCGCTCCACAGCACAGAAGAGGAAGGGGACGTTCTGAATCCGCCGGCTCACATCCATGATGGCGTGGTCGCAGATAAAGTCTCCCTGCTGCATATGGAAGGCCACCAGCTCCACCTGGCCCCGGGCAAAGGTGTCCACGTTGGCCGCATTGGGGAAGCGGAGCATCCGGGAGATCTCCACGGCGGTGGCGTGCTCCGGGTTCACGATCATGGTGATGTTCAGATCCCGCTTCAGACTCTCCACTTCATCCACATAGCTGATGTCCCGCACCCGGGCCACAGTGTGGGGGATGCCCAGTCGATGTCCGCAATAGCAGCAGAGGAGGTTCATCTCATCGGACTCGGTGGTGGCGATCAGCACATCCGTATCCACGGCGCCGGCCTCCAATAAGGTCTCCCGGGAGGCGCAGTTGCCCTTGATGCACATGACATCGATTTGATTGGAGAGCTTGTTGGTGGTCTCCTCAGAGAGATCTACGATGGTGACACTGTGTCCCTCTGCAGCAAGCTGTTCCGCTACCGAAGCGCCGACCTTACCGGCGCCGGCGATGATCATTCTCAATACAATCAGTCCGTTTCTGCAAATGGTGGAAACCGTAGCGGGCTCAGTATACAAGAGGAAGGTCCAAAATGCAACACCCGAATCCCAGCAGCAGGTCAAAATAGCGCCCAAAAGTCCTACAGATTGTCTGGGAAAGGGCCGGAACGCCGCGATTCCAGCCGGCAAAAGGACAACATTAACCAATTTATGGAATATTCCCCAAAAAGATTCTGCAAAACTTTTTGAAAAAGCTGTTGACACCGCCGGCCGCACCTGCTATACTACCGCTTGCGTAAAAAACACGGCGTCTTTCCCGGGGGTATAGCTCAGCTGGGAGAGCGCTTGAATGGCATTCAAGAGGTCAGCGGTTCGATCCCGCTTATCTCCACCATCAGACGCCACGCTTTTTACGCATCTACGGGGGTATAGCTCAGCTGGGAGAGCGCTTGAATGGCATTCAAGAGGTCAGCGGTTCGATCCCGCTTATCTCCATTTCAGAAAACCGGAACCATAAGATTTGGTTCCGGTTTTTCCTTTATGAAAAGAAGGGAGTGGTATCTCATGTTCGTGTCAGGCATGCAGGCTGCGGTGGACAACGCCGCGGCAAAATACGGCGCCGCAGGGATCCAAGCGGCAGTGGTGCGCTCCGGCGTGGCCTCCGAGACCTATGTCACGGGTTGGGCCGTGAAGGACAGACAGCCTATGACGCCGGAATTCAAAATGCGATCCGCCTCCATCAGCAAGGTTGCCATCGCCATCGAACTGATGCTGCTGCAGGAGCAGGGCAAACTGTCCCTGTTGGACCCGCTGTCCCAGCACTGGGGCGCTCCGGTAATGAATCCCACCCATCCCGACATTCCCATCACCCTGCAGACCTGCCTCACCCACACCACCACCATTCTCCCCTTTGACTTCAACGTCTCCCGGACCTATGAGGCATCGGTCCAGCAGCTGCTGCGGCCGGAGAGCTACACCATGGAGATGCCGGGCACCCAGGCGGCCTGGGCATACAACAACTATGTCTTCAGCGTGCTGGGAATGGCATTGGAGCGCACCTCCGGCACCTATCTGGATCTCTTTCTGAACGCCAACCTGTGGGATCTCCTGGAGGCAGATGCCGCCTTTGAAGGGGGAGAGCTGCGGGACACGGCCCATATCGCCACCCTCTATCTGCCGGACGGCAGCGTGGGGCTGTCTGCCGATGTCCAACGCACCTTCAAAAGGCCGCTGGTCCCGGCCTCCACAGGCATCAACTTTGCCGGCGGCCTCACCGCCTCCGCAGGGGACCTGGCCAAGATGACGGCTGTGCTCAGCAATGAGGGCGCCTTCAGCGGCCGGCAGATCCTCACCCCGGCCTCGGCGGCCGCCCTGCGGCAGGGGCAATTTCCCGTGCAGGGCGTCTTCCTGCAGGCCCAGCCGCTGCGGGTGCAGAACAATCTCTTCCAGCGCCAGACGATCTGCTATCACAGCGGCAGCGCATACGGGGCACTGCACCTGCTCTCCTTTGACCCCGACACCGGAGACGGGGTGGTGGTACTCACCTCCGGCGCGGCAAACCCGATGGATGACAGCGGCCTCTATGCGGTCTGCACAGAGATCACCGCCGCTTTCTACCAGATCCTGGCCGGCAGCCGGCCGTGATGACAGAAACAAACAAGGCCGCACCCGGTGCTCACCGAGTGCGGCCCAATGAGACTTCCTCCCAGTTTCCTCCGGTTACATCCGGAAGGCGTTGGCGGGGAAGTTTTCTACTGCCTCTCCCACGGCCCGCAGCGCCTTGGCCGCCGCCTTCTGGACGGCAGCCCGCTTCCGGCGGGGGATCACAGACATGCCGATGGCGGCGCCAGCGGCCATGGTCACCCCGGCGATGGGCCATACTGCAGTTTTGTTCCACTTCATCTCAATCACATCCTTGCCGGGTGTAGCTTGCCCGGCGAGGCGTGGTTCATGCGTGGAGATTTTTTGAAAATCAGCGGAGCTTCAGAATCATCTCAGCGGCGCTTTGGATCAGGGACCCCATGGGCAGTTCCGGCATCCCCGCCACTGAGGTGTCGCAGTGGCTCACCGGGATGAGGATCCGATGGGCACTGCTCTGTCCCACAGCTGCCGCCATGGCCGGGGTGATCTCTCCCAGGAGGGAGTCCGCCACCACAATGCCGATGGGACCGGCGATCACATCCGCCCGCCGGGCATTCACCACCACAGCGTTCTCTCCTGTGGCCGCCTTGTCTGCGCCAGCCTTCAGCATAGCCGCTGTGGCGGCGCTGTTGGTCCCCACGGCGATGATCTGCAGATCACTGGCCACCTGCTTTAATGCCGTAATCAGCTGTCTTCCGATGCCGCCGCCCTGGGCGTCTATCACCATTACCTGCATGTGCATTCTCCCTTCTGCCGTTTTCCGGATTCTATCAGAGCGGCTTGGGGCCGTCAAGAGGGGAGACCTGCATAATTTCCCGCCCTGGGACATACAGTATGGAAAACGCAGCTTGAGGAGGCAGCGCCATGCAATATCCCGCGGGTCCAGGTAAAAAACAGCGAAAGGCGTATCCCCGGTCTTATCCCCGGCGGACAGCCCAGCGGACCGCTTCATCCAAGAAAAAGGCGGAGGCCTCCGTACAGGCGGAATCCACCCGGCGGATGCTCTGGCAGCTGGCAGCCAGCGTGGTGCTCTTTCTCATCGTGTACATCGGCCGGGGCGTGGCGCCGGACTCCCTGGAGCGTTGGCGGGCTGCCCTGGAGCAGGATGTGGATTTCGCCGGCGCCTTCCGCTCGGTGGAGCAGTCCGTCTCAGAGGGGGAGACTCCTGCCCGGATTCTGGACAATCTCTATCAGCAGCTGCTGCACCCGGATGCATCTGTCTCCCAATCTCCTGAGGGGACAGGCCTGCCGGGCACCCGCGCCCTCACGTTCCAGGACGCCGTACAGCGGAGCACCACCCGGCGTATGGGCATCACCTCTCTCCAGCACACCCTTTCAGACGGTCTCTCAGCCCCTGAAGAGGCCCCATCGCCGCTCTCTTCTGATACACCATCTCCCACAGCGCAGCCGACACCAACAGAGGAACAGCCCGCCATCTCTGAGACCCCGGAGCCCGCCGAGACAACCGCCCCTACGCCGGAACCCACACCGGAGCCCACCGAAGCGGTGGTTACCGCCATGGCCCAGGAGTACAATGAGGCGGGGGAGAAGCTGCCCTCCAACGTGAGCATGGAGTACTACCCCCTGGGCCTGGAGAAGACAGTGAACCCGGTGGACGGCCCCATCTCCTCCACCTTCGGATACCGGATCAGCCCCATCACCAATCTGAAGGAGTTCCACCTGGCCCTGGACATCGCCGTGCCGGACGGCACGCCGGTGAAGGCCTTTGCAGACGGGGTGGTGGAGTATATCGGCAAGAGCGATGACTTCGGCCTCTACCTCAGCATTCTCCACGACAACAATGTGTCCAGCTTCTACGCCCACTGCAGCGAGCTGCTGGTCTATCAGGGCATGCCGGTGTCCTGCGGGGATATCGTGGCGTACTCCGGCCACACGGGGAACGTCACAGGGCCCCACCTCCACTTTCTCATCACGAAAGACCACATCCGCCTGAACCCCATCCACTATGTGGATCTCTGATCCCTGGCAGCGGCTGGAGGTGAGTCCCGGGTTCTGGCTCATGGCGGCGGTGGTGTTCTGGCTGGACGAAGGGGTTGGGTTTCTCCCCTGGGCGGTGCTGGCCTGTCTGCTCCATGAGGCGGGACATGTGGCCGCCGCTGCGGTATTCGGCGGCAGGGTGGGACGGCTTCGCCTCTCCGCCGCTGGGGCGGAGTTCACCATGGTCTACGATGCCCCTCTGTCCTACGGAAGGGAGAGCCTGGTGCTGCTGGCGGGTCCGGCTATGAATCTGCTGGTGGGCGGCATGGCGGCGGCAGGGAAGTGCTTTCTGCTGGCGGCCATGAGCTTTGCGGTTGGGGGATTCAATCTGCTGCCGGTATTGCCTCTGGACGGAGGCCGTCTCCTCTTCGACCTCCTGGCAGACCTCTTGGACCCGGACTGGGCGGAGCGCTTTCTCACCGCCGCAGCAGGGGTGCTCACCGGCCTTCTCGTGGGCGCCGGGGCAGTTCTCGCCGCCGGCGGGTACAACTTCACGCTGCTGGTGACGGCAGTGTGGCTGCTTCTTCGCACCATTCGGGGGGATTCCGGGCCGGGAAAGCGGCGGGTTTCGTGAATCCGCGGTACGATTGCACGCAAAACAGCTGGAAGTACGTGCAAATCAGAGAAAAAAAGTGCTTGCATTTGGGGGACGCCCCATGTTATACTCTACAAGTTGAACACGGGCGGTCCTCTGTGCGGCCACAGGGCATGGACACATGAACGCCTGCATAACAGGAGGAAAACAATCATGGATCTTATGCAGCAATTCACCGAAAAGTACATGAAGGAGACCCCGCCGTCCGTCAGCGTGGGCGACACCGTTCGTGTACACATTCGCGTAAAAGAAGGCAACCGCGAGCGTATCCAGGTCTTCGAGGGCACTGTGATCGCCAAGAAGCACGGCGGCGTGGAGGAGAGCTTCACCGTTCGCCGCATCTCCTATGGCGTAGGCGTGGAAAAGGTATTCCCGCTGCATGCTCCCACCATCGAGAAGGTGGAGACCATCCGCCGTGGTAAGGTTCGCCGGGCGAAGCTGTACTACCTGCGGGACCGCGTGGGCAAGGCCGCCAAGGTCAAGGAAAACCTGTAAGACTGTTTTCAAACAAAAGGAGCGGTTCTTCCGCTCCTTTTGTGCTATTCTTATCGTGCAGGAGGGCTTTTCTTGAACATTCAGTGGTATCCCGGACATATGACGAAAACCCGCCGCCAGATGGAAGAGGATATCCGCCGGGTGGACCTGGTGGCCGAAGTGGTGGATGCACGCATTCCCATCTCCAGCCGGAACCCGGACATCGACACCATTGCCGGGAGCAAGCCCCGGCTGATCCTCTTCAACCGCACAGACCAGGCAGATCCCAAAGAGACCGCCGCTTGGATGGCGAACTATCAGCAGGCACACCTGGGGGTTCTGGAGACAGACGCCAAAAGCGGCAAAGGGGTATCCAGGTTCTCCGCCACCGTGCGGGAAGTGCTGAAAGACAAAATCGAAGCCTGGAAGGCCAAGGGACAGGTGGGCCGTCCGGTGCGGGTCATGGTAGTGGGCATCCCCAATGTGGGCAAGTCTACCTTTATTAATAAGGTAGCAGGCCGGAAAACCGCGAAAGCGGCAGACAAACCCGGTGTCACCCGGGGCAAACAGTGGATCTCCATCGATGCCGGCATGGACCTTCTGGACACCCCCGGCATCCTCTGGCCCCGGTTTGAGGATGAGACCATCGGACTGCACCTGGCCTTCACCGGCGCGGTGAAAGATGAGATTCTGGACACAGAGACATTGGGCTGCCAGCTGATGGCCTTGCTGGCCCGCCGTTATCCCGATGCCCTGCAGACCGCATACAAGCTCCCTGAACTGCCCCAGCGGCAGGAGGAGGAGAACGACACCGCCTACGGGTACCGCATCCTGGAGGCCGCCGCCGTCCGCCGGGGGATGAAGATCTCCGGCGGGGAGGCGGACACCGAGCGGATGGCCCGGGTGCTGCTGGACGAGTTCCGGGCCGGGCGTCTCGGCCGCTTCACCCTGGAGCCGGCAGAGGAGGGCAGCCATGGCTGATCTCTGGCGCTACGAGCGGGAGGCCCGGGAGGCCGGATATTCCGCCATCTGCGGCTGCGATGAGGCCGGCGCCGGCCCTCTGGCGGGACGGCTCTACGCCGCCGCCGTGGTGCTGCCGGACGGCCTGGAACTTTCCTATCTCAACGACTCCAAACAGGTCACCCCCGCCCGGCGGGCCAAACTCTTCGACCAGATTCAGGAGAAGGCCCTGGCCTGGGCCGTGACCTGGGTAGAGCCGGAGGAGATCGACCGGCTGGACATATTGAGCTGCCGGATGAAGGCCATGCAGGACGCCTTTGAAGCCCTGCACCCGCCGGCGGACTTCGCCCTCATCGATGGCAACCGGGACAAGGGGAGACATCACGCCATCACCGCGCCTCACCGGCTTCTGGTGAAGGGAGACAGTCTATCCGCCTCCATCGCAGCGGCGTCCATCCTGGCCAAAGTGAGCCGGGACCGCTACATGGAGGAGATGGACCTCCAATATCCAGGCTACGGCTTCGCCCAGCACAAGGGATACGGCACCGCCGCCCACTATCAGGCGCTGGAGAAGCTGGGTCCCTGTCCCATCCACCGGCAAAGCTATCTCGTCAAATTCTACGCCCGCGAGGCGCAAATGCAGCTGGACGGATTTGCCGTCCCAGAGGAGGAGAGCCATGAAACTGCCGATTCCCGTCTTTGACGCCCATTGCGACACCATCGCCCGCTGCCTCAAGACAGGGGAGAGCCTGGCCAACGCCGGCGGTATGATCTCCCTGGACCGCACCGAGGCGGCGTTTTCCCAGTACAATCAGATCTTTGCCCTCTGGGCCACCGGAGAGAATGTGGAGGAGCGGTATCACCAGCTGCTCCACTGCTTCCGGGATCAGATGGAGACCTGCCAGGGGCGCATCCGCCAGTGCCGCACCCCGGAAGAGGCGGAGGCCGCCCACCGGGAGGGGCTGGCAGCGGCGTTTCTCTCCATTGAGGGCGCCGAGCTCATCGGCTGCGACAGCGCACGCCTTCAGGAGGCCAAGGACGCCGGTGTGGTCTCCATCAACCTCACCTGGAACCACGCCAACGCCCTCTCCGGCTCCCACATGGACCACCCGGAGCAGGGGCTCACCGCCCAGGGAAAGGCGTTCGTGCAGGAGATGCGCCGGCTCGGCATTCTCCCGGACGTGTCCCACCTCTCGGAGCCGGGGTTCTGGGACGTGGCGGCCCTGGGAGGGCCGATTCTTGCCAGCCATTCCAACGCAAAATTTGTCTGGGACCATTCAAGAAACTTGACGGATGACCAAATTACTGCGATAATAGAGAGCAGCGGCGTCATCGGTCTGAACTTCTACCGGGACTTTTTAGGCGGCGGGATGGATCTGGATACCGTCCGGCGGCACCTGGACCACATTCTCTCCCTGGGCGGCGCCAAGTGCGTGGCCCTGGGCGGGGACTGGGACGGCTGTCACACCATCGATGATCTGCCCACGGTAGACGCCCTGGTCCGTCTCTACCAATACCTCACGGAGCACGGTTACGAGGCCGAACTTCTGGAGGACCTCTTTGCCGGCAACCTGATGCGGCTCCTCCGCCGGGCGGCGGACTGCCGGGAATAGGGCAGAGGTACAGCGTGCTCCGTTGCACATCTAACACCCTCCCGGTGCCAACCCCGGGAAAATACTGATATGAGGGAGGCATGGCGCTTCCTCCCCCAGGCGACGCCTCGGGGGTATCTGCGCCAAATTCTATGAACTATCTGAGCACAAGAAACAAGGATTTGCGCATTACCGCAGCCCAGGCAATCGTCAAGGGATTGGCTCCGGACGGCGGTCTGCTCACCCCCGCAGTGGTGCCCCGTCTTCCCGCCAGCGCACTGGACAACCTGAAGGACATGTCCTATCAGCAGCGGGTGGTCTATGTGATGAACGGCTTTCTGGAGGGCTTCTCCAGCTCTGAGCTGTCCTCCTATGCCGATGCCGCATACGGCGGGGTGAAGTTCTCCGATCCGGATGTGGCGCCGGTACGGGACATGGGCGATGGCAACTGGTGCCTGGAGCTCTGGCACGGCCCCACCTGCGCCTTCAAAGACATGGCCCTGCAGATCCTGCCCCACCTCTTGGCCGCCTCTCTGGGCAAGAGCGATGAAAAGCGGGACGTCTGCGTCCTGGTGGCCACCTCCGGCGACACCGGCAAGGCCGCCCTGGAGGGCTTCCGGGATGTGGACAAGACCAAGGTGCTGGTGTTCTATCCCAAGGACGGCGTCTCGGACATCCAGGAGCTGCAGATGCTCACCCAGGAGGGCGGCAACGTCTCCGTCTGCGCCGTCAAGGGCAACTTCGACGACGCCCAGACCGGCGTGAAGAAGATGTTCGCCGATGAGGCGCTGACGGCAGACCTCACCGAGAAGGGATACTTCCTGTCTTCCGCCAACTCCATCAACTGGGGCCGGATTCTCGCCCAGATCGTCTACTATATCTCCGCCTACTGCGATCTGCTGCGCAACGGCGCCATCACCCGGGGCGAGGAGATCAACTTCTGCGTGCCCACCGGCAACTTCGGCAACATCCTGGCCGCCTACTACGCCAAGACCATGGGCGTGCCGGTACATCGGCTGATCTGCGCCTCCAACAGCAACAACGTGCTCACCGATTTTCTGAAGACCGGCGTGTACGACCGCAACCGCACCTTCTACAATACCATCTCCCCGTCCATGGACATCCTGATCTCCAGCAACCTGGAGCGGATGCTCTTCGAGATCTCCAACCGGGACGACCGCAAGGTGCGGGAGTATATGAATCAGCTCTCCGAGATCGGCAGCTACCGGGTGAGCTCCGCACTGCGGGCACGGATGCAGAACATCTTTGCCGCCGGCTGGTGCGACGAGGACCAGACCCGGGCCAAGATCGCCGAGATGTGGGAGCAGAAGCACTACCTCATCGACCCCCACACCGCAGTGGCCTTCCATGTGCTGGACGAGTATCGGGCGGAGACCGGAGACCGGTCCCCCACCGTGGTAGTCTCCACCGCCAGCCCCTTCAAGTTCTGCAACAGCGTGCTGGACGCCCTGGGCATCCACGAGCACCGCAAGGGCCTGGATGTGCTGGACCAGATCGCCGAGGAGACCGGCGTGCCGGTACCGGCGCCGCTGGCCAGACTCCGCGGCCGCCGTCCCCGCTTCAGTGCGGTGACGGAGAAGGAGGACATGGAGCAGGTCGTGCGGAACTTCCTGAAGTAATCTATGGCGCTCTATGCCATTGGAGACACCCATCTGGCGCTGGGCAACCCGTCCAAATCCATGGAGGTGTTCGGCGTCGGCTGGGAGAACTACGTGCAGCGGCTGGTGGAGGGCTTCTCCCAGGTCTCGGAGACGGATACCGTGGTGCTCTGCGGGGATCTCTCCTGGGCCCTGGGCCTGGAGCAGGCCAGGGAGGACTTCGCATTTCTGGACCGTCTGCCGGGGCAGAAGTGGATCGTAAAAGGGAATCACGACTACTGGTGGAACACCGCCACCAAGATGAACGCCTTCTTCCAGGCCAACGGGTTTCACACCCTGCACATCCTGCACAACAACTGCGCCTTCTACGGCGACATGGCCCTCTGCGGAACCCGGGGCTGGTTCTACGAGGAGAACGGCACACCCCAATCGGAAAAGGTCTTCCGCCGGGAGCTCATCCGGCTGGAGACCTCCCTCAAAGCGGCAGGGGAGCATGAGAAATACTGCTTCCTCCACTATCCGCCGCTGTACCAGGGATACCGCTGCGATGAGGTCCTGGACCTGCTGCAGCGCTATCAGGTGCGCATCTGCTGCTACGGCCATCTCCACGGCAACAGCCATCGGCTGGCCGAGACCGGAGAGCGGGATGGTGTGCAATATTGCCTGGTTTCGTCGGACTATGTAGGATTCTGCCCGAAAAAAATTTCAGATTGAGTAGAAAAAGCAGTGGAATTTCTCTTTTCTATCTGATAGAATGCGAGATTGCTAGAAAGTCGGGACGCGGTGAGATGCGCCGAGCGTCCTTTTGGAGGAAAATAAATTATGACAATCAAAAGCGTAGAAAAACTGGAGAACTGCGAGGTTCGCATCGTAGCCGTTGTGGACGCAGAGACCTTCAACAAGGCAGTAGACACCGTCTACCGCAAGAACCGCGGCCGCATCCAGATTCCTGGCTTCCGCAAGGGCAAGGTGCCGCGCAAGCTCATCGAGCAGTTCTACGGCGCCAACATCTTCACCGAGGACGCCATCGAGCAGTGCGTCAACGATACCTTCCCCCAGACTCTGAAGGAGTCCGGCGTGCTGCCCGAGTGCCCCGCTGACTTAGAGAACGCAAGCGTCAATGAGAATGGCGAGCTGGAGGTCTCCTATCTGGTCACCGTGATGCCTGAGGACGATATCACCGGCTACTTCGATCTGCAGATTGAGAAGAAGGTAACCGAGATCACCGATGAAGACGTGGACAAGGAGATGAAGAACTATCAGCTCCGCGCCTCCCGTCTCGTGGAGAGCAGTGAGCCCGCCAAGGATCAGGACACTGTGGAGATCGACTTCCAGGGTACCATCGACGGCGTGCCCTTCGAGGGCGGCACCGTCAACAACTACCCCCTGAAATTGGGTTCCCACAACTTCGTCCCCGGCTTCGAGGATCAGCTCATCGGCCACTCCGCCGGCGATGAGGTGGACGTCACCGTCACCTTCCCGGAGGACTACCATGAGACCAGCGTTGCCGGCAAGGAAGCTGTGTTCCACACCGTCATCCACACCGTGAAGTCCATGGATATGCCCGAGATGGACGATGAGCTGGCCAAGGACGTGTCCGAGTTCGACACCCTGGCGGAACTGCGGGCAGACACCGAGGTCCAGCTGAAGAAGCGGGCCGCCACCAACGACAACAACGTCTATGCCAACAGCGTCATCGAGGCGCTGAAGGGCATGCTCACCGTGGAAGTGCCCACCAAGATTCTGGACCAAAACGTCAAGATGGAGCGGGACAACCTGGAGGAGAGCTTGAAGAACTACAACATGACCATGGAGTTCTATGCCATGCA
>CANQII010000018.1 GCA_947623875.1 uncultured Oscillospiraceae bacterium
GGAGGCCAAATCTGCGGAACGTTCATGCCTTTGAAACTTCGTTCCCATTCCTCAACCCCGAAACTTGAATCAGAGCCCATTTTTCGCCGTTGCTCGACACTTTTCCTCACTTTTCAGTTATTATTGCCATGAGGTGATATCCTGGTCGAAATACACAACTCAATGCCTGGTAGTTGTGCAGGTGTCTCCTCCCACTGTGTACGAGTATACACTCGATAGTTGTGCAGTTGTGTACGGCATCCAGCAGGCCAAGGGAATTAACCTCCGCCAGCTCTCTTTTCGACACTTTTCGGCGTCCTCAATCTCTCTTGCACGAGCAGTGTCCAAAGCCGGCTTACACTACACAACTCCGGGCTCCTATAGTTGTGTAGTGTATACCCCGCTGTGTACGAGTATACAACTTGTAGTTGTGCAGTTGTGTGCGGCACCTATCAGGCCTATGCCTCACGCCCCTCACCAGGCCTTTTTTCGACAACTTTCGACATTATCGACTCTGACACACCGGCGTGAGCTTGGTCATTCGACACTATCCGACATTTTTGACCTCTGCTTCCCAACAATCCCGATTCCACCGTTTTCGACATTTCAACCCCATTTCCCGTCCTCAAGCGACACTTTCCCATCTCCAGCGACACTTTTTCGTCCTCGAGCGACACTTTTTCATCTCGAAACGACACTTTCTCATCCCCAGCGTCACTTTCTCGTCCCTCCAGCGTCACTTTCTCGTCCCCATAGACGACGCAGCGCCCAGGCCGGTATCTGCCGGTCTGGGCGCTGTCCTTATGCAGTCAGTATAGAGTTGTGCAGCGGTACTTCTCTCCCCTGCCTTACACCCCGGAGTACGCAGAGAACCCGCCATCGATGGGGATGCACACGCCTGTGATGAAGCTGGCGGCCTCGTTGTTCAGGAGGAACAGCACGGCGCCGGCCAGTTCCTTCTCGGAGTCTCCGAAGCGGCCCATAGGGGTGGCCGCCAGGATCTTGCCAGTGCGGGCGGTGGGGGTGCCGTCTGGGTTGAAGAGCAAAGCGGCGTTCTGCTTGGTGGAGAAGAAGCCGGGGGCGATGGCATTCACCCGGATGCCCACTTTGGAGAAGTGCACGGCCAGCCACTGGGTGAAGTTGGTCACGGCGGCCTTGGCGCCGGAGTAAGCGGGAATCTTGGTGAGGGGCGTATAGGCGTTCATGGAGCTGATGTTCAGGATGTTGCAGCCCTCTCTGCCGATCATCTGCCGGGCAAAGGCCTGGGTGGGCACCAGGGTACCGATAAAGTTCAGGTTGAAGACGAACTCCACGCCGCTCTTCTCCAGGTCGAAGAAGCTCTTGGTGTCAGACTCGAGGTCGCCGATCTCAAAGTACTCCTTGTCCGTGTTGGCCCGGGCGTTGTTGCCGCCGGCGCCGTTGATGAGGATATCGCAGGGGCCCAGCTCCGCCATCACTTTGTCTGCCACGGCGTAGCACATATCCTTGTCCAGCACGTTGCAGGCATAGGCCTTGGCCTCGCCGCCCTCGGCCATGATTTCATCTGCATAGCCCTGGGCAGCCTGCTCGTTCAGGTCCAACAAAGCCACCTTGGCACCGGCCCGAGCCAGCACCTTGGCGAAGGCAGAGCACAGCACGCCACCGGCGCCGGTTACCACTGCTACTTTTCCGGTGAGATCGGTATTCAGTACGTTCTTTTCCATGTCAATTACCCCTTTTCGCCTTTTCACATGCCTCGAAGAGGCCGTTGATGTATGTCGCACCCAGAGCGCGGTCATAGAGACCGTAACCGGCCTTGCCGGTCTCGCCCCAGATCATGCGTCCGTGGTCCGGCCGGACCCAGCCGTCGAAATCGTTGTCCACCAGGGCCTTTACGATCTCATACATGTCCAGACTGCCGCAGAAGGACTGGTGTCCCTGTTCCTCAAAGGAGCCGTCCGGCAGGATGAGGACGTTGCGCATGTGCATGAAGCCGATGCGCTTCTTCTCGGCGTACTTGCGCACCATGGCTGGGATGTCGTTGCTCTTGGCGCAGCCGAGAGACCCGGTGCAGAGACAGAGAGAGTTAGCCGGGCTGTCCACAATGGAGAGGTACCGGTCCAGGTTCTCCTCGCAGGTAACCACACGGGGCAGGCCGAAGATGGGATAGGGCGGATCGTCCGGATGCACTGCCATTACCACGCCGCACTCCTCTGCCACGGGGATCACCCGCTTCAGGAAGATCTCGATGTTTTTCCAGAGGCCCTCAGCCCCCAGCTCCCCATATGCCTGGATGAGAGAGCGCACCTCATCCTGGGTGTAGCTGGCGTCCCAGCCGGGGAGATGGATGTCGTCCTTCAGGGGATCCAGGCCCTTCAGCTGATCCCAGTACATCACGAGGCTGGTAGAGCCGTCCGGGGCCATCTTGTCCAGCTGCGTGCGAGTCCAGTCGAAGACGGGCATAAAGTTGTAGGTGACACACTTCACCCCGTACTTGGCACACCGGCGGATGTTCTCACAGTACACCTCGATGTGCTCGTCCCGCTTGTCCGTGCCGAGCTTGATGTCCTCGCTCACCGGGATGGACTCCACCACATCAAAGACCAGACCGTTGGCCTCCGAGAGGGCTTTCAGTTTGGCGATGGACTCCTCCGGCCACACCTGACCCGGTTTCACATCGTACACGGCGGACACCACAGAGTGCATCCCCGGGATCTGGCGGATGTACTGCAGGGGGATGGGGTCCGTCTCCCCGTACCAGCGGAAGGATAGTTTCATAAAGGGGCTCCTCCTTTCAAATATGCCCTATGGCAGCGCGGTGCCATGGGCTGAGACTTGCCTGCAATGGGGGAATTTATGATACACCATGTACAGGGAAGTCTGGTAGAACAAAATTGCGATGATGGGTAAAAAATGGTCTGAATATCCTGTGCCGTAGACGGCATGCCCCATCTGCTCGGATACAGGTCGCCGTGTCGCTGCCAAAATTCCGGGGAAGCGCCACTGTTGACGCAGGCCTATTTGTGCTATTTTTCCAAAAATACGTGTAAAGTTCTGGAATTGGGTATCAAAACAAGGCGAAATGTGGTAGAATAGGGACAGGAATGCAAATCCTACCACGGGGAAGGAAGACGGTTTTATGGCAGAGACAGATCCGAAGATGGCCCGGTTTGAGGCAGTGGCGGAGTACATCCGGCTGTATCACGGGCTGCGGGTAACGGTTTTGAAAAGCCAGGAGGACATCTCTGCCTTCTACAACAAGCACACCTTCCGTGTCCAGCCCTCCGGCTTGGACGAGGCGGAATTCATCATTGAGATCACCGATGCAGACCGGGACACCATTCTCCACCGCACGGACGAATTCCGCCTGCACACGGTTCTCTTTTTCCTGGGGGACACCCCGGTAGCGGTAGGTCCCTTCCGCACCCTTCTCTTCTCGCAGCAGGAGGCAGGTCAGATTCTGTCTGAAGTCACGCAGATGCAGAAAGGGAACACACTCCGGGTGTTGGAACAGAGAGAATATCTCGCCTGGATGGAAAAGTACCCCCTGCGCCCGGAGAAAGCCGTTCTGGAAATCGTCCAGGCGCTTCTCCGCAGTGTATACCCTGGAACAAAGAACCGCCCGGTGCGGGCCATCCAGGCAGAGAGCGTTGTCCGGGAGGCAAAGGAGGTAGCCGCCCGCAGCCTGGGAGACAAGACGAAGCATAAGCAGAGCTGGTACGCCAACGAGAAGCAGTTTCGCGATTGCATCACGGCGGGATATCAGCGGGGCGCCCTGGAGCATTTCAGAACCATGGAGCGGGATGCGGCATCCGGCAAGGTGCCCGGGTCCACCGCAGCGGTAGAGCGGTCCAACACCGCCATCCTCCGCAACACCGCCCGCCTGGCCGCCATAGACGGCGGTCTGCCGCCGTATGTGGCAGAACAGATTGCCAACCAGAACGCCAGGAATGTGCTGGCAGCCAAGACGATGGAGGAGTTTTCCCAGGCCAAGGTGCAGATGATCCAGGAATACTGCTCCGCTGTGCAGAAGGCGATCTCGCGGGAGTACAGCGATCTCGTGGAGTGCGTCCTGTACAAACTGGATCGCCTCTACACCACAGACATAGACTTGGACGACTGGGCAGAGGAGCTGGAGGTCACAAAGACCAATCTGATCAACCAGTTTCGCAAAGAGGTGGGTGAGACCTTCCCGGCCTATCTCACCAACCTGCGCCTCCGGAAAGCGGCAGAACTGCTGATCACAAAGGATCTCTCCATCGCGCAGGTGGCCGCCGCCGTGGGCATGCCGGACATGATAACATTCTCAAAGCAGTTTCGGCGGGAGTACGGAGAGCCGCCCACCACATACCGCAAGAACCACGGGCGTTGAAACAGCAAAAATGCACCAGAACCCGCTGCTGGGGGAGCACTGCCTCCCGGCAGCGGGTTTCTGATATGCTCCATCCAAGCGGCCATCTATTCAAAACTCGCGCTTCTGATCGCAAAATAGCGGACTTGCCGATCAGTACCCCTCCGCCCAGGAGAAATGTGCGCTGGCCAGGAAGACCTCCATGGAACTGTACTGGGAGGGGTCTACGGTGTAGTAGTCCCCGGCCTGAATCTCCGCATCTGTGAGGCCGTTGATGGCCTGGGGCGCCAGCAGCTCGCTGCCGCAGAACAGGGCCAGGGGATTTCCCGCACTGTATGGCTCAGCAAAGTAGATCTCCGCCTCCGTGACGATGGTACCGCCGTTGTGGAAGCGATCATCGAACCGGGAGCCGGCCAGCACGCCGTCCAGGTACATCATGTACTCCGTACGGGTCACCTCTGAGCCGTCCAGGATCACAAAGGAGCGGACGTGGATCGTCTTGTCCGTGGCATTGCGGAACACCGCCAGCCGCCCCTCCGGATCTCCCTCCAGGTACTCGATCTGCAGATATGGGGTGGCATCCATCAGCAGCACATCGGAGACCGTGTAGTTATCGATCTCGATCCCCATGTCCTTGCTCCAATCGTTGTAGACCACCACATCGGTGGGGTGTTCGAACTTGTCGGACTGAACCCGCTCCGTGGACATGGGCTGGATGTCGTACACGGTGCAGTGGCCAGGAACGAACGCGAAATAGGCATACAGGCCCAGTCTGGGGTCGGACAGCGGATAGAGGTGATAGCCCACCATATCGTAGCAGACATCTGTGTTGTTGGTGAGCTTGAGCAACACGCAGTTGCCGATCACCCGGTCTATGGAGATCTCCAGGCCGGTGCCCGGCTCCTCCGTGTTAAAGGGGATCTCCGAGATGGTCTGCTCCAGTTTGGGCACATCGTAGGGTCCGTAGTCCGGCATGGATTCCTCGCCGCCGCCAACAACAATGTCATCGTTGTCCCCAGCACCGCCGCCAGCCACAGTCTCATCTTCGCCGGCAGCGCCGCCCCCTGCAACAACCTCGTCTCCACCTGCATCCGGTGCAGGAGTAGGATTTGCTTCCGGTGTGTCTGTGGGCTCCGCTCCCGGTTCTTGTGCAGAACTGCTCTCGGGATCCGCCGGAGCTTCCGTCTGGGCAGCCGCCGGAGCAGTCGGCTGCGCCGTAGCTGGGGAACGTTCCGAACTGCTGCAACCTGCCAGAAGCAGGATTGCCGCCAGGGTGAGTGCCAGACAGCGCATCATGATGTGTCTCTTGTGCAAATCATCCATCCTCTTTCCTGTGAGGTAGGACCAGAAGGCCCTCTGTGGGCAGCATACACCGATCAGGCCTGGAAAACAAGTCTAAATGTTCTGAGAATGCCCCATAGCACCGCACGGCGACGCCATGGGGCAGTTTTCATTGGGACATTCTGAATCTCAGAGGTTGTACGTCCCGGCGGAGAGGGTCATGGTACGGCCGTCCGGCAGGGAGACCTCCGCTGTGGTGTTGCTGGGGATGGTAAAGGTGTAGGACACGGTGCCGACCTCATTGTACCGCCAGCCGCTCTGGATCTCACCCAGCGGGGAGCGATATTTGGCCTCGGCGTGTCCCAGCAGCGGATGGGGCTGGGGAGCGATACGGATGGTGCTACCCGCTATCTGGATGCCGCAGACGCCGGCAAACAGCCAGCCGCAGACGGCGCCTTTGGAGTAGTGGTTCAGGGAGGCTTTCACCTCGCCCTTCTCGTTCACGCCGTCCCACTCCTCCCAGATGGTGGTGGCGCCGTGGCGCACCTCATAGAGCCAGCTGGGGAGGGTGTCCTGGAGCAGCAGCCGGTAGGCGGTGTCCAGATAGCCGTATTCCGCCAGCACCGGGCACAGGGCCGGGGTGGAGAGGAAACCGGTGTTCAGGTGGTAGCCGCAGCGAATCACAAGGTCGTTGAGATCGGCGGCTGCCTGGCGCTTCTCGTCCTCGGGAAGGAGGTCGAAATCGATGGCACGGACATACTCAGCCTGGCGGTCTGACTCGATCTTGCCCTCGGGGGCGGCGATGTGATGAAATGCGTGCACGGCCCCATCCGCGATCTCGGCATAGGTCTTGGCCTCATCGGCATCGCCTAGTATCTCGCTGATCTCCGAGAGCATTCGCCCGGACTTGGCGTAGTATGCGGTGGCCACCTTGCTCTGGGGTTTGCCCATGGCACCCACGGAGTCCACATCCGGCTCGCACCACTCCCCGTAGTCTACACCGTTCTCGATGGTGTACTGCTGATAAGGGTTGGACCCCTGCTGCTGAGGCGGGGCAAACTTCTTCATCATCTCCGCCAGGGCCTCCGGGGGCATGTTCTTCAGCATGGCTTTATACTGCTCCGGGATGCTGTCCAGGTTTGGGGCGGCGGCGCTCTGCTTCTGGCCGGCTCTGCACTGAAGGTAATCATACCAGCGGCGCATCATGTCGTAGTTGTCCGCCAGGATCCGGGTGTCTCCGGTGCGCTGATAGAGGGCCCAGGGCACGATGATGGAGGCATCTCCCCATCCCACGGAGCCCGCCAGCAACTCTGTGGTGAAGGTGGGCAGGTTGTTCCTGGGGGCGATGTTGGCCACTTTGCCGTCCGGGTACTGGCTCAGCCGGCACTCCCCCAGCCACTTGCGGATCACGGGGTAGCAATCTGCCAGGTATAGTCCCGCCTCGGCGAACACCCCCATGTCTCCCGTCCAGGCGGCCCGCTCTCGCGTGGGACAGTCTGTGGGGACATCGCAGAAATTGGACTTCATGCTCCAGAGGGTGTTCTCTACCAGCTGATTCACCTCTTCATTGCCGCAGGAGAACCAGCCCAGCCGCTCCATATTGGAATAAACGGCGATAGCGGTAAAGGTAGATCCGGTGAGATCGATGTCCGTCTCCACCTTGGCATACCGGAAGCCCCAGATGGAGAACTTGGTCTTGTACTGGTTCCAGCCCTCTCTGCAGGTATAGACCACCTGCTGCCGGGTGCCGCCCTCCTTGTGGCGCTTCCGGTCCTGGAAGTTCTCCTGGGTGAAGTTGCCGTTCTCGTCCAGGGCCTCCCCGCAGGTGAGGGTGATGGTCTCTCCGGCGTGGGCGCTCAGGTTGAATTCCAGATAGCCCGCCAGGTTCTGCCCGAAGTCCAGCACGGTATCGCCGTTGGGGGTCTGGAGCAGCTTTCCGGTGAACTTCTCCCGTTCCTTCACAGCTACACAGTTGGAGGCACAGAGGTTGTCCACCCCGAAGTCCCCCAGCTTCACACTGTGCCAGCCGTCAAGGGCCTCGATCCGGGCGTCCACCACTTCCCCCTGCTGCATGTCGTCCATGCGGATGGGGCCGTCCTGGGTGGCCTCCCAGGTGTCGTCTGAGAGACAGACGGGCACTCCGTCCACCTCCAGCTGGAAGTACAGAGCCACATCCTCCCCGTAGAGGTTCCGGTCTCCGTCCACTCCGGAGCAGCTGCGGTACCAGCCGTCTCCCAGGATCACCAGGACTTCGTTCTCCCCAGACTGGAGAAGTGTGGTTACATCGTAGGTCTGGACAAAAAGGCGCTCGTCGTAGGAGGATGCACCGGGGGCCAACACAAAGTCCCCCACTCTGCGCCCGTTGATCCATGCCTCATAGAGGCCGTGGCAGGTGATGTAGAGCCGGGCGCTGGATGCAGGCCGTTCCAACGCAAAGGTCTTCCGGAGGTAGCTGGCGGGCTTGTGAATCTCCGGATCGCAATTCAACTCTGGGAGGATCCACTTTGCCTGGTAATCCTCCTTGTGGAGCAGCCCCATTTCAAAGACAGCGGGCTCGCTCCAGTCTCCTGCGGCATCGCTCTCGTCCCAGAGCCGCACCCGCCAGCAGATCCGGTCCCGGCTTCGGAGCACAGGACCGCCGTACAGGGCAGACATCTGGTTTCCGGGCATCTTACCGCTGTTCCAGACCTCTTCCTCTCCCAGGCAGGCCATGATCTCATAGGCGGTCTGAGAGACCCCGTCTGCACAGAGCCAGCTCAGCCTGGGACAGGCAACATCAATGCCGATGGGATCTCTCAGGTACTCTGTTTTCAGCTGTATTGCTCTCATAGCTGTTCCTCTCCCTCAGAAATGGGCATTCAGCCACTGGGCGCTCAGTTTCAGGCTCTTCACCGGGGACTTGTCTATCCAGTTTCGGTGGCTCTCCAAGATCACAGCCTCCACCCCGTTGGCCTTTGCCTGCTCCGCCCACCGCTCCAGGGGCAGGTTGCCGGTGCCCAGTTCCAGGCTATCGCTCTGCAGGATGGGCGTCATGGCGGGACCGGTGAGGCGAGTGCCGCGGTCGTTGATGTGCCAGAGCTTCATCCGGGGGCCCAGCCGCTGCATCCACATGAGGGGATCCGTGCCGCCGTCTGCAAACCAGTAGCTATCGAACTCAAAGGAGAGCAGATCGGGGTCTGTCTCATCGATCAGGATGTCGTAGGCCCGGGTATCACCCTTCACCCGCTGGAGCTCGCAGTTGTGGTTATGATAGAGAAGCTGTACATTCTCCTTCTTCAGGGCCTCGCCGGCCTTGTTCAGCCGCTCCGCCAGCTCATGGACGGTCTTCTCGTCTCCGTAGGCGAAGCGGTACATGCCGGTGATCACGATCTTGTCTGTACCGAACTCCCGGGCCTCTACGGCCGCAGCGTCCGGGGCCCGCTCCAAGCTGCCCATGTCATAGTGGAGGCTGGGCACCTTCAGGCCGCTCTCCCGGATGAGGTTGTTCCAGTCCAGTTTGCCGCCGTTGCCGGTGGGCATGCCAGCGGCTTTCGTGAGCAGCCGGACCATCAGGCCTGTGGGATGGATCATGAAGCCGCAGAGCTCAATGCCGTCATAGCCGGCGGCCTTGATCGCGCTCAGGGTCTCTTTTGTCTGTTTCTCATTGTTCAGTACCGTGCCCAGCATGAACTGCTGGACCGCTTTCAGGGCCATATTGGCTCACTCCTTCTCCAGATATCCGATGAGCTGCCGCTCCAGTTCCGGGCCCCACCAGTCCCGGTACCCCGCCATATAGGGATGGATGTCGTCCTTCATGTACAGGGAACGGTCTGCATCCGAGATGGCGTTAAAGGTCTCGTCTGTCCAGAGATCCAGTACGCCGATGCCCCACTTCTCCTCTAGGGCGTGGACCCGTTCCACCATGGCGGGATAGATGGGGTTGTCAAAGCGGGCGTTGGTGTAGAACACCACCGGGCAGTTCCAGGTCTCTCTGGCGTAGGCGATGATGAACTCCATGGCACCGGTGATGGTGCCGGTATCAAAAGAGGATTTGTCTGTGCTCTCCCCGATATCCCCCAGAGGCATCTCCTTGGTGGCATCGTTGGTAGAGAGCTGGCAGATCATGAGATCCACCTTGCTGTTGGGGTCTACGTTGTTCAGAAGCCGCTGCACGTAGGAGCTCTTGCCGTTGTCCGTGAGGGTGGTTCCGTCCACCGCCTCCCGGATCACAGCGCAGCCCATCCGTGCGGCGAAGTATTCCGGGATGGCGTTCTGCAGGGCCGCTTCGCCGTTGGTCACGGAGGAACCCAGAAACAACACAGTCTTGCCCTCCAGGGGGCTGTTCTCCATCTTTTCGATCCCGGAGAAGCTGTATTGGTCTGCATTTCCGGGCATGCCCCGCATCCGGATCCGACCCAGCCCTTTGAAGGGGCCGAAGCTGAACTGCCAACCGATGAAGCACCACTGTACCACCAGGAATACGACCACGCCGCCGATAATCCACTTTGCCTTTCCGGACTTCTTGTCAGTCTTCTTTTCCGCTTGCTTTGCCATATCTACTTTTCCTCCGTCCATAGAATACTCTGGCGGCAGCGCCGCCGGAGGCAGGACTGAACGGGGAGACATGGGTCTCTCTGCCCCGTTTTTAGGGCTAAACTGTTGAAATACGTCGAAATTGGGATAGGGGGTCAGTCGTAGAGGAAGACCCGGATTTTCAGCAGGGTGGGCTCCTCGAACTTCAGGGAGGCGGTCTCATCGCCGTTCAGCCGGAGCTCTGTCTTCCACTGGCCGTTCTCCACTGTGCCCTGCTCCACAGACAGCAGGTCCACATTGGGTTTTCCCTCCACGCCGGAGCGGAGCTGGATGCCGCACTGGCTCACAAGGAGAATGCAGCTGTCCGGGCCGGTGCGAAGACCCAGGCACACGCCGTCCTTCCGGGGGATCAGCGGATGGTCCAGGATCACGTTCACCTGGAATTCTCCGAAGTCCAGGGTGCCCATCTTGCTCTGCTCGCTGGACACCGCCTGCAGGTCCTTCGTACCGTAGCGCTCAGCGAGAAGCGGCATGAGACCGGTGAGGAGATCTGCGTAGCGCTTATACTCCCCGATGTTCTGGGGTGTCTTCAAGGCCGGGTCTGCCACATCCACACCGAACAGGAAGGCCTGCACCGCATTGAAGGGCTTGCCCATGTCCTCAAAGCCGAAGGGGGAGTAGCAGAGGGCGTGGTGGTGTCCCACGGTCCAGACCATACGGGGTGCAGCATAGCTGTGGGTGGCGCACTCCGGGATAAAGAGACTCTCCCCTCTCCGGGTGTACTCATCGCAGATCTCTACAAAATTCGGCACGTAGATGTCCGGGCAGTAGAGGTCGATAGATGGGGCGGCGCAGTTCCAAACCTCCCGCACCCGGGATACCGGCCCGCCGGTGGGATAGGTGCCGGGCACATCTCCCTTGTCCAGCCAGCAATTCACTGCCATGGGAAGCGGATATTCCGCCTTGCCGGCAGCTGCCACCTGCTCCACGAATTTGGCCACATACCAGGCGCTGAAGAGTTCCTCTGCCACGGGGCCAAACTGCTCCGCCCAACTCCCGGTGGCGGTGCCAGCCTGGACAGCTTCCCGCACATCGGGCACCATGGTGTCCATATGGGCTCTCAGGTAGGCGGAGAGTTCTGCAGGGACTGCCGCAGCAAAGGCGGCATCGGCGGCGTCCGAGTGCTCCCGCCCTGCACCCAGCAGACCGGTCTCGTTCTCCACCTGTACCGCTACCACCGTGTTCTCCTCGCCGTCCACCTCCCGGATGTGGGCCATGAGCTGGGCAAAGGCCTTGGCGTCTGCCTTGCAGGTCTCCTGTCCAAGATAAGAGAGGGTGGTGTACTGGATGCCGTACTTGGTGTCCCGGGCGGCCTTGTTCTTGCCTTTTACGATTTGGCCCCGAGGGAAGCGTTTCAGATCCGTCTTCACCCAGGCGGGGGCATACATGCACTCTGCATTCTTCCAGCTGCCGAACCACAGGAACACCACATGTTTGCCCCGCCGTCTGGCCTGCTGAATGAGGCCGTCCACCACGCTGAAGTCGAAGGCGTTCTCTTCCGGCTCCACCATCTCCCAGGTAACCGGGAGCAGCAGGGCGTTCATGCCCAGGGCCTCCGCCTGGTCCCAGACGCCCTCCATGTAGGCCACGCCAGAGGAGTTGGAGTTGTGGACCTCACCGGCCAGCAGAATCAGCGGCTGATCGTGGACCATGAGCAGCTGGGCTCCACCCTGCTGCTTCAGATAGGGAATGTTGGCCATGATAAAGAACCTCCTGTCTCAGGACACCTGGAATACAGCCCCCGGGGTGATGCCGTTTTCGTTGAAGCTGTCCACCGCGACCCAGTACGGCTGGTCCTTGATGATGGTGCTGAGGTTCAGCTCATTGGCGCCGTACACGATCCAGCTCATGTAGAGTTTGTCCGGGGCGATGCCGTACCGAATGTTGCAGCCCTGGGCATTGGGGATGGGATCCCAGGACACCAGGACATCCAGATCAGAGGTGTGCTTGGCAGTGGCTTTGGCCTGGGCAGGCTTCGCGCCGTTGCCGTTGCCGAAGATCCGGAGACCGGAGACACGCAGCACCTGGCCATAGGGCAGCTCTCCGCCGGTGAGGCGGACATACCGGGCATTGACGCCCTCCGGATACTCGTAGTACCCGTTGGAGCACTCCCGGTCCACAGTCTCCAGAAGGGTCCAGGTCTCCCCGTCCAGGGAGGTCTCCAGGGTGTAGTGGGAGATCTGGGGTGTGAGCTCGATCCGCCGGGTACCCCGATCGTCGCCGTACTCCTCTGCCGGGAATTCCACGGACAGGTCCTGATCCGCCAGATTCACCTGGATGGCCCGGACGTCCATGGCCTTCTCCAGGTCCACGGTGAGGCTCTGTCCCGGGGCGGCATCGGCGGCGCTCCACCAGGTGCGGATGTCCTCGTCCACCGCCAAGGCGGGATCGCTGCCGGCAGCGGTGCTGGAAGCAGAGACCGGCTTCTGGTAGCTCAGGAGCATCCATTTCGGCTGGATGGCGAGGGGATCAAAGGGGCCTCAGGGAGTTCATAGGGATAATCGCCGAAGCTGGTGTTGCAGAAGAGGATACCATCGCTGTCGAAGCCGGCGGGGAACAGGCCCACCCGGCGCTCGAAGTCGTAGTTGATGGAGATCCGCATGGTGGCGGCGTGCCACCAGTTTCCGAACTTGTCCTGCATGGTGCTGCTCTGCCCCGCCCCGGCGATGAAGCCGCCGGGCTTGGCAGAGAAGGGATTGCTCTTCTGCAGGGTGTACGGGCCCAGGGGATGGTCGCTCACATAGACGCCGTCTGCATAGGTGTTGTACTGAGTCCCCGGGGTGGCGTACTGGAGGTAGTACTTGCCATCGTGTTTCGTCTGATAGGCGCCCTCTATGTAGGGTTTGCCGATGTAGAGAAACATCTTGGTCATGGCCTCGGCGGTGTACCCGCCCATATTGGTAACCCCGGCGGGGAACTCGATGCGCTGGGTCGCCGGGTTGAAGTGGTGTTTCAGGTGCTCATACACCACGCTGCCGAAGGTGTTCACGACGCCGTTCTCTCCAAACCGCTCATAGCCCAGTTCTTTCTCCCGGTCCCAGATGAGCCCCTGCTTCTCCCCGATGGGCAGCATAGTCTCCGGGTTCATCTCTACCCCGTATATCGGGTCCGTGTTGGTGCATCCCCAATAGAGGTAGGCACGGCCATCGTCGTCAAAGAAGATGTCCGGATCCCAGAACGGGAAGGGCGCGGATACCTCCTCAAAGGGCACATGGAGGGGATCCGGGGAGCGGAGAATGGGGCAGTTCTCGGCTCGGCGGCTGGCACAGAAGTAGAGATAGCCGTCTCTCTCCCGGACAGCGGGAGCGTAGTCGTAGATGAGAAGGTTGGGGTCCGCATGGAAGTTCCAGTTCAGAAGGTCTTCGCTGTACCAGAAGCCGGCGGACATGGACACAAAGAGGTAGTAGGTCCCTTTGAATAGGGTGAGGGTGGGATCGGCGCCCTCCCGGTGGGCCCGCACGGCCCTCTCCTTCATGTGCTGATAGCGGTATCCCAGATCCAGGGGATTGCACCAGGTACGGTGGTTCACTGCTGTCTTCTCCTTCCTTATATATAATATATTGGCATGTTCTTTCCAGACAAACTTGGTCTCGGATGGGGCTTCCCTGCGGGCAGCCCCATCCCCATGTATTCAGTATAGCAGGTATACACCTCGCCCGATAGCTGAAATCCGACAGTTATTGCCGTTTTTCCGACTGCCTTTTGCCCGGAATACCGCGAGGGCGGATACCGATGAAACAAGCTTGCCTGGCAGCGGAGTTCAAACCTTCTTATATCCCTGCAGGATGCGGTTCACCTGCTTGATGCTCTGCTCGTCCGCACCGCCCTGCTTCAAAAGGCTCAGGAGGGTCATGCGGCCCATCATCCGCTGGAGAGCCGGGTTGTCCTTGACTGACGTGGCCACATCACCCCGGCTGGCGGCACCCTGGGCCATCATGGCATCGATCACAGCCCCGGCCTCCGGGCACTTGCGGATGTCCTCCAGCTTATCGGAGACGGAGTAGCAGGTGGGATCGGTATCGGCATCAAACCAGTTGGTGACAGGAGCCCGCTTCACAAAGATGTACTCCGGGTTCTCCTCAGCAACCTTGCGGACGGTGATGGTGTCTGAACAGCCATCTGCCACAGCCTCAATGGTGTGCTCCCCGGTGATGGGCACCTGGAAGCGGAACACGGTCTTCCCGGTCTGGGTGGCAATGGGCTTGCCGTCTACCAGCAAAGACACCTCCGGCTGGTTGGAGTACACCTTGATCTCGGTAACTTCCTCCGTGCGGTCCACATAGCGGCTGCCGCAGAGGTGGACAAAGGGCTCCTTGTGATTCCAGGCGGCCTTATAGAGGTAGAAGGGGTCCTTCTTCAGGGAGCGGTCGAAGGTAACCAGGCCCTTCTGGTTCTGGCCGTGCTTGCCGCCCTCATCTCTGCCGTCTGCGGCGAAGTCGAAGAGGTTCCATACGTGGGTGGCCCAGAGCCAGGGGCGCTGCTCGATCATGGCCAGCATGTGCTCGTGATACACGCACTGGTAGCTCTCGGTGTAATCCCCCTTCTCCGGGTAGGGGGACTGATACTGGGGGTTGGCGTCTGCGCCGTACTCGGAGAATCCGATGGCCTTGTCCGGGTACTGGGCGTGGAACTCGTCGAAGAACTCCTCATTCTGCTCCAGCTCGCCGAGGTACCAGCCGAAGTACAGGTTGTAGCTGTTCACATCGGGGATATCCAGAATGGGGCTGTTGGTCTCCAGCATGAAGACGTTGGCCATGGTGGTGGGACGGGTGGCGTCCAACTTGTGGCAGAGGTCGTTCAGCGCCCGGTGGTTCTCCAGCAGGTCCTCGTTCACGGTGCTGGCGGCGGTGATCTCATTGGAGAGGCCCCACACGGCGATGGAGGGGTGGTTGTAGTTCTGAACCACCAGCTCTTCCATCTGGGAGAGGGTGTTGGCCCGGCCGCTTCTCATGTACATGGTGATGAAGGGGATCTCCGCCCACACCACGATGCCGTTCTCATCGCAGAGATCGTAGAATTCCTGAGCGTGCTGATAGTGGGCCAGCCGCAGGGTGTTGGCACCCAGCTCCTTGATGATCTCCATGTCCTCTTTGTGGTGCTCCAGGGTGAGGGCATTGCCCACGCCCATCCGGTCCTGGTGGCGGCTGCCGCCCCGGAGGGGATAGGAGCGGCCGTTCAGCAGGAAGCCCTTCTGGGGGTCGATCTCAAACTTCCGGCAGCCAAAGCGGGCGGAGACTGCATCGCCGCTGTCCAGCTTGGCCGTAGCAGTATAGAGATAGGGATCCTCCAGACCGTCCCAGAGGTGTACGTCTTGGATGGTGAAGACAGCAGTGTCTTTCACCCGCTGGGTCTCCCCGTTCACGGTGATCTCCACGGCATCTGCGTTGTGGAATGTCTCCACAGTCACGGTGGCGGTCTTGGTCTCCAGGTCCACGATTGGAGTTACCTTGATGCCAGGCGTGCCGCAGTATCCCAGTTCGAAGTGCTGCTCCGGCACGATGATCAGCCGTACTTCCCGGTACAGGCCGCCATAGAAGGTGAAGTCCGCCTTCTGGGGGTATACGGTGTCGTTGTCCCGGTTGTCCACCGAGATCTCCAGGGTGTTCTGGTCTTTCAAATGATCGGTGAGGTCCACCCGGAAGGTGGAGTAACCGCCCTCGTGATGGGCCAGCTTCTCGCCGTTCAGATAGACGTCTGCCGTCATGGCAGCGCCGTTCACCTCCAGCCAGACCCGCTTACCTTCAAAGCAGTCCATCTTGGAGATATCCCGGCGGTACCAGCAGAGGCCCCGGTGGTAGTCGTTGCCGCCATCCTGGCCGTCTACGGCGTTCCAGGTGTGGGGCAGTGTAACAGCCTCGCCGGCAGCGGTGGGATCCGGGGATTTGATAAAGATCCAACCCTCATTGAGAGAGAGTACAGTGCGCATGAAAAAGCCTCCTTCAGGGTGATAAAAATCGAGAGCAATGCAAATTTTTGTATACAACCGCCCTTCGATCTGGTATAATCCGGCAGCAGAAAGGCGGCGATGGTATGGACTTTCAGGACAAGATGGGACTCTTTCAGGAATTGGTCCGCTGCGGCGGTGAGATGTACACCTGGCGCTGCGATGCCAAGGGGGATATCCAGGAGACCAACTCCCCGGACCAGCAGATACTCTCCTCGGCCTTTTCCCTGCTGGGCTGTAAAGCCCGAATGCTGCAGCACTTTCAAAACGCCTCCACCCCACTGCAGCTGGGCACCCCCATCGGGATCATCTGGGGCGCCGCCGTGCGGAGACAGGAGGGACAGCCGGAGGAGTACTGGCTTATCGGTCCGGTGTACTCCACCGATGTGGATCTCTCCGCTGTGCGGGAGGGCTTTGAGACCTATGTGGACGCCGCAGTAGATATGGCATGGAAGCACCGGCTCATTGATGCCCTCTATCGGTTACCTATCGTGCCGTACCTGGTGTTCAGCCGTCAGCTTCTCATGCTCCACTACTGTCTCAACGGGGAGCACCTGGATGTAAGCGATCTGAATGTGGTGGAGGCTGGGGTCAAAACCGAGGCGCCTACCCTGCGCCGGGATCGGTACCGGGTGTGGTCTGCCGAGCAGAACCTGCTGCAGATGGTGCGCAATGGGGACCTGGACTACAAAAATGCGCTGAACGCCTCTTCCACGCTGTCTAACGGGGTACCGGTGAAGAGCAAGGATCCCCTGCGCCAGGTAAAGACCTCCACGATTGTGTTCTGCTCCATCGTCTGCCGGGCTGCCATCGAGGGCGGTCTGTCTCCCGAGGAGGCATACGCCCTGGGCGATGCCTACATCCAGAACTGCGAGAACGCCCGGTCCATGGACGAGCTCATCCCCATCGCCCCCACCATGTACGATGACTTCATCCGCCGGGTCCACCGCCGCCGGACGAACCCCAAATACAGTCCGGCGGTGCAGAAGTGCATAGACTACATCGAGATGCACCTGGGGGAGCGGATTCGGGCAGCGGATTTGGCTACTCTCTCCGGGTACGGGGAGTACTACATCACGAAGAAGTTCAAAGAGGAGACCGGCAGCTCCATCAACGACTACATCAAGTTCTCCAAGATCGAGCGGGCCAAGGTGCTGCTCCGGGACTCCGCCCAGAGCATCGATGAGATCGCCGCCAATCTCAGCTTCTCCTCCCGAAATCACTTCAGCCAGAGCTTCAAACAGGTCACCGGCCAGACGCCGGCAACCTTCCGGGAGAAACTCCAGCACTGAGAAGGCGCGGGCCGGGCAATCCGGCCCGCGCATTTTGGTGGGGTCAGTTTTTCTTGGCTTCTGCCAGGGCGGCGGCCTTCTTCTCGGCGATGCGCTTCTGGACGTTGACCATCTCGGCCTTGTCCAGGTTGCACTTCCGCATGGCCCAGAGGGTGCAGAGCCAGCCCAGGATGGAGAGGCCGTACCGGAGGACCATGGTCATGAGGAAGATGGGCAGTGTGGGGTTATCGCCAGGCTGCGGGAGGGTGGAGGTGTAGCCGATGAGGGCAACGCCTGCGGTGGCGATGAGAGCGGAGAAAGAGGAGACGATCTTGTCGATGAGGCTGTATGTGCCGGACACCACTGCGGGAATATACTTATCGGAGCGGTCCAGCTCATAATCGATGACATCTGCCATGAAGGCGGTGCCGGCGGTGGTGCCGGCCATCATGAAGCCGTTGCAAACCAGGGTGAGGGCGATGTACAGCACCATCGTGACACCCAGGGTGGCGATGGAGTGGGTGCCCACGGTGAACCAGGTGATGCAGAAGAACACGATCATGGCCAGATGGGCGTAGATGCAGTTCCGGGCCCAGGACACAATGGACTCCTTGTTGCCGTGTTTGCCGCAGTACCGGGCACCGATGATGGCGAAGATGATGGAGGGGAGCATGCCGCCCACGGAGAGGTAGGTGGCGATGGTCATGTTGCCGATGAGGATGCCGGAGAGCATGGTGCCCACAACGGCGGCGCTGGAGGCCTGCTGGGCGATCTTATCGGAGGCAGCGGAGATAATGTAGGCCTGGAGGGGCTTGTTGCCGGTGAGGACGTTGACCATGTCCTTGAACTTCAGCCGCTCGGTGGTCTTGCCGGTGCCCTGGAAGTTCTCCGGCTTGTCGTAGGCGGAGACGCCGATGCAGGCGAGGATGACGCCCACCAGGGAGACCAGTACCGTGACAGTGGCAGCAGCAGTGAGGTAGCCCTGACTATAATTGGCAACCCAGTTGCCTGCCTCATTCTGCGTGAAGGAGCCGTATTTCGGGAGGATGACGGTGTTCAGCACGATGGAGAAGGCCATGGGTACGAGGTAGTTGAAGACGGTGTTCCAAACGCCCACGGTGGGACGCTGCTTGGGGTCGTTGGTGATGAGGGGACCCATGGTCTGGGCGGTCATGTTCACGATGGTGTAGCCGACCACATAGATCATGTAGGTGATGAGAAACACCGGCACGCCGAAGCCCTTGCTGGAGGTCCAGGAGAACAGTGCCATGACACCGATGGACTGGATCAGCCAGCCCAGGAGCATCAGAGGACGGATCTTGCCGAACGGTGTGTTGACGCGGTCATAGAGGAAGGCCAGCAGTGGGTCGGTGATGGCATCGAAGATACGGGTGAAGGTGAGCAGGCCGCCCACTGCCAGCGTGGCGATGCCGTAGCCGATACTGGCGGCGTAGGAAGCCTGGCCGATCAGGGTGTAGATGGCCATGCCGTTGAGGGCATTGCAGGCTACCAGGATGATTTGCCAGAGTTTTGCACGGCGGTACTGCACACCATCGATGTCGCTCTGGGTGGTTTTGGACTTTCCAGACATTGTAATTCCTCCTGCGGTTGATTTTGGTTCGGGTTGCGGACACTCATGGAATTGCCCTTTGCTGGTCGCCATTATAGGCGGTTGGCAGGGCGGCGTATGCCCAGGAATTCGCCATCCTCACCAAAAATTTGTGCAGTTTTTGATGGTCCGCGAATTTCTGATGAAATTCCTCAGTTTTTGTATAAAGTCCGCAATCTGCCTGCTGTACACTGCGGCCAGCAAGGAACCCAACCAAAAACATCACCAATTCAGCGAAAGGAGCACATCAAATGAACAAGTTCGCACCCGGCTTTCTCGTTGGCGCTGCCACCGCAGCCCACCAGGTAGAGGGCAACAACATCCACTCAGACTACTGGCTGCAGGAGCACATGCCCCACAGCAGCTTCACGGAGCCCAGCGGCATCGCCTGTGATCACTACAACCGCTATGAAGAGGACATCGCCATGATGGCCAAGGCAGGCCTCAACGCCTACCGCTTCTCCGTGGAGTGGGCCCGGATCGAGCCGGAGGAGGGGCACTTCAATGAGGAGGAGATCGCCCATTATAAGGACGTCATCGCATGCTGCAAGAAGCACGGCGTAGAGCCGGTTGTAACTCTGATGCACTTTACAAGCCCCGCCTGGCTGATCTCCAAGGGCGGCTGGGAGGCCGAATCCACCATCGAGTACTTCCGCCGCTATGCCTCCTATGTGACAGAGCAGCTGGGTTCGGAGCTCCACTACATCTGCACCATCAACGAGGCCAACATGGGCTTGCAGCTCGCTGCCATCGCAAAGCGGTTCCAGATGATGGCGGAGCAGGCGGCCAAGAAGGCCGCCTCTGCTGACGCCAAGTCTGCTGAAGGCACTGTGCAGGTGGGCATGAACTTCCAGAAGATGATGGAGAACATGAAGTTTGCCGCCATGGAGAATGCCCAGGCTTTTGGCACCCCGCAGCCCCAGATCTTCGTCTCCTCCCGCACCCCGGAGGGCGACATCCTGGTGATGCGTGCCCATCAGGCGGCAAAAGAGGCCATCAAGGCGGTGCATCCCAACATCAAGGTGGGTCTCACCCTCTCCCTCCACGACCACCAGGCCCTTCCCGGCGGCGAGTCCTTTGCCGCTGCTGCCTGGGATGAGGAGTTTGCCCACTACCTCCCCTATATCCAGGGCAACGACTTCCTGGGCGTACAGAACTACACCCGCAGCCTGTATGGTCCCCAGGGACAGCTGCCCGCTCCGGAAGGTTCCGAGCTCACCCAGATGGACTATGAGTTCTATCCCCAGGGCTTGGAGCATGTGATCCGCAAGGTGGCCGAGGACTTCCACGGTGAACTGATGGTAACAGAGAACGGCATCGCCACCGCCGATGACAGCCGCCGGGTAGCGTTCATCGATACCGCCGTAGCCGGCGTCCAGAGTTGCATCGCAGACGGTCTTCCGGTGAAGGGATACTTCTATTGGTCTCTCATGGACAACTTCGAGTGGCAGAAAGGATTTGCCATGCAGTTCGGGCTGGTAGCGGTAGACCGGAGCACCATGCAGCGCATACCTAAATCCAGTCTGGAATATTTGGGGTCTGCAGCAGGCTGATATTACTATCTGTAATCTCTAAATCCAAGCGGAGCCTGACAAAACACCGCTTACCCCACTACACAGACACAGTCCGAGCCCCTTCATACCAAGAAAACAGTCTGAGGGCGGCGATTCCGGTGTTGCAGACCGGAATCGCCGCCCTCAGATTCAATATTCATGTCGCTGCAGGGTTCAGCGGAGATGTACAGCCTCTATCATTGGCCTGACTCGTGATACTCCTCGCATTCCCGTAGTGTAAGGGGGAATTCCTATACAGTAGATGTTGTATCAGTGATTTCTAGTCCCCCTGCTGCATCTACACAGAAAGAGTCCCGCACTACCAATAGCACATGCTGAGATCCACCTGTACAGCATTCCTTTCAACATAAGACTAGGGGATGTGCCGAAACACATCCCCCTCTACCGCGGCCGGTCTACTCAGTTGTCTGTGCTTAGATACCTGAGTATTCCAGCAGCACCAAAGCACTGGTACTTTGGGTTTCCCGCAATGCGTGCGTATGAAAACACCAACAGGCGTGCCCTCCCAGTTCGCGAGGCTCCCGGCTGGACCCATCCAGCCGAGGACTGAGCAACAGATATGGACTCGTGATATTCATCGGTATCAACGCTGCGCTTTTGGCACAGGAATCCGCCGATGTGAGCCTTTGTCGGCCTTGGTAGTCGCATTGCGACTACGTCCGGCCTAGCATGTGCTGGGGTAATTCGGAATTAGGCTACGCGAAAAATAGGTGTTGACATATCACTCCGAAAGTGCTATCATGTGTGGTGTCGAGCTTGGAGATCACGAAAGATCGTGATCATCCAAATCTGAGGAGCCGTCTGTGCCGCCAGACGGCTCCTTTCTCATTTTCTGGATCACGAATCCACGGACCTTCTTGAACGTGTCGTAGACCGCGCTTAACGAGGTAGCGACCCCCGTCAGCAACGATACCGCGTCCACGAAAGCCCTCGTGATTTCCAAAAACATATTGAAGGGACACATGGCTTTCACCTCCCCTTTGCTCAGAGCTCAGATTTGAGGGGTGCGGGCCACAACCGTCCTGTACATGGACTGACTCTCAGCCCACACCGGCTTAGGGCGTCATGCAGGCTCAGCTTAATCTTCTTTCCACGGAGTAGTACAAACCAAGTTTCGTCGGATGTCAATAGGAAGATCAAAAGAATTTTAGAGCTTTTTCGTTGGTTTTTGTTTTTCGAACAAAAGTAGTAAAACAGTTCAAATCGCACCTTAAGCAAGCGCGGACATTGCCTCAAAACGTGGGTCACGCAAGGATAAATCGAGAATTCAAGCCGGATTTGGAAAGCAGCGAGTTGGTCCCGCTTCGGCGCACTCAGATCTCCTTAGAGCTAATGTTTTGCCGGTCCCGAGTTTCTTCCAGGAAACAACCTAAAACGGTGCCTGCCTTCGCAAGGCCCCAAAACGATTTCTTTCAACCCGACAAACCAGAGTCTTGTCGGCTAGAGGTATTGTCTTAACCCTCGGCGTGCTCCACAGTGGGGTGTATACCGACCCAGTCCAACTGCTTCAAAACACATGATAGCTGTTCTTGTTGCTCTTTGCCAGAGCTCCATTTGTGCAACAGCCGTTGCACTTTTGAGACCACTTAATGTTTGTAAGAAAAACGGAACAAGTGGTCACTAAGGTTCCTTCCAGCCAGTTCTGCACTCAAAAGACTACCCAGTACCGCATTGGTACGCTAGTCATTGTGGGAAAAGATTAATCCTGGACTACGAGTCAGCGGAGCGTCTTTCCTAGGACGCTGGTACAGAGAGCCCAAGGTACCGTTTGTACATGGCATTCCATTTGTGCAACGGCCGTTGCACAAATGGAACTACTGCTGCTCCAACTCCTTTTCGATCTCTTCAATAGACGGAAGACTGCTCTTCAGATTTTCCGGCATCATGTGAGCTAGCTGGTCTTCCCATTCTGCCACGCCGATGGGGTTCTGGTAACCGCTCAGAGAATACTCTACAACTGTCTTGTTCTTGCCTTTGACGAGCAACAGGCCGATCGTAGGCTTGTCATCTGGGTGGCGCAGAATGTCATCCACTACGTTTCGGTACATATTCAGCTTGCTGATGAAACCAGGATCAAAATCACAGGCTTTCAGTTCGATGACCACATAGCAACGCAATTTTAGATGGTAGAACAGAAGGTCAATATAGAAGTCCTGACTGCCAATCTCCAACGGGACCTGACGGCCAACAAAAGCAAAACCCTGACCCAACTCTAACAGGAACTTCTGGATATGCTCTGTCAACTTCGCCTCGATCTCCACTTCACGTCGCGGCATATCGGTTCCTAAAAAATCAAACAGATATGGATCTTTAAAAATCTGATCGGTCATATCAGAATCAGAAGGAGGAAGGACAGCAGAAAAGTTGTTGACACTTTTCCCGCTCCGTTCCATCAATCTGCTCTCAATCTGGAGTTCCAGGACTGCGCTGCTCCAACCATTCTCAAGTGCCTTTTGTGCGTACCAGATACGGCTCTCCTGGTCATCCAACTTGTCCAGCAACTGAATATTTGTGCGCCAGGGAATTCGTGCAAGGACCTGTTGTACAAATTCATAGTCTGGCCAACTCTCGGCAAACTTTCGCATATATTTGAGGTTTCTGGGTGAGAAACCAGACATTTCCGGAAACGTATCTTTCAAATCCTTTGCTACGCGGTCAGTGACCTTTGCACCCCAGCCTTCTTCACACTGCTTTTCCAGAATCGCCTTGCCGATCATCCAATAGAGGCAGATCATACCGGCATTGGCAGACACAACGACAGCGAGCCGTTGCATTTCGATGTTCTCTTTCATTGTTTCAAGAAAATCCAAATAGCTATCACTCATTTCGGAAAGCTGCGGTGCTACGGGGAAAATCACATCATCTTTATCCTTCCCCATGCGCTTGCGATCATTCAATTTCAACACCTCACTATTTTGCACTTGTTATCGGAGCCATACCCTCCTAGAGTGGTGCAGCAGCGATCATTAAACTGTATCAAATGCGCAAGAAGATTTCCTTTCTCGTCTCTCTCAATTTCTAGGATGCGAAAGAGCAGACCTTTTTTGCTGCTGAGTAGATCACATCGACAGAGGTCGTCAGCTCCACCAACTTCAATACTACTTCCGCAAAGTTCTTCGCGATTTCCAGAGAAGTGTGGATCGGTGCAAAACGCCTGGGAACTCTCGTTCCCGGGCGTTTTGCGTTGGAGAAAGAAAGGGAGGTTGCTGCACAGCCAGCGTCCGCTGGCTGGAGCTGTATCGGTAATGTCCAGACATGTGGGAATCTTCCGCAGGCACCTGCCCCCGGTGTCCCCTTCCCTGCCGCTCAAACAGCGATCATGCCTGGAGAGGGAAAGCGCGGGCCTATTTCTTGGCGCAGGGGATCTCCGTGGTAACCTTGGTCCCCTGCTCATCGGTAACGGTGAGGCGCACCGGGCCGGACTCGTTGGCCCGGACGATGGCCATGGCCTCGCCGTAGAAGGTGTGGATCTTGTCCCCGGCCAGGTTGCCCACGGCATAGGGGTTGGCGCTGCCCACACCCATGAGGGTGCCGTTCTCCACGGATACCTGGACCTGATGTTTCTCCATGGGCTTCCAGATGCCGGCGGGATCGGTGTACCGGAGCCACACAAAGGACAGTCCCTCCGGGGCCACGGTCTTCTCCTCAGGCTGAACCTGGAGAACCGTCTTCTCCCCTGCTGTCTTCAGGCTGCACCGGCCGATTTCTTTGCCGGATGTGCCATAGGAGACGGCGGTAAGGGTACCGTCTGCATAGGGCACTTTGAAGGTAACCCAGACGGTATTGTTCATCTTCTTCCGGCCTACGGACTTCTCATTGAGGAGCAGTTCCACCTCTGCGGCCCGGGCGTAGACCTCTACCTTGGCCTCCTTGTCCGTGCAGCCCCGCCAGGACCAGCTCTCCAGAGCCTTGGTGAGCTGCCAGCCGGTGATGGCCGGGTGCTCCGTCTGGTACACGGGAATTACCCCGATAAACGGGCCTTTAGCCTGTTCCAATGCCACCAGGGTGTAGCAGGCCTCTGCCCGGCGCTTGCCCAGAAGATCGATGCGGCCGTTGCCGCCGGTGAGCCGGCGGCAGGGCTCATCGTCAAACTTGTAGTCGGAATACTCGGCGCAGCCTTCACCCACCTCGCCCAGGTAGTCCATACCGGTCCATACGAAGTCGCCCACGATCCGGGGGTTGTCTTTCGCGATCTCCCAGAAGGCGTAGGCGTCCTTACAGAAGGTCTCACTGCCCAGGATCAGCCGGTTGGGGTACTTCTTTAAGTCGTGCTTATAGCGCCAGAGGCCGTAGTTGTACCCTGCCACGTCCATGGCGGCGTAGGCGTCCTTGGTCTTCCAGTCGCAGGGAGGCAGGGTGGCGCCCCACTTCATGAACTTGTCACCCACCTTCACCGCCAGCATGTTGTAGAACTCACTGCCGGCGGCCTTCTTCTTGGGCTTCTGGGGCTTCTCCGCGTTGGCGGCGGCCTTCTCGGCCTTGTCGTCGCTGTACGCGCCCATGCCGATGGAGTTCAGGAAGTTGAAGAAGATGTTGATGCCGCAGGTCACGGGACGGGTTGGGTCGCAGGTGTGCAGCCAGTTGGTCATCTCGGCGGTGAGGGCGATGCCCTTGGGCTGGGCGGTCTCCGCCACCTCGTTGCCGGTGGAGTAGAGGATGACGCAGGGGTGGTTGTAGTCCTTGTCCACCATATCCGTGAGGTCCTGCTTCCACCACTCGTCGAAGTAGGGGACGTAGTCGTACTTGGTCTTGTGGATATACCAGTGGTCGATGTACTCGTCCATCATCAGCACGCCCAGCTTATCGCAGGCGGCCAGCATGGCCTTGCTGCAGGGATAGTGGGAGGACCGGAGGGCGTTGTAGCCGTTCTCCTTGTGCAGGCGAACCCGGCGCTCCTCCGCCTCCGGGAAAGCGCAGGCCCCCAGAATGCCGTTGTCGTGGTGGATGCAGGCGCCCCGGAGGATCACCCGTTTCCCGTTGATGGTGATGCCGCGGTCCGGATCCCAGGCCAGGGTGCGCATGCCGAAAGGTTCCTCCACCAAATCGTCCCCGAAGGTCACCCGGCAGGTATACAGGTTGGGCTGCTCCGTGCTCCAGAGCTTGCAGCTGGGGATCTTGATGTAGAAGTTGGCCTGTCCGTCTGCAGACTCCCCGGCGGCAGAGGCCACGGTCTTGGCGCCATCCAGGATCTCCACTTTCACCGTGCCGGGCTGAGAGGTCTTCACCGTCACGGAGATGGAGCCGGTCTTGTAGTCTGTGGTGGTGATGCGGATGCCGTTCACCGGGATGTACTTCTCGGATGCGGTCCAGAGCCACACCGGGCGGTAGATGCCGGTGCCGGAGTACCAGCGGGAGTTGGGCTGGTCTGCGTTGCGGGCGATCACTTCCAGCACGTTCTCCCCATCTTTGAGCTTGCCGGTGAGATCCACGTAGAAGTTGGTGTAGCCGTACGGCCGGAAGGCGATCTTCTCCCCGTTGAGAGAGACCTCCGCATTGCGGTATACGCTCTCAAACTCCAGGAGCAGCTGCTTGCCCCGTAACTCCTCCGGCAGAGTGAACGCCTTGCGGTACACGTAGTCCCCGCCGATGTACCAGCCCAGATTGCCCTCGCCGGCGCTCTCGTTGGTCCGGGCCTCGGTGCGCATGGCATCGTGAGGCAGCGTCACGGGATAGGCAGGGCCTTCCTCTCGGGTAAGACATTTGCAGGTCCAGCCCTTGTTAAAGTCTACGCGTTTCATAAATATCCTCCCCCTTGGCCTGTTGTCTTTACTTCAGTTCAAACGAGATGAAGTCGAAGGTACCGCCCTTGCCCTCTACGGAGAAGTACAGGGCCTCCTTCTCGCCGAGACCCTCCGGCAGCTTGCCGGTGAAGCCCTTCTGGGTCTTGCAGGTCTCCACGGGGATCCGGCAGATGATCTCGCCGTCATGCTCCTTGGTGCGGACCGTTACCGCGCAGCCGTCTCCGTAGCCCTGGAGGTTCACGGTGATCTCCTTCGTGTTCCGGAGGTCGAAATACTTGAAGCCCACGGTGCAGTCTGTGCAGAAGTTGGACACATACTGGTCGCTGGGACCCTCGTCCCGGTCTCCGCCCTTCTGGGTGAGGAAGGGGCACATGCCCCGGGGATACTTCAGCATGGAGAGGAACCGGGTGCCGTTGCAGCCATAGACGTTGCAGGCGATGTAGGCGGGATAGACACCCTTGCCTGCGAGAGGTCCGCCGTTCAGACCGCAGGAGGTCATCTCCGCCTGGAGGAACTTGCCGTCCACAAACTGGATCTCATCGGCGCAGCCCTGGCGGGAGGACTGCTTCCGGTTGGAGTG
>CANQII010000019.1 GCA_947623875.1 uncultured Oscillospiraceae bacterium
TGCAGGTGTCTCAGCATACGCTTCAGTGCCCCAAGGGGCACTCTTTTGACCGCGCCCGGGAGGGCTATGTCCATCTGCTCCCCCCCAACCGGAAGCACTCCAAAGATCCCGGCGACGACCGCCAGATGGTGGCCGCCCGCACCGCCTTTCTGGAGCGGGGCTGGTATCTGCCCCTGCGGGAGGCGTTGGAGCGTCTCAGCGTCTCCGCCGTGACAGGTATCCCATCCCCTGCGGTGCTGGACAGCGGCTGCGGCGAGGGCTGGTACACCCAGGGAGTGGCCGAGGCGCTGAGGCAGGCGGGACGCTCTCCCCGGATCGCCGGCATCGACATCTCCCGCAACGCCGTGCGCAAGGCCGCCCGGCGTGTGCCCTCCGGAGAATTTGCCGTTGCCTCGGCATACCATCTGCCTCTGGGAGACCGCTCCTGCGATCTGCTGCTGGACGTATTTTCGCCCCTCAGCACCCCGGAATTCGCCCGGGTGTTGCGTCCAGGCGGGACATTTCTCTATGCGGTTCCGTCCGCCCGGCACCTCTGGCAGATGAAGGAGATCCTCTATCCGGAGCCCTATGAGAACCCGGTGAAGCGGGAGGACTATCCCGGCTTTGCCTATGTGGGGGCGGAAGAACTGCGCTTCTCCATCACCCTGGACAGCAGCGAGCAGATTATGGCTCTCTTTCACATGACCCCATATACGTGGAAGACTCCAGAGGCGGGGGTCCGCCAACTGGAGTCTCTCGATTCGCTTACCACCGAGGTGGGCTTCACTATCCACCAGTACCGGCGTTTGTAACGGGATGGTTCTGCCGCTTCATCTGCGGCACGCCCAGAAACAGCAGGACGGGGAAGAAGGACGCCAGCAGCAGCCCGAAGGGGAGACCCTTGCCGCTGGCGGAGGCCGCAAAGCCCACCAGCGTGGGACCCAGCGAGCAGCCCATGTCCCCGGCCAGGGCTAGAAGGGCATACATGGAGGTGCCGCCGGCAGGCAGAGCCTGGGCGGCCAGACTGAAGGTGCCCGGCCAGAAGATGCCCACGGAGAATCCGCACACGGCGCAGCCGATGAGAGACAGCACCGGGTTGGCGGAGAGGGACGTGAGGAGATAGCAGGCGAGACAGAGTCCTGCGCTGCCCATGAGTGCGGCGGGCAGGGGCAGCCGGTCTGCAAACTTGGCGTACAGGGCCCGTGCTGTGCCCATCAAGAGGGCAAAAGCGCAGGGACCCGCCAGATCGCCGGCGGTTTTCGTGATGTGCAGGGCGGTCTCGGCAAAGGCGGAGGCCCACTGGCTCATGGCCAGCTCCGAGGCCCCGGCGGCCACCATCAGCACAGCCAGGATCCAGAATACCTTCTGCCGGAGGAGATTCCCCAGGGACAGGGGCTCACTGCCTCCCACCGGGGGAAAGATGGGTACCATCGCGAAGTACAGCCCGTTCAGCGCGGGCAGCAGGGCCCAGAGCAGAGCCAGGACCCGCCAGTGGGAGATCCCCGCCAGGCGGAAAAAGAGAGTGGAGGCCAGCACCACGAACACCTGCCCCCAACAGTAGAAGGAGTGGAGGAGGCTCATGGCAGCCTCCTTTTGCTTTGTGGGGCAGGACTCCACAATGGGGCTGATGAGCACCTCGATGAGGCCGCCGCCCATGGCGTACAGCACCACCGCTGCCAGGATCCCGGGGTAGGGATTGGGCGACAAGAAGGGGAAGACGGCGAGACCGGCCAGACCCAGGGCGGCAAATATGTGGGCGGCCACAGCACAGATGCGGTAGCCGATCCGGTCTACCAGGCGGGCGGACAGCAGGTCTACCAGCAGCTGCACAGCAAAGTTCAGCGTGGTGAGCAAGGTGAGCTGCTGCAGGGAGAGCTGGAAGTCCGCTGCGAATGTAAGGAAGAGCAGTGGGGCAAAGTTGTTCACCACGGCCTGGGTGATATAGCCCAGGTAGCTGGCGGTGATCGTGTGGGTGTAGCTTTGCAGCCGAGGCATGATAGCGAGCATTCCTTTCCGGAAATCTACTGAATGAGACCGGACCAAAGGGATTCTTGCCGGAAACGGCCGGATTATACCACTATTCTGGACCCGATCTCAAGAGGGTTTTCGTACACTGCAGACTATGTTTGGAGGAGATTTTTTGTGACTGAGATGATCCAATCCATGTTGAAAGAGATGGCCCAGAACGCCATCCATGTGACACCCATCAGCGAAGGCGTAGACACCCCCGGCGCCACTCGTCTGGGCGGCTGCCCGGATGTGCCGCCCGATTTCCAGTGGCCCTGGTTTCGGGGCAAAGATGCCTTCGGCGATGACTACGCCGTACCGCTCACCTTCCTCGGCCAGTTCAACTGCCACGACATGCAGCTTCTGAACCAGGATCAGCTTCTGCCGAACCACGGTGTGTTGTCCTTCTTCTATGAGGCAGACCGGCAGCCCTGGGGCTTTCTGCCCACAGACCAGGGCAGCGGCCGGGTGTACTGGTTCCCGGAGAGCGGCCTGCAGCCCATGGAGCCGCCAGTAGAGCTGCCCGCTGAACTGCACCTCTCATCCGTTGGCGCGGTCCTGGAGCCCATATCCACCTGTCCGGACTGGGAGGACCTGAACCTGCCCTGGACGTACTATGACGCATATGAGCAGGTCACTGCCGAACAGCCAGTGCCGGAAGACAGCATCCAGCTGCTGGGCTGGCCCCAGGCGATCCAAGGTTCCATGCCCGCCGCTGTGGAGCTTGTGACCCGCGGTTACGACACGGGAGGATCCGAAAAGATCCCGCCCGAAGTGCGCGAGCAGGCCAAGACTGTAGGACTGGAGCGCTGGCAGCTGCTGCTTCAGCTTTCTCCGCCGAAGGAGTGGACGGACCTGATGTTCGGGGACTGCGGCGTGATTTACTTCTGGATCACGAAGGAGGACCTGGCCGCCCGCAATTTTGACCGTGTCTGGGTGGTGCTGCAGTGCGGCTGAAGCCTGCCCAGGAACGGAAAGAATGGGAGCGCAATTGGATACCTGTATCACCGAGGTGCAGATCCGCAAAGTGCGCCATCTGCAGAATATCACCATCCCCCTCGCTGAGGACCAGCGGAAACACCTGATCCTCACCGGCGACAACGGCTGCGGCAAGACCAGCCTGCTGGATGCCCTGGCAGATTTCCTGCGCTATGCGGTCTCGGAGGACTTCCTTCCGGAGAAGGAATGTGCGGCCAAGCTCCAGGCAGCCCAGAACGCCCTGGCCGAGTTGGAGCAATTTGGAGATGCAAAACTGCGGCAGTATGAGGATGGGAAGCGGGCTGTGCAGACCTGTGCGGCAAACCTGCGTCACTGGACCTCCGGCGCTACTGTGGCAGTTCCGTCCTATGCCGATCTCCGGGAGCAGTACCGGTCCGGAGACTTTGTTTTGGCCTATTACCGGGACAGCAGGCGGCTGGAAGTGGAGATATCCAGGTCCCTGGAGAAAATATATCTGGAGCCGGTCTATGGGATCGACGATGGGCCGGGAAAACTGCTGGGAAAGTACCTTTTGGACTTGAGGGCCACCCAGGCGTTCAAGCGGGAGAGTGAGCGAGCCAAAGCCATTGAGGCCTGGTTTGATCGCTTTCAGAATATCCTCCGGGACGTCTATGGGGATGATACCCTAACGGTAGAGATGGACCCTGAGACGTTCCAGTTCTCCATCTGCCCGAAAGGCCGGGAGCCTTTCGGGTTCAACGACATGCCTGCAGGCTATTCCGCGCTTCTTGCTGTGATCGCAGACCTGATGCTGCGGATGGAGACCAAGGGCGGGTGGGACATGGAGGGGATCGTCCTCATCGATGAGGTGGAGGCCCATCTCCACTTGGACATGCAGAGGCGGGTGCTGCCTATCCTCACAGGTCTCTTCCCCAATGTGCAGTTCATCGTCTCCACAAACTCCCCCTTTGTGCTGAGTTCTGTCTCCAATGCTGTGGTGTACGATCTCACCCACCACACCCTGGCGGAGCAAGGCCTCACCAATCTCCCCTATGGGGGCATCGTGGAGGGCTGGTTCCATGCGGATCGGCTGGCGCAGGAGCTGCGGGAGAAGTACGAGCGATACCGGGCGCTAGCTAGGCAGGAGAGGCTTACCCATGCAGACTATGCGGAAATCGCTGTGCTGGAACTGTATCTGGACAAGATCCTGGACTATCTGGCACTGGATATTGCTACGGAGTACGAGCGGCTGAAACTGGAACTGTCTCGCAAGGCAGAATTGGAATGAGCAGACCGTATCTGGCCTAGCAAAGATCAGACAAATCAGCAGAAAAATAGAAAATAACAACCACGATTTGGGCGCCCTGTCGATATCCGGCAGGGCGCCTTGCTGCGTTTTGAGGGCGGCAGAGAAGACAACCGGAATATCACTTGCTTTTCCAACTTTCGGTGTAGCAGTTCTTGCCAGAACGGATGGGACAGTTTGGCGGGTGTGTCGTGAAATGAGACAAACTTGCGGCGTTGGAATTGCACCTGGCGGGATGGCATGGTAAAATACAGCACTCTTGTTAGACAAGGTGAATGTATGAAAAAGACAGTTCTGATTGAGCGGAAGACGCCTGTTGTGGGCATCCCTCGGGCGCTTCTCTACTACCGCTATGCGGCGCTCTGGGAGACCTATTTTCGGGAGTTGGGGATCAAGACCGTTTTGAGCCCGCCCACCAGCCGGCAGATCCTGGAGGACGGCGCCGCCATGGCGGTGGATGAGACCTGCCTCTCCGTGAAGATCTTCTATGGCCATGTGAAGGCCCTCATCGGCAAGTGCGACTTTATCTTCGTGCCCCGGATCGCCACCTTCGGCCTCCGCCGGGAGATGTGCATCCGCTTCTCCGCCCTCTACGACCAGACCCGCAACGTCTTCCGGGAGACCCACCAGCGCTTTTTGAGCTACAACCTGGATGCCAACGAAAACATCGACCAGGAGAAGGCCTTCCTCAACATGGGGGAGACCCTGGCCTTGGGATACTCCCCGGCGGAGCTGAAAAAGGCCTATGCAGCCGCAGAAAAGGCAGACCAGCGGGCCTGGCGGGAGAAACTCCGGGCTCAGGAGCAGATCCTGAAGTCCAAGGGCCTGAAGATCCTGCTGGTGGGGCACCCCTATATTCTGGACGATCCCTATCTGGGTCGGCCCATCACCGATTTTCTCCGCTCCATGGACGTGCTGCCCCTCCGGGCGGACATTGTGAACCGGGATACCGCCATCAAGCGCAGCCTGGATGTGTCTCCCAGCTGCAAATGGGAGGTAAACCGGGAGCTTCTGGGCGGCGTGGAGATGCTGAAGAAAGAGGTGGACGGCGTCATCCTGGTGAGCGCCTTCCCCTGCGGCCCGGATGCCATGACCAACGACCTGGTAACCCGCAAAGTGAAGGACGTGCCGCTGCTGAACCTGGTGATGGACACCCAGACCGGCTCTGCCGGCACGGAGACCCGCCTGGAGAGCTTTGTGGACATCATCCGACTGAAGAAGGGGGTGCTCTGATGGCAAAGCAACTGCAGAAAGAGATCCGGATGAAGCAGATCTCCTTCCCCCGGTATGCGGAGTACAATTGCTGCATCAAGTACGGATTGGAGCATGCCTTCCACAACGTACGGTACATCATGCCGCCGCCCCTCACCCGGCAGACGGAGGAACTGGGGGAGCGGAACAGCCCGGACTATGTGTGCACCCCCTTTAAGACCTTGCTGGGTAGCGAGATCGAGGCCTTAGAGGCCGGGGCGGACACCGTGATCATGACCCACGGCGCCTGCCGCCTGGGGTACTACGGGGAGCTGCAGGAGCAGATCCTCCACGACCTGGGTTATCAGTGCGAGCTCATCAACCTCTCCTCCTATGCCACCGGAAAGCGGCGGGACTGGCTGCGGCTCTTAAAACATGTGGACCCCAAGCTGAACCTGCCTAAGTTCATCCAGGTGGCCCGGGATACCCTGAAAATGGTGGAGTACGTAGACGATGTCACCGCCGAGTACTACAAGAATGTGGGCTTTGATGCCACAGACGGGGAGTACCGGAAGGCCTACCGGAAGTTCCTGGCCTCTCTGAACATCGCAGACTCCCGGGCAGACATCGAGGCGGACTACCGCACCGTGAAGCGGGAGTTCCAGGAGATCCCCCTGGATAAGCCGGACCGGCCCTTGCGGGTGGGCATTCTGGGCGAGCTCTACACCGTGATGGACGCCTACTCCAACCGCAATCTGGAGCAGAAGCTGGCGGACATGGGCGTAGAGGTTCACCGCTGGATGACCATCACCAACCAGGTAGTCCACTACAGCAATGTGAAAAATCTGGAGCCCAAGATCAAGGATCTCTGCACCTACTCCATGGGCCCCACCTCCACGGCGAACATCTGGTTTGCCAAGACCTGCGCCGAGCACCATTTTGACGGCCTCATCCATGTGAAGAGCGCCAACTGCACCCCGGAGATCGACATCATGCCGGTGCTGCAGAACATCAGTTCCACCTACAAGATCCCCACCCTGTATCTCACCTATGACACCCAGACCAGCGATGTGGGCCTTCTCACCAGACTGGAGGCCTTTTATGACATGATCGCTACCAGAAAGAAGGCATTATCTTGAAGTCCGCTTATCTCGGCATCGATGTAGGCTCCATCTCCACCAAAGGCGTGATTATCGATGACCAGAACAACATCCTCTGCAGCGAGTACATCTGGACCGAGGGAGATCCCATCGGCGCGGTGAAGCGGCTGGTCCGCTCCCTGGAGAAGCAGCTTGACCCCTCCACCTGGCAGATCATCGCCACCGGCACCACCGGCTCCGCCCGAAAACTGGTGGGCACCATTGTGGGCGCCACCATCGTGAAGAATGAGATCACCGCCCACGCAGTAGGCACTACCACCTTCTACCCGGAGGTGCGTACCATCCTGGAGATTGGCGGACAGGACTCCAAGATCATCCTGGTGGAAAACGGGGTGGCGGTGGACTATGCCATGAATACCCTCTGCGCCGCTGGCACCGGCGCCTTCCTCAGCAGCCAGGCCAAGCGTCTCGGCATCGGGGTGGAGGAGATCGGCGAGTATGCCGCCCGCTCCCAGCACCCCACCCAGATCGCCGCCCGTTGCACTGTGTTTGCGGAGTCCGATCTGGTGCACAAGCTGCAGATGGGCCATCCCAGAGAGGATGTCATCGCCGGCGTGTGTAATGCCGTGGTGGCAAACTACCTGAACAACGTGGGCAAGGGCAAGAAGATCGTCTCCCCGGTGGTATTCCAGGGCGGCGTGAGCAAGAACTCCGGCGTGGTGAAGGCCTTTGAGAAGGCCCTCGGTTGCCCCGTGACGGTAGACCCCAACGGACATTTGATGGGCGCTCTGGGTGCCGCCATCCTGGCCCGCCGGGGCAAGGGGCGCAAGGCCTTCGACTTCGCCGTGGAGGACACAGAGTTCCACGTCCGGGAGGCCAGCTGCGGCCGTTGCCCCAACAACTGCGAGATCATCTGCGTGTACTCCGGCAATACACTCATTGATGCCTGGGGCAACCGCTGTGAGCGGGGCGCTGTGCGCTGAGGCAGATTTGTAATCCAAGATGCAGGATACCCCCAGGCCTACGCAGGCTTGGGGGTATCCTTTTAGGACAGGCGAGAATTGAGACAGCCTCTTATTGGGATTTGCCGATGGTATAAGGTGTGAGCGGGCGAAGGTCCACGAAGGCCACCATCAGAGCAAGGCCCAGAAGAAAGGAGACTCCACCGCCCAAGAGAATGGCGGCGACCAATTCCACCACGCAGCTGATGGAGAGAAAGATGTGGGCGTGGGCGACCTGCAACTCCTCCTCTTCCTCAGGACTGCTCAATGCGATGAAATAGTGTGACGCAAATGCCAGAATGGAGAACACAACCATCAAGATGAACTTCCAGAGGGTAAACGCGCCGGGGGAGACGGACAATGTTGCGCTCTTGACGATGCAGGCAGCAGCGAAAAGGGTACAGGCAAAACGATCGCCCGGGCGGATTCTGAACTTTTCGAGCAACGGCATCAAGGCCCACCTCTGTTTGGTATCAGCTGTGCGATGCGATAGAGGAATGCACAGCTGTTCTCTGAGGCAAATTATATCAGCTTTCGGTCCAGTTTGCAACGGGAGCACAGCGGTGTATTTCACGCTGATTTTGGAGATTTCCAGAAGATACCTCGTGCCCATAGGGATGGATGCGGGGGCGTGGTGACTTTATGGGGTGCTGCGTTTTACCGGACTTGGCGGCTACAGAGGCAATTTGGGGCTGGAAGTCCACTACCAATAGAAGCACCATGCCCGCGAGGACATGGTGCTAAAAGCGGCACATAACCTTCTCAGAGAACCAGTGCCCGAAGCCAAAACTGTTCTTGACAAGACACGTACATCTGTCTATGATATGAAAGATGATAATCACGAATCTCCTGATTAGTGTTATTTCTTTTATTGATGGAGCGGCTGGATTTGTAGCCAAACATCGAATGAAATAGTGGGTGATAGCACATGGATATTACTGCTCAAAACACTCAGACTGTCTATGGCAGTCTGGCTTTTCGAGAATGTAATTGCGGCACCGCCGCTGGAAAAGCTGAGATGAGCACATCTGTGCCAGCTTTGATATATTGTATGGACAAAGAAGCTGTTTGCAGCAAAATCAAGAAATATCACGATTCTAAAATTGCAATATTGTCTAATGAAATACGTTCTGTCATAAATCGGGATGAATATATAGACGGTGAAGTATCACAATCTGAAGTATTTGCACTCGAAACATGTAAGAGCGGAGAAATGGATTTACTACTGGAATCTTTGATGCAAATATACATGAGCAGTTTTTCCAATGTTCACCAGCTTGAGGGGATTCTAACCATGGTTTCCTCTTTCCCCTACGAGACTGTTTATCCAAAAGGACAAATAATCGCTGTGGGATTATTGTTGCACAAGGATTTACTCATCAGAGATAGGGCAATTCAGTGCTTTGAACGTTGGGATTCCAAGAAGGGCTTGCGTGTTTTGAAGAGCTTAAATTTCCAACCAGAATGGCTTCAGGAATACGCCGATAAGGTTGTCCTGTACATTGAGAGGGATGGACTGGAGTAAACGGTTTCTCTGCGCAGAAACTTACCCAGCGTGTACAACTATTGCAACTTGTTGTGCCAGGCAGTACGGGTGATGTTGTGCGAGCATAGCGCAGACGATGCAGGATACGGCGAGAAGGTCTGCTACAAAGACACCCCAAGTCCATGAGAATGGACTTGGGGTGTGACGTCTGGGGTTGCACCTATCTCAGGATGCCTTGCCGGACTTGGCGGCTGCCGGAGCGAGCAGAGGACGGAGGTCCACCATCAGGAGCAGCAGCACAACGCCCACGATGGCGCAGACGATGCTGCCGAGGAGACGGCATACCACCAGCTCGATGATCCCAAAGGCCAGGGCGAAGATCCAAACCCGCAGGAAGAGGTTGGTGTGCTCTTGGCCTTTCGTGTCCCTGAGGACGTAGTAAAGGGCCATCACATCAAGCAGCAGGGTGGCGATGAGAAGGACCACCTTCCACACTTTCACTTCGCCCGGTTGGAGGGACCAGACGAAAATCTGCCCCACACAGGCGATGGCAAGGCAGATACTGGGGACTTTGTCCAGCCGGATTCTGATCTTCTCGAGAAATGACATCGCAATTCACCTCTTTTGGCGCTCCCGTTTTGGAAGCCGCACTATTGTAGCAGGATGAGGCGGCAAATGCACTTGGAAATTTCGAGGAATCCTATACCGATTTTTGGATTTTGCAGGAGACGGACAAGCTGCCTGCAGAAAATGAGCGTTTGCGTCTTTGCGATGGGAGTGCATCAGAGCAATCTGCCGGAGAACTTGCACTTTCTTGCGGCGCCGGCTGGCATTCTTGCTTTTTTTCTACAGACTCTTGCTTTTCTGGCAACGGCGTTGTATGATAAGGTCGATTGTGGCGCAGATCTCAGAAAGACTGTCGCCGTTTCAGGCAGCTGCGCTGGCTGTCTACTCTCTACCTTTATGAAACAGAGGAGATGTGGCATATGACTTATACAATGAACGTCGCCGGCCTGACCCGGGAATTGCCCCTGTGCCGTCTGAACGACTCCATGATGATCGGCGCATTCGTGATCTTCGGCGACGTGGAGCTCACCTGCGCCTGCGCCCGGGAGCTTCTGAAGATCGCCCCCGACTTCGACTACATGGTGGCCCCTGAGGCCAAGGCGATCCCCCTGGTCCACGAGATGGCCCGCCAGAGCGGCCGCAACGAGTACTTCCTGGTCCGCAAGGCCCCCAAGCTCTACATGGACGGCGTGTTCGAGGTGAAGGACCGCTCCATTACCACCGCCGGGGAGCAGAAGCTGTACATGGACGGCAAGGACGCCAAGAAGATCGCCGGCAAGCGGATCCTGATCCTGGACGACGTGATCTCCACCGGCGGCTCCCTGAAGGCCGTGGAGAACCTGGTGAACCAGGCCGGCGGCAACGTGGTTGGCCGGATGGCCATCCTGGCAGAGGGCAATGCGGCCAAGCGGGACGACATCCTCTTCCTGGAGAAGCTGCCCCTCTTCGATGGCGAGGGCAACCCCAAGCCCTGAGGGCACATACAACTGCACATCCCACCGGGCGGAGCGCATTGGCGCTCCGCCTTTTCCCTTCCTGCAATTTCGGGGAAAAGGGGACAAAGTGCCCGCATAGACTGGAGGGAACAGGTGGGAGGGGTGAGCATGCTGTTCCTTCTGAAGTTCGCACTCTTTGCGGTCTTTACCGGGATGCTTCAGGGCATCTCCCAAGAGAACTGGCAGCGGCACGAGACGGCGCTGCTGGCCGGATACTTCACCGTGGCAGGAGGAATCTTTCTCCTCTGAACAAGAGAGTAATCCAGGAAAATGGCAGCGGGATTATCGCCCTGGTATCAGGCGGGTCCCGCTGCTGTTTTTTGCTGCAGAAGGGCTGAAAAAGGGTGTAGGACGGGGTGCAGAGTTTGTAAAATTTCTATGAATAATAGGAAATCGTTGCCATGAGTATGGGCCAAATGAGGGCAGCGTTCTGGGGAGAGAAAATTGCTGTTTGTGCACAGGATTGCGGCGCAGGCGTGGGAATGACACCCAAAGATTGTGCATTTTCCGGGGAAAAAAGGCGGTTGCACGCTGATTTCCAGGGGCAGACGGGATACCGGAAGGCAGATGAGGCCATCCTACAGGCCGGGGGGAGAGAGCAGAAAAACGGTTCCCAGGGACAGAAGATGTCTGGGTCCGGAGAGGGCATTTTCGGCAGTTTGAGATTGCGAAAAAGGTGCCTTAAGGGCCACTCTTTACATGCGGAAAGCTTGCTTTTTTTGCCGGCATGCTGTAGAATGTGGACGGCTGGATAAGATAGGCAAAGCCATCGGAAACTTGCAATTCCAGGGCTTTCCAGACCTTTTCCGCCCGCCCATTGCCGCCGGCACGCCGGGGAGGTCTATGCAGGATTTCCGGCCGATCCGGTGCGGATGGGTGAGCTCGTCCCAGCGAAAGAATCGATAGAAACGATAGGAGGAACGCAGCATAATGAAGCACAACGGTTTGACCAGCCAGGAAGTGGAGCGCAGCCGTCAGACACATGGTGCGAACACCCTGACGCAGATCCCACCAGATCCCCTGTGGAAGAAGATCCTGGAGGGCTTCAAAGACCCGATGATCATGATCCTGCTGGTGGCCCTGGTGGTGCAGGTGATTCTCTTCTTCATGGGCCAGGCTGAGTGGTTTGAACCCTTCGGCATCCTGGTGGCCATCATCATCGCCAACGGCGTGTCGTCTGTGTCCGAGAGCAAGCAGGAGGGCAAGGCCTCCGCACTGAAGGCAGAGGAAGAGGCCAAAGAGATGACGAAAGTCATCCGAGACGGCAAACTGGAAGAGATCCACGTCAGCGAAGTGGTGGTAGGGGACATCATCTACCTCCAGGCCGGCGATAAGATCCCGGCAGACGGCGTGGTCATCGACGGCGCTCTGAAAGTGGACCAGGCCGCACTCAACGGCGAGACCGAAGAGGCGGACAAGATCCCCATGCCGGAAGGCGCCAGCTATGACGTGAAGGACCTTCTCAACAAGTACTACGCCTACCGCGGCACCGTGGTGTGCGGCGGCGAGGGCTATATGGAAATCAAAGTGGTGGGAGACAAGACCCTTTTCGGCGAGCTGGCCCTGGAGGTCCAGGAGGACACCCGGGAGACCCCGCTGCAGGTGAAGCTGGGCAAGCTGGCCCAACAGATCTCCAAGTTCGGCTACATCGGCGCCATCGCCATCGTGGCTGGTATCCTGCTGAAGACCATCATCTCCCAGCAGCTGCCCTCCGGTGTGTTTGAGTGGATCCGCCTCATCATCGATGCCATCACCGTAGCCGTCACCATCATCGTGTGCGCCGTGCCGGAAGGCCTGCCCATGCTGACCTCCATCCTGCTGTCCTTCCAGAGCCTGAAGATGGCCAAGGACAACGTGCTGGTCCGCAAGATCAACGGTCTGGAGACCGCCGGCAGCTTGAGCATCCTATTCAGCGATAAGACCGGCACCATCACCCAGGGCAAGCTGTCTGTGGTGGAGATGGCCACCGGCAACTGCAAGGTGTATGAGAAGCTGGCCGATATGAACCCCGCCCTGGAGAACGACATGATCATCGGCGTGGGCGTGAACAACAGCGCCGCGGCCAGCGATGGCAACGTGATCGGCGGCAACAGCACCGACCGGGCCCTTATGACCTTCCTGATGCACTCCAACGTGCTGGGCAAGATCTCCAAGGAAGGCGTTCAGGCCTTCAATGCCTTCGACTCCAACAAAAAGTGCTCCAGCGTGGTGATCACCCGGGGCGGCAAGACCCAGACCTATATCAAGGGCGCTCCGGAGCGCCTCGTAGAGCGCTGCGACTCCTATATGGATGAGAACGGCAATATCCAGAAGCTCACCGATAAGGCCGCTGTGATGCAGTATATCGACAGCCAGGCCGCCCGCTCCATGCGTCTTCTGGGCGTGGCCAAGTGTGACGGAGACAACGACAACAAGCCCCTGACCCTGATCTGCGTCATCAGCATCCGGGACAACGTCCGCAAGGAGGCCGTGGAGGCCATCCAGGAGGTCCAGAACGCCGGCATCCAGGTGGTCATGGTCACCGGAGACCGGAAGGAGACCGCCGTGGCCATCGCCAAAGAGGCGGGGCTTCTCAAGAGCAAGGACGACGTGGCCCTCACCTCCGGCGAGATGGCCGCCATGTCCGATGAAGAGCTGAAAAAAGTGCTGCCCCACCTGCGGGTGGTCTCCCGGGCCCTGCCCACGGACAAGAGCCGTCTCGTCCGCCTGGCCCAGGAGCTGGACCTGGTGGTTGGCATGACCGGCGATGGCGTCAACGACAGCCCCGCCCTGAAGAAAGCCGATGTGGGCTTCGCCATGGGCTCCGGCACGGAAGTGGCCAAGGAGGCCGGCGACATCACCATCCTGGACGACAACTTCACCTCCATCGAGAAGGCCATCCTCTATGGCCGCACCATGTTCAAGAGCATCCGCAAGTTCCTGATCTTCCAGCTCACCGTAAACGTGGCCGCCGTGCTCACCTGCTTCATCGGCCCCATGTTGGGCGAGAACGTGGTGCTCACCGTCATCCAGCTGCTGCTCATCAACCTGGCCATGGACACCCTGGCCGCCATCGCCTTCGGCAGCGAGCCTGCCCTGAAGGAGTATATGAAGGACAAGCCCATCCCCCGGAAGGAGAGCATCGTCACGAAAGACATGCTGATCGAGATCATCATCAGCGCCCTCTATATCACCGTGGTCTGCCTCTCCATCCTCTTTGTGCCCGCCGTCCGGAACCTCTTCGGCGATGTGGACGTGACCTATCTGAAGTCCGCGCTGTTTGCCACCTTTATGATGGCTATCACATTCAACGGCTTCAACGCCCGCACCAGCCACCTGAATCCCTTCGAGGGCATCGGCCGCAACCGCAACTTCCTCCTGGTGATGGGCGGCATTTTGATCCTCCAGTTCGTGTTTGTCACCTTCGGCGGCGCAGCTCTCAGCGTGGAGCCGCTGTCCCCCATGACCTGGCTGATCTGCATCGGCCTGGCCATCCTGGTGATCCCCATCGATGTGATCCGCAAGGCCATCGTTGGCAAGAAGAATTAACCATTTCTGTTTCGGCTGTCCCCGGCACCCAGCGGTGCCGGGGACACCGGGAAACTGTCCAAATAACCGAGCAAGGGTGAAGAGACTGCCATGCTGCCCAGAGTACATCCCACCCAATTGAATGACTACTTTACCGATTGCAGCAAGCGGCCGCAGAAGGGCGTCTACTTTTGCCGCATCAGCGGGTACAGCGACCAGATCCACGCCTTCATCCTCCGCTACTACCAGGCGGCCCGGACCCGGGGCGTGGTGATCGCCGGCAGGCTCCCCAACCCGGACAACCAGAACATCGCCTACTACAACGAGATCATGGGCCCGTCTTTTCAGATGGACCTGAATTTCATCCAGACCAGGCTCGCCAAATGGCTGCCCCGCATGACCCCCGGCCAGCGGGACAACGTGGCCCGCTCCATCTACGACACCCTGATGGAGCTGCGCAAGGCGGGCAAGAACGACAACATCCTCCACAACGCATACGTCAAGTTCATGTGCTGGCTCTACTACCGCTTCGAGCGGATCGTAGGGCTGCTGGGACAGGAGTCCCTGCCGAAGATCCTCTACGATGGAGAGGTCGGTCTCTACGAGCTGCTGATTCTCCGCACCCTCTGCACCGCCGGCTGCGACATCGTTCTGCTGCAGTACCACGGCGATGCGTCCTATCTGAAGGCAGATCCCCAGTCCCGCTGGTCCAGTGCCTGGCAGCAGCCCGGCCTCCAGCCCTTTCCCCAGGGATACAGCCTCACCGCCGTGGGAAAGGAGATCCAGGAGGCGGCCAGCCGGGAGCGGCTCTACGGCAGCGCTCCCAAACTCCAGAACTGCACGAACGCGTGGATCACTGGAAAGATCCTGGAGGACCTCCGGAAGGACAGCCGCGCCCGTGGCGAGGACCCGTCCTTCTTCTACAACTGCTTTTGCCGGATGAGCGGGGTAGAGGACAAGGTGACCTATGCCAACGACCTCTACCAGCTGCAGGCGGACCTGAAGGCAGCCGGCCGGAAAGTGGTGATCTGCAGCGGATCCATCCCGCCTCCGGAGAACGAGGAGGTGCGGCAGATCCAGCGGGGAAACTATCGGGATCTGAACCAGATGCTGATGGGCCTCTCGGCCAACCTGCGCTGTATCACCAATGAGACCCTCCGGGCCATTGTGACCAAGGCCTTTGTGGACCTGATGCTGGAGGCGGCCAAGAGCGCCGGACCGGGAGACAGCCTGGGACGGCAGACCACCCGGGCGGTGAATCTGCTCTGCTGGATCAAGCGCTATCAGGGCAAGCTGTTTTCCGGCTGGAAAGTGGGAGACATCGCCGCTTTCCTCTATCTCGGCGGCTGCCGCAACGACAACGAGGCCCTCTTCCTCCGGCTTCTCGGGAGGCTGCCGGTGGATGTGGCCATCTTCTGCCCGGACCTCAGCGGCCGCTGCGTGCTCCAGGACCCGCTGCTCTATGAGGAGCACTACACCTCCTCTCTGGCCCTGACGGCATACCCGGAGGAGCGCTCCCAGATGCGGGGCACCACTGCAGCCTACCAGGCGGAGCGGGAGCTGGACACCATCCTCTATCAGGACTCCGGCATCTACCGCAACCAGCAGTATGCCAAGGCGGAGGCCCTCGTCTTGGAGACCACCTACGAGGAGATCGCCATCTACTGGGATCAGGAGCTGAACTACCGCCCGAACTTCGCCACAGACCCCCAGCAGGTCACTATGCCGGTGCTGTTTGCCAAGGCCTCCGGGGTAAAGGGCAAGGTCCAGGACTACTGGGTGAGCATCAAGAAGCTCCTCACAGACAACACCATCCTGGTGACCCAGACCCCCTGGGTGGACACCACGGAGTACAACCCCATGAAGCCCTTTGCCACGGAGTTTCTCCGCAATGGGAAGCTCCAGCGGAACAAGATCAAGGCCCACAAGGCCTATCCATACGGCTTTCTCCGGGAGGCGGTGCAGGAGCATCTGCTGGACAAGCTGCAGCTGCTCATCGACTCCGGCCGGATCAAAGGCACCTTCACCAACGGCACAGAGTACACCATCGTGTCCACGGTGCTGAACCTGGACAAGAGTGTGCTGCGGCTGCTCCAGAGTTTCGACTTCACCAAGAAAAACCCGAAGGTGCTCTTCCTCAACACTGGGGAGGCCATGTACGCCCTGGAAGACGCCATCCGCGCCGCCTTTCTCAGCCTGGCGGGGTTTGATGTGCTCTTCTTTGTCCCCACAGGCTATCAATGCATCGAACAGCACTTTGCGAACAATCCGCCGGCGGAACACATCTGCGGGTCCTTCCTCTACGACCTGCAGGTGCCGGATTTCTCCCGGATCAGCACACAGACATCGTTCTTGGACAGACTATTTGGAAGGGGTAGTTGAGATGGCAATTGATTTTGGCAGACCGGTCCAGCAGGCACCCACGCTGCAGCAGGCGCCGACTGAGGAACTGGTGGTGCAGCCCTACGACATCGTGGAGGACCGCAAGCAGATGACCCAGGAACTGGTGAACTCCGCCGAGGTGGATGCCCTCACCAGCACCATCGAGGTGCACAACCTGGAGACCATCGTGTCCTTCGGCGCCGGCGCGGCGGAGGAGATCGCCAAGGTGTCCGACACGGTGCTGCGCAGCATGAACATGAGCCAGTTGGACGAGTCCAGCGCTATGCTCAACACGCTGGCGAAGATCATGGACAAGTTTGACATCGATGAGATCAAGGAGGAGCCCGGCTTCTTCGGAAAGCTGTTCGGCGGCATGCGCAAGCAGCTGGACAAGATCCTGGCCAAGTACCAGACCATGGGGGACGAGGTGGACAAGATCTACGTCCAGCTGAAGAAGTATGAGACGGAGATCAAGCAGTCCAACAAGAACCTGGAGCAGATCTTCAACGCCAATGTGAACTACTACCACGACCTGGTGAAGTATATCCTGGCCGGCGAACAGGGCTGCCGGGAGCTGGAGGCCTACATCGCCCAGCTGCAGGACGAGTTGCAGACCACCGGGGACAACTCCATCCAGTTTGAACTGCAGTCCATGCAGCAGGCCCTCATGATGCTGGAGCAGCGCACCCAGGACCTGCGCACCGCGGAGAACGTGGCCCTCCAGTCCATCCCCATGCTGAAGACCATGGAGTTCAGCAACCTGAATCTGGTGCGGAAGATCAACTCCGCCTTCATCATCACCCTGCCGGTGTTCAAGCAGGCGCTGGCCCAGGCCATCATGCTGAAGCGGCAGAAGATCCAGGCCCAGTCTATGGCTGCCCTGGACGAGAAGACCAATGAGCTCTTGATCAAGAACGCCCGGAACACCGTGGACCAGGCCAAGCTCACCGCGCAGCTGGCCTCCGGCAGTTCCATCAAGGCGGAGACCCTGGAGACCACCTGGCGGACCATCGTGTCCGGCATCGATGAGACCAAGGCCATCCAGGAAAACGCCCGCCGGCAGCGGATCGAGGACCAGAAGAAGCTGGAGAACATCAAGCAAGAGTTCCAGCGCACCTACAACATGCCGGACAAGCGGTAATGCAAACAGCGGCCCGGCGGGGGCCGGGCCGCCTGCATGGATAGAACAAGCAACTGTACCATCATTCAAGAGGAGGAATCACAATGCCCATCAATCTGTCTAAGGGCCAGAAGATCAGCCTGACCAAAGGAAACCCCAGCCTGAAGAAAATCATGGTAGGTCTGGGCTGGGACGTAAACGAGTTCGACTCCGGCTACGATTTTGACCTGGACGCCTCGGCGTTCCTCTGCGGCGCCAACGGCAAGTGCACCTGCGACCAGGACTTCATCTTCTACGGCAACCTGGAGCACCCCTCCGGCGCCGTGGTGCACCAGGGGGACAACCTCACCGGCGCCGGCGAGGGCGATGACGAGCAGATCATGGTGGATCTGTCCCTGGTGCCGGCCAACATCGAGAAGATCGCCTTCACCGTCACCATCTACGAGGCGGAGCGCCGCCGTCAGAACTTCGGCCAGGTGAGCAACTCCTTCATCCGCATCGTGAACATGGACAACGACCAGGAGATCATCCACTTCGACCTGGGGGAGGACTTCTCCATCGAGACCGCCATGGTGGTGGGTGAGCTCTACAAGTACAACGGCGAGTGGAAGTTCAACGCCATCGGCAGCGGCTATCAGGGCGGCCTGGCGGCGATCTGCGCCCGCTACGGCATCGATGCCGAGTAATCATCTAAAATCTGGAGGGAAAACACTATGCCTATCAATCTGACAAAGGGCCAGAAAGTGAATCTGACCAAGGGCAACGCCGGTCTGCAGAACGTAGTCGTGGGCGTGGGCTGGGACGTCAACGCCTTTGACACCGGCGGAGACTTCGACCTGGACGGCGCCGCCTTCCTGCTGGGAGACAACGGCAAAGTCACCTGCCAGGAGGACTTCGTCTTCTACGGCAACCTCACCCACCCCTCCGGCGCCGTGGTGCACCAGGGGGACAATCTCACCGGCGTGGGAGACGGGGACGATGAGCAGATCAAGATCGACCTGTCCAAGATCCCGGCCAACATCTCCAAGATCGCCTTCACCGTCACCATCTATGACGCAGACGTCCGCCGGCAGAACTTCGGCCAGGTGAACAACGCCTTCATCCGCATCTACGATGAGCGCAACGGCCAGGAGCTGCTCCGCTACGACCTGGGGGAGGACTTCTCCATCGAGACCGCCGTGGTCTTCGGTGAGCTCTACCGCAATGCCGGCGAGTGGAAGTTCAACGCCATCGGCAGCGGCTATCAGGGCGGTCTGGCGGCCCTCTGCGCTAGCTACGGAATCCAGGTGGCCTGACATGGCGATCAGTCTCCAGAAGGGCCAGAAGATCAGCCTGAAAAAGTCTAGCCCCAGTCTCGGCGAGATCCTGGTGAACCTGAACTGGAACGCCAAACCGGTGAACCAGGGGTTCTTCGCCAAGCTCTTCGGGGGCAACGAGGGCATCGATCTGGACCTGGGCTGTCTCTATGAGCTGAAAAACGGCAGAAAGGGCGCCGTGCAGGCCCTGGGCAAGTCCTTCGGCAGCACGGATGGTCCCCCGTATGTGAGCCTGGACGGCGACGACCGCACCGGCGCCTCCGCCACCGGGGAGAATCTCCGGATCAACGGGGACAAGATCAACGAGATCCGCCGCATCCTGGTGTATACCTTCATCTATGAGGGCGTGGCCAACTGGCAGCAGGCGGACGCCACGGTAACCATCAAGTACCCCGGGGCAGAGGACCTGGTGGTGAAGATGGACCAGTTCGACTCCGACATGAAGCTCTGCGCTCTGGCCCTCTTTGTGAACCAGAACGACGAGACCTTCTCCGTGGAGAAGCTGGTGCGCTTCTTCCCGGGACACTCCATGATGGACCAGGCATACAACTGGGGCCTGAAATGGGTACAGGGCAAAAAGTAACTGCCATACAATCGGGTGCCGCCTGGGCTTGTACCAGGCGGACACCCAGAATACGAGGTGTTTTATATGTCTGTTAGCCTGCAAAAGGGCCAGAAGATCAGCCTGAGCAAGGAGCGTGCCGGCCTGTCTCTCGTGATGGTGGGCCTGGGCTGGGATGAGGTCCAGCGGACCGGAGGTCTCTTCGGCCTCTTCAAACCCCAGGACATCGACTGCGATGCCTTCGCCCTGCTCCTCTCCAACGGCAAGCTGGCCGGGAAACAGGACATCGTGTACTTTGGCAACCTGGTGCACAACAGCGGCGCCGTCCGCCACATGGGGGACAACCTCACCGGCGCCGGCGAGGGGGATGACGAGCAGATCATGATCGAGCTCAACAAGCTCCCCGCCCAGTACGATCGGATCGTCATCGGCGTGAACATCTACCAGGCCAAGACCCGCCAGCAGCACTTCGGCATGATCCAGAATGCCTTCATCCGCCTGGTGGACGGCCGGAACAACAGCGAGATGTGCATCTACAACCTCACCGAGAACTACTCCAATATGACCGCCATGCTCTTTGGTGAGATCTACCGCCACAACGGCGAGTGGAAGTTCAGCGCCATCGGCCAGGGCACCACGGACGGCTCCATCGGTGAGTTTGCCGGCCGCTACGTGTAACTGAGGAACAGTCCAGACCGCAGAGGAAGAGGCTGGATGCCCGGAAGGGACATTCGGCCTCTTCCTTTCGCGTATCGGAGGGGAGGGAAATGCCGTGCAATACTACGCCAACCCCATGGAGGTCCGCTCCCTGGAGGAGTTCGGCAGCGTCCGGGGCACATCCATGGGTGGGGTGCGGCGGGTGTACTTTGTCCGGGCGGTGGGCACCGTACGGGATCTGGCAGACCGGATCCTGGCTCTGGACCACAAGCTCTCCGGCACCGCCTATCTCCGGCTGAACTCCCTTCCGGTGCTCACCGCCCAGGACAGCCCCTTCTATGAGGGCGCTTTCCAGCAGTGGGGGCTGAACAAGACGGTCCGGCTGCAAAACGCCTTCCCGGCGGACTTCGGACGGGCGCTCTCCGGGGCCATGGAGAGGGTGCTGCAGCAGTTTCGAACCTCCCGGACCCCGCCGCCCACAGACAGCATTGTCCGAAACTTCGGGGTGAAGCTGCTCTTCTGGACAGACCGGATCCTGCAGCCCTACTTGTCCCAGTGGACCCCCAACTGGACGGGGAAGATCGTACTGGGCAACGTGATGCGGGAGCAGGAGTACCTCTTCGGCTATCTCCTCACCCAGTTGGGCTGGGATGTGCTGCTGCTGAATCCCGCGGGGGACGGGAAGATCACCCCGTCCAGTCTGGCCCTCTCCCAGCGCTTCGATCTGGGCCCCTGCGGCAGGGAGAGCCTGCCGGCGTACATCCCGGTGCCGAAGCAAACCCCGCCGAAGGTCCAGATCCCGCCGAGGACCGCAACCCGGCAGACCCTGCCGACCCTGCCGAGACCGCAAACCCAGCCCAAGGTGCAGCAGACCCCGACGCGGCAGCAGCCCTCGCCGCCGAGATCCCAGACGTCTCAGAGACCCCAGCCAACGGTCCAGCGGCCCGCCACCAATCCTCAGCCTGCGCAGAGAACTGCACCATCCGCCCGGCAGGAGAAGAGCTATGAGGAACTGGCGGCTCTGGCCCCCTCGGTGGTGATGATCGGGGTGCTGAATTCCCAGCGGCAGATCCAGGCCACCGGCTCCGGCATCATGATCGGCAGGGGCGGGTACATCCTCACCAACTACCATGTGGTGGAGCGGGGCGCCGCCTTCGCCGTGCGTATCGAGGACGATGCCCAGACCTACTTCACGGACCGGGTGATCAAGGTAAATCCCAAGATGGACCTGGCGATCCTGCGGATCCAGCGGACGCTGAAGCCGCTGCCCCTGTACAAAGACGGCAAGCCGCTGGTGCGAGGCCAGCGGGTGGTGGCCATCGGCAGTCCCCTGGGATTGTTCAATTCGGTCTCAGACGGGATTATCTCCGGCTTCCGGGTGATCGACGAGGTAAACATGATCCAATTCACAGCCCCCATCTCCCACGGCAGCTCCGGCGGCGCGGTGCTGAACCTGTACGGAGAGGTGATCGGCATCAGCACGGCCGGCCTGGACGCCGGGCAGAATCTCAATCTGGCCGTGCCCTATGAGGAGATCCGCTGGTTTGCCAACGGGTTGTTCGATTGACAGGAGGACGTTACATATGGTACGAATCTGGCTGAACCACTGGTTTAGCACCGCATATCACATCATCAAGCTGATCCGGGAATACCACCCGGATGCGGTGATCCTCGGCAGCAACGAGAACGAGCACTCCGTGCTGGAGGACGTCTGCGACGAGTGGTACCGGGAGCCGCCCTATTCCGAGTTTTGTTACGCAGACTACTGCCTGGAGTTCTGCAGGGAGCACCAGGTGGACTACTTCCTGCCCCGGAGAGGGATGCTGCAGGTGAGCAAGCGGAAGGAAGAGTTTGCCGCCCTGGGGGTGTCTGTTATGGTGGACGACTACCCCGCAGTGGACCTTCTCAACCACAAGGATGCGGCCTATGCCAGGATGGCGGAGGCGGGACTCTCCACCCTGCCGGAGTACCGGATTGTAACCACTAAGGCGGATTTTGAGGCGGCCTATCACGAGCTCCAGAGCCGGTACTCCTATGTCTGCTTCAAGTTTGTCCACGATGAGGGCGGCAAGAGCTACCGGCTCATAGACAACAACCGGAAGGGGTATGCCTCCCTCTTCAAGAAGCAGAACACCCGCATGACCCTGGACGCAGTGTTGGAGTGCCTCTCCGAGCGGGACGTCTTCTCTCCCATCATGATGATGCCCTTCCTCTCCGGGGTAGAGGTGAGCGTGGACTGCCTCAAGACGGAGCAGGGGCTTATCATGCTGCCCCGGATTAAGGACAGCACCCGGTTTGAGAAGCTCACCTACGACCCCGATCTACTGGAGAAGACCCGGGAGGTCTTTGACATCGTCCCCCTGGAGTGGCCCTGCAACATCCAGTTCAAGTACCTGGACGGCAAGCCCTACTTCCTGGAGGTGAACACCCGGATGTCCGGCGGCACCGCCATGGGCTGCATTGGCGCCAAGGTGAACCTCCCAGGCCTTGCCGTGTGCAAGCTCCGGGGAGAGGAGCGGCCCTGGACCCTGATCCCGGAGGAGCACTACGTCACCAACGTGGAGACGCCTATGGTGCTGTAGGGGAGATGGAGGACAAACTGCTCTTCTTCTCCGATCTGGACAACACCCTGATCTACTCCCACCGCCGCCAGGACGGCAGGCCTGCGGTCTGGGTGGAGGAGATCCATGGGAAACGCCAGAGCTTCATGACGGAGCCCACCTATCGGTTTCTCCAGTCTGCCGCCTGGCTCCAGACGGTGCCCCTCACCACCCGCAGGGAGGCCCAGTACGGCCGGCTGCAGCAGGCGGCGCAGGAACTCCGCTGGCGGGATGCTCTGCTCTGCAACGGGGCCATTCTGCTCCGGGACGGGGAGGAGGATCAAGACTGGAGAAGGGAATCGGAGGAGATCTCCCGGGAGGACCGGCCGGCGCTGGAGACCGCCCTTGCTGCCGCCATCTCGGCCTTTGGGGAGGGCCGGATTCAGCGGACGGACCCCTTTTTCTTCTACGTGAAGACAGAGGACGCCCAGGCGGCATTGGAGACGCTGTGGCCCTACGCGGACCCGGACCATCTCCTGCTCAACCGGGACAGCCGGAAGGTGTACTGCTATCCCAAAAGCCTCCAGAAGGGGACAGCCCTGCGGCGGTATGCAGAGATGGTTGGGGCATCGCAGACCATCGCGGCAGGGGACAGTGCCTTTGATATCCCCATGCTGGAGGCGGCGGATATCGCCTTTTACCCCCAGAAGCTGGCGGCAGCGTTGCGCTGCCCCAGAGGAATCCCCTGCCAGAACGGCATCTTCTCCGATGAGATCTGTGCCGGCCTGGACAACATTTGGAAGTTAGGACGAAATGCATGATCGAGAACGCAGACGTGAAATACAGCGTGGGGGCGCTGCTCTATTCCCCTGCGCTGAATGACAAAGTGGCTGGCTCTGTGATCCGGGGCAGCTTTGCAACCCCCTATTCCCTCTCCCTCTGCCTGGAGGACACCGTCCCGGAGGAGCAGGTGGAGGCCGCAGAGCACATCGTAACCGGGACCTTACGGCAGATCTACGAGGCCTATCAGACGAGGCCCTTCTATCTCCCCAAGATCTTCATCCGGGTGCGCTCCCCGGAGCAGATCGGACGGCTCTTTGCAAGGGTGAAAGCATATCAGCGGGTGCTCACCGGCTTTGTGCTGCCGAAATACACCGTGTCCAATGCCCAGGGGTACAATGACGCCATTCGAGAGGCCAACGGCATGGCAGACCACAAGCTATACATGATGCCCATTCTGGAGAGCCATGACCTGGTGGACCCCTATGAGCGGCACGAGACCCTTCACGCTATCCGGGGCTATGTGGATGCCATGGCAGATACGGTGCTGAATGTGCGGGTGGGCGGCAATGACTTCTGCAATCAGCTGGCCGCCCGGCGGCACTACGATGAGACCATCTACGACATCGTCCCCGTGGCCCAGATCCTGGGGGACATTCTGGCGGCCTTCTCCCGGGACTACGTGGTATCCGGCCCGGTGTGGGAGTACTTCTCCAGCGACCACAACGAGTGGCGGATTGGCCTGCAGAAGGAGATCCGCCGGGATATGCTCAACGGCTTTGTGGGCAAGACCGTGATCCACCCCAAACAGGTGCCGGTGGTGAACGAGATGCTGAAGGTGACCAAGAAGGACTATGAGGACGCCCGCAGCATCCTCCACTGGGAGAGCGGCAGCCTGCAGGTGGGCAAGAGCTTCGGCGGGGAGCGGATGAATGAGGTCCGCACCCACGGCAACTGGGCGAAAAAGACCATGCTGCTGGCGGAGCTGTACGGGGTGGTGTGAGCGTGGAATACCAGTTGCAAGACCTGCTCCGGGTGGCCCGGCGGCTTCACAACAACAAGCGGCCCTGGCTGTATGTGGATCCCCTCCAGGGAAAGCACATCCCGGCATCGCCCACGGCAGTGCTGAACCTGTTTCAGCATCTGGCAGACCTGCTCATGGTGCAGTATTCCAAAGAGAGACTGCTGATCATCGGGTTTGCGGAGACTGCCACCGCCATCGGCACGGCCGTCTCGGTGCTCTGCCCCTCTGTCTCCTATACCCAGACTACCACCCGGGAGAATATTCCCGGTACAGACTATCTCTTCTTCACCGAGTCCCACAGCCACGCCACGGAGCAGAGATTGGCGGTGGACGGGCTGGAGGAGGCACTGCAGCAGGTGGATCGGGTTGTCTTTGTGGAGGACGAGGTAACCACCGGCAGCACCATCTGGAAGCTTATTACAGTGCTCCGGGAAGCCTATCCCCAATACCAAGGCGGGTTTGCCATCGCCTCTCTCTTAAACTCCATGCCGGAAGACCGGCTGGCCTATTTTGCGGCGCAGCAGGTGCCCATCCACTGGCTTCTCCAGATCCCCGCAGGGTACGGCCTGGACCAGCTGGAGCACATCCCGGAGGAAGAAGAGCGCGAGCCGGAGCACATTCCGGAGACACCCCAGACTGCGAAGCCCACGGTATCCGGCAGGGGAGAGCGGTACTGGAATCCCAGGCTGGTGTCCCGCCGGGAAGCGGCGGAGCAGGGGATTGCCGCCTTTGTCCAGGACGTTCTGAACCAGATTCCTGCAGCAGACAACCTCCAGCGGATCCTGGTGCTGGGCACCGAGGAGTTCATGTACCCCGGCATCGCCCTGGGTAAGGCGCTGGAAGAGCAATATCCTGCGGTAGAAGTGCGCTTTCACGCCACCACCCGGAGCCCCATCTCCGTGTTTCCCATGCCGGACTATCCGCTGCACCGGAGATTCTCCCTCCGCAGCCTTTACGACCCCGCCCGGCAGACCTATCTATACAACCTCGCCCCTTACGACCTGGTGCTCATCGCCACCGATGCGGCATGCAGCCGGGACAGCCTGGGGCTGCAAGACCTGCTGCAGGCCTTAAGGGACTGCGGCAATACCAATCTCTATGCGTTTCAATGGGAGAAGAGCGGACATGCAAAGCAGCTATTCCCCGGATGAGGTGGAGATCCTCCTGAAGGACATCACCGGTATGGTAGAGCCATTGCCGGCGGAGAAGCGGGAGCCCCTGATTCAGAGCGGCGTCCACTACTGCGAGATGCTCCCTCTGGAGTACGCCCCATCGGAAAAATACATGGCGGCATACCGCAGCGCCCTGGACTGCTACGCCGGGGCCACCGCCCAGGCGGCGGCCAGCCTGGCGGAGCAGCTGTATGCCAAACACGGCACAAACCTCACCCTGGTGTCTCTGGCAAGGGCGGGAATCCCCATCGGGATTCTGCTCCGGCGGTATATCTTGGGGAAGTACGGCGTGCCGGTCCATCACTATGCCATCTCCATCATCCGAGGTCGCGGCATCGACCGGAATGCGGTGGACCATATCCTGTCCAACAGTCCCGCAGACAGTGTGCAGTTTGTGGACGGCTGGATCGGGAAGGGGGCCATTCTCTATCAGCTCCGGGAGGCCCTGGCGGACTATCCCCAGCTGAACCCCCAACTGGCGGTGCTCTCGGACCCCGCCGGCCTCACAGACCTCTGCGGCACCCGGGAGGACATCCTGATCCCCTCCGCCTGCCTGAATGCCACCGTGACCGGGCTCATCAGCCGGACGTTTCTCCGGCGTGACATCATCGGCCCTACGGACTACCACGGCGCCGCTTACTACAAAGAAATGGTAGACCAGGATCTCTCTCACCAGTTCCTGGACGCTATCCAGGCCCATTTTGACTACTCCGCTTCCATTATTGTCCCGGAGCCGGCCAGTGCTGCGATCCTGGATCTCCATGCGGACAGGCGCTCCCTGGACCGGTATGGCCCTGTGATCCGGGGAATTGCGGAGCACTACAAGATTCGGGATCTGAACTTCATCAAACCGGGCATCGGGGAGACCACCCGGGTGCTGCTGCGGCGGATTCCCTGGAAGGTGCTGGTGAACCCAGCCTATGCCGATGCCATGGACCTTCGACACATCCGGCAGCTGGCCCAGGAGCGGGGCGTGCCCTGCGAGATGAGCGAAGTCCCCCTGGGCCACTACAAAGTGTGCGGACTCATCCGAGACCTGGCGGATGTGTAACCCTGATTGAGAGGAGGCAGACGGCGTGATTTCCATCCCCAACAACACCAGCCCGCCGGTGGACAACCGTACGGTGACTTCCCTGAACAAGCGGCTGAAGGAGGCCGTGGACCGGAACACGGTGGAGACTCTGAACCTGGGACCGAATGCACAAACCGCCGCCCGGCAGCCGGCACCGCCGCGGCAGAACGTGCCCCCC
>CANQII010000020.1 GCA_947623875.1 uncultured Oscillospiraceae bacterium
CGGAGAGCAGCAGAATGGCGATCAGCAGCCACTGGGCGGGGATGCCCTCCTGGAGCAGCAGCTGGTTCAATGCGTAGAATTGGCCCGCCAGAAGACCTGCGGTGGCGGCGTAGAGGGGAGAGGCGTGAAAGAGCTGCCATATCCCGGCGCCGAGAGCCAGAGACAGGATCGGCGTGGTCCAGGGACCCATGCCGCGGAAGGCGCACCACCACAAGAGTGTGCCCCATAGAAACCAGAGACCGAGAGACTGGGCCCACAGCTTCAGCGGTTTCAGCTGGGTGAGAGACAGTGCCCACCAGAGGGCGATGCCCGCCACGATCTCAATGGAAATCAGGCGCAGAATATCGGCGGCTGTCATGGGAGTCACTTCCTCTCTCGATCTCTTTTTGCTGTCTTGGGCTCAGAAGATGGTGAGGCCGCGCTGGGTCAGATGGGCCTTTAGGTCCGGGTACTTGTCCCGGCTCAGGGGGATTTGCTGGTCTGTGTCAGTGAGGTGGATGGTATAGGTGTTTCGCGAGGCATCCACACGGATGCCTTTGATTTTGCTGAGGGACACCAGGAAGGACTGGTGGCAGCGGAAGAAGCCGTATGGCTCAAAAACCTTCTCCAACTTCTGCAGGGAGTCCGCGGAGCTGATCCGGCTGCCGTTGCGATCCACCACAGTGACCCGGCGGCCGGTCTTCTCCAGGTAGAGGAGGTCGTCCACGTTCAGGATCTCCAGGCCGCCATCCACATGGATCCCGATGGTGACGCTCTCCGCCTCCTTATGAACCTCTTTGTTCTGCTGCACCCGGCGGAGGGCTCGTCCCAGTTTCATGATATCCACGGGCTTCACCAGAAAATCGGCGGGGGCAAACTCGTAGCCGTCGATGGCGAAGTCCACATGGCCGGTGAGAAAGACGATCTGGGTGGAGTGGTACCACTCCTGGATGTGCCGGGCCAGCCGGAAGCCGTCCACATCTCCCATCTCAATGTCCAGAAATACAAGATCCACCGTGTGCTGCTGCAAAAAGGCCACTGCCTCGCTGCCGCCGCCGGCCTCTCCTACCACGGAGACAAAGGGAAAGGCCTGGAGGGCGTCCCGGAGGGCCTGGCGGTGCTGGGACGCATCGTCCACCAGAAATACCGTAATCTGATCCTCCATCGCTTCCACCCCTTTTGCAATTTGTGACTTGAGTATAGCAGATCACATGGAAAAATACCACTGGAAATTTTGAAAACCTGACTTTCTTTGGGAGTACCAGCTGCAGGGAGACAGTTCGGAATAGGGTGAAAAGCGATTTGCGGAAAATACCCCGGAATCTGCGCCATTTGCTGCGGGATGCGCGGAAGGTATAGACTACGCCGGTTTAGAGTGCTAAAGTGACTGCATCCTTATTCACGGGAGGGAGAGAAATATGCAAGAGAAATCTACAACCCTTGCACAAGAACCCAAGAAGAATATCTGGAAGCCATTCCTCACCTTGATGCGGCAAGTCAAGGTACCATGGGTATGGCTCGCAGCTGCAATCCTGGTCAATCTTTTCGGAGCACAGCTCAGCCTGCTGATCCCCGATGCCACAGCTAAAGTAGTGGCCGGCGACATCAGCATGGGCGCCATTTTATTCATGGTTATATGCATGTTCCTCAGCGCTCTGGAAACCTCGGTCCGCCAGGTGCTGGGCCGCATCGTTTCTCAGAAGGCGCAGTTGAACTTCCACAAGTATCTTCTGAAGAAGACCTTCAGCCTGCCAGTACCGTATTATGACAAGCACATGGCGAACGAACTCATTACCCGTATCACCAACGATAACGTGCTGATCTCGGAGTTCTGGGGCTGGTCCGTGCCCTATGTGCCCTCTTCCATTTACCGCTTTGTGGGCACATTCGTGATTCTCTTCTCGTACAACTGGCGCCTTGCCGCTCTGATGGGGATCATGGCGCCGATCATCTTTATCATCACGGTTATCACCGGTAAGGTTGAGTTCAAATGGAACAACCGGATTCAGACTAAGACGGCTGCTTTGGGCGGTTACCTAGCCGAAGCACTGCAGAACATCCCCCTGATCAAGGTGTTTGTAAAGGAAGACCGGGAGGAGCAGAAAGGCAAGGACGCCATTGACGGCATCTACAACACCAAGAGAAAATACATGGGCATAGCTACGGTTATGAGCTTCTTCAGCAATGCCGAGTCCATCCTCCTGACCTTGGTCACGGTGGTAGGCGGTGCCATGATCGTCCGCGGCGGCCACATCACCCTTGAGGAGTGGATCGCGTTCTACATGTACGCTTCCGGCCTGGTGGGATCCTTCAGTGGTATTCTGCGCTACTATGAAAGCGTAAAAGCTGCTCAAGGCAGCGCCCGCCGGATTTCCGAATTGGCCGCCGAGCTCAGCGAAGACCGGGGCGGCCCCAACACCGTCGCCGAGAACCCCGGCGACATCCGCTTCGAGAATGTCACCTTTGCCTATGACCAGAACAAGGTCCTGGACGGTGCGAGCTTCACCATTCCCCAAGGCAAGACCACTGCCATCGTGGGCCGCAGCGGCGCCGGCAAATCTACCATCTTTGGCTTGCTGGAGCGGTTCTATGTGCCTCAGGACGGTAAGATCGTTCTGGACGGCAAGGATGCCAAGGAGTACAGCGTCACCAGCTGGCGCAAGTCCATCGGCTATGTGCCCCAGTCCAGCCCGCTGTTCTCCGGCACCATCCGCTTCAACATGACCTACGGCCTGGACCGCACCCCCACCGAGGCGGAGCTGATCCAGGCGGCCAAGGACGCCAACATCTACGAATACATCCAGTCTCAGCCCGATGGCTTTGACACCGATGTGGGCGAGCGGGGCACCAAGCTCTCCGGAGGCCAGAAGCAGCGGGTGGCCATCGCCCGGGCCATTCTGAAGAACCCCAAGATCCTGCTGCTGGATGAGGCCACCTCTAACCTGGACGCCGAGGCCGCCTACGAGGTGCAGCAGGCCATGGAGAAGCTGAAGGAAGGCCGCACCGTTATCGTGGTTGCCCACGAGATGAAGAACGTGGAGAACGCAGACCAGATCCTGGTGCTGGACGGCGGCAAGATCACCGACCAGGGCACTCACGAGGAGCTTATGAAGATGAGCACCCTGTACAAGAGCCTGCGGGAACTCCAGAACGTGTCTGTGAGCGCCTGAGAGAGGAGGAATAGGGAATGAATAACAAGCCTGAAACCGCTTCCAAGAAGCAACCTTGGGGTCCCTTCTTCAAACAGGTTCTAGGGCCCAATGTGCCGTGGATTTGGTACATAGCGAACCTTGGCGTTCAGCTGGCACTGGCGAACGTGTTCCTGGGCATGTATGAGCTGTCTGGGCGGATCATGGCCGGCGAGATCTTTGACAACGACCTACTGTTCCAGTACATCGGCATGAGTGTACTCTCTCTGCTGTTTAACCTGGTGATCTCGTATTCCGGCGCGTGGGCCAATTACTGGACCGAGCGGAAGATCCAGAATCGGATCTGGCATAAGATGGTCCGCATGCCCATGCAGGACTACGACAAGGAGGAGCCCTCCACCTTGCTGAGCCGTGTCATCAACGACATCGGCAACGTCACCTATACCCTGTCCTACATCTTCACCGTCATTCAAGTAACATATTCGCTGTATCTGCTGCTGGGCGAGATCTGGAAGATGAACAACTTCATCACCCTGGCCTTGCTTTGTGTGCTGCCCTACATCTTTGCCACAATGGTGATTCCCGGTCGCTTCCTCTACAAGGCCCAGGCTGCGGTCCAGCAGAAGATGGCCAACCTGTCCGGCTACATCGCTGAGCGCCTCAGTTCCATCACCCTGGTGAAGTCCGCTGCCAATGAAGAGGGAGACCTTGCCATCGGCTACGAGGCCGCAGACGAGTACTACAAGGCCAATATCAAATATTGGCTCATCGACGGTGCTACCCAGCCCTTCAGCTACGGCACCGAGGGTATCGTGGGCGCCATCGTGCTGATCTCCGGCAGTGTCCTGGTGCAGCAGGGCAAACTGGACATGGCGGGCCTGATGACCATGTTCGCCATGCGTCAGTCCATCTACATCTATATGCTCCAGTTCATCTTCTGCTTCTACTACTTGAAGACCACCATGGGCTCTACCGCCAAGATCGGCGACATCATGACCAGGCCCAGCGAAGTGCTGCAGCGCAAGCAGTCCTTCACCGAGCCCGATGCGGACCTGGCCTTCGAGGACGTCTCTTTCAGCTATGTCCCCGATGAGAAGGTGCTGCAGAACGTCAGCATGATCATCCCCAAGGGCAAAGTCACCGCCATCGTGGGCCCCAGCGGCGCCGGCAAGACCACCATGCTCAGCCTGCTGGAGCGGCTTTATACCCCGGATCAAGGCAAGCTCACCTACGGCGGACAGGACGCCGAGGATTTCCACCTGGATCAGTGGCGCCGGGCTGCCGGCTACATTCAGCAGAACAGCCCGCTGCTCTCCGGTACCGTCCGGGACAACATCGTCTACGGCATGGACCGGGAGGCCACCCAGGAAGAGGTGGAGCGGGCCGCCAAGATGGCCAACGCCTACGACTTCATCATGAAGCTGCCCCAGGGCTTCGATACTGAGATCGGCCAATTGGGCGGCAAGCTCTCCGGCGGCGAGCGCCAGCGGATCGCCATCGCCCGGATGATCATCAAGGATCCGGACTACCTGTTCCTGGATGAGGCCACCTCCAACCTGGATGCTGAGAACGAGGCCGCCGTACAGGCCGCCCTCAACACCGTGATGGAAGGCCGCACCGCCGTTGTGGTGGCCCACAACCTGCGCACCATTGTGAATGCAGACAACATCGTGGTGATGGATCAGGGCAAGGTACAGGCAGTGGGCACCCACGAGACCCTCTACCAGACCAACCCCCTGTACAAGAAGTATTTCGACCTGCAGTTCGCCCAGTAATATTGATACCAGCGCTGAGGAGAGGGGAGACCCTCTCCTCAGCATCGGCATTTTCTGAGATTTTGCAAGAAGGAGCGGATATCCGTTGAAATCCCGCGTTACCAACCTATACGACTACCATCAATACCAGCCGCCGAAGGAACTGCGGCGCTGGCGGGTGCCGGACGCTGAAATCGAGGAACGGCTGGCCCTTTTGAGCCGCAACCACTCCATGCAGGCGGATGTGGACACCGTACAGGAGAAAGATAGTGTGGCCTGCAAAGGGGAGAGCGCCGTGCCCCGTTGGAACCAGCCGGTACTGCTCTTCTATCCCGGCTACGGCCTCTGTGAGATCGAGAACGCCCTCCTTGGCATGCGGGTGGGGGAGACCAAGACTATATCCACCTCTGAGGGCGAGATCACCCTCACGGTGCTCCGAATCCTGCGGCGGGTGAACCATCCCATGAATGACGCACTGGTCCAGTTGGAGAGCATCGACGGCGTGCAGACCCTGGAGGCGTACCGCAGCTGGTACCGGGAGACCACCGAGGCGAAAAACCGGGAGGAACAGCCGATTCGGATGGCCTATGGGCTGCAGGACGCCATCGAGGAGAACTCGGAGTGCGACATCGACCCGGAGGAGGAGAGCCGCTGCGTCCGGGAGTACGCCAACCAGTTCTACGATGCTGTCACTGCCGCAGGAGAGGATCTCACCATCCCGGAGGACGGGGTCACCTTCCTCACGGAAGAGCAGGCCAGGGAGAAGGTCTTTCAGCAGTTTCTCCCCATGTACCGCCGCTATGTGGTCTGCCGGGCTATCATGGAGGAGATCGGCCACATGGACTACGAGACCGCATTCCAGGTGGGCCTGAAGGAGGCCGCAGAGAGCCACGGCAACAAGCCGGAGGATCTCCTGGCCCAGGGGAGAACCTGGAATCTGGAGGAGTACGCCATGGAGTTCGGCGCCAGCGCGGTGCTGGCGGAGATCTGCAAACAGTATTTGGAGGGCTGAGCCATGATTCACATTGGAACCGATGACAACTTTGACGAGCTGATGCGGGGCGAACCGTATGTCATCGTAGACCTCTACGGGGACTACTGCGGGTCCTGCGTGGCCCTGGAGCCGGTGCTGAACGAGGCCAGCAACGACTACGCCATGCTGAAGTTCATCAAGGTGAACTGCTCCCACAACCCTAAGATCGCCGAGCGCTTCTCCGTCCGGGGCGTGCCTACCATGCTGTTCTTCCGGCAGGGCAAACAGGTCTGCGAGACTGGCGGCTGGATGGAGCGGAAGAAGCTGAACGAGTACATTTCTACGCTGCTCTACGATGCGCCAGTACCCAAGCGCATCGATGACTGACCAAATCACTTCCGAAAGGAGATGCTTCAAAGACGATGAAATCCCGTGTTGTTACCCTCTATGACTACACCCAGGCGGCCATCCCGGAGGAGATGCGCCGCTGGCGGATTGACGAGACCGAAATAGACCACCAGATTGAGACTCTCATCCACAGCCACGCTGTGGAGATGGACGCGGACGCCGTGGCCACCGGGGACAGCGTGGTGTGCCGGGGCGAGAGCGCCGTGGCCCGTTGGAACAAGCCGGTGCTGCTCTTCTATCCGGGCCACGGCCTATGCGAGAAGGGTATTGAGGACGCCCTGATTGGAATGAAAGCGGGGGAGAGCAAGGCCGTCATTGCCAGCGAAGGAGTGCTCACCCTCACCGTGTGCCGGATTGTGCGCCGGGTGCCCCACCCTGTGGACGACGCTCTGGTGCAGCTGGAGGGCATCGAGGGCGTAGAGACCCTGGAGCAATACCGCCGCTGGTACCGGGAGACCACGGAACAGCGCAATCGCAGGGACCGGATCAACCACATCGCCCGGAAGCTGCTGAACGACACCGCAGCGAAGACCGTCTATGAGATCGATGAGGCGGAAGAGACCGCATGGGCCATAGATATCGCCAACCGGGAGTATGACGCCATGGTGGCAAACGGTATGGACCCCACTGTTCCCGAGGACGGGGTGGAGTTTCTCACGGAGGAGCAGGCCCGGCAAAAGATGGTGGACCGGGTGCGTCCCTTCTTCCGCGATGAGTTTGCCTATGTGGCCCTGGCGGTGCAGCTCAGCGGCATGGACGAAGAGACCTACTTCCGCACCGAACTGGAGCGGGAGGGACAGCGGTATTACCAAAAGAGCGCGGAGGAACTGCTGGAAATGGCCCCGGAGAGCACTTGGCGCAGCCAGGTGTTTCACAATGGCAGCGAGGACCTGCTGCGCACCTACGCAGAAAAACTGGTGGAGGACTGAACCATGGCGACGATTCATGCGACCAAAGACACCTTTGACGATCTCATCCGCACGGACTACGCCGTGGCGGACTTCTTCGGGGACTACTGCCCCGCCTGTGTGGAGCTGGCACCTATCTTCACCGAGGCCAGCAACGACTACGCTGTCCTCCGCTTTCTCAAGGTGAACACCTCCCAGGAGCGGGGGCTGGCCCAGCGCTTCGACATCCACTACATCCCCACCACCATCTACTTCCGCAACGGCGAGCCGGTGCAGAAGCTGGTGGGCTCCATGGACCGGGAGACCATGGACAAGTGCATCGCGGCGCTGCTGTACGAGTACCCCTTCCCAGAACTGAAAGACGAATAAGGAGGACCATCCCATGGCAAAGATCCGTCTCAACGAGAACGCGGAGATCGTCCGCACCGTCCGGGAGGGCCTGAAGCAGACCGGCGGGTACTGCCCCTGCCGCACCGAGCGGACGCCGGAATACAAGTGCGTCTGTGAGGAGTTCAAGGCCCAGTGCGCGGACCCCAACTTCGAGGGGTACTGCCACTGCCGCTTATATTATAAGGAGAAATGAGCGACATGGACAGACACTACACCTACAAGACCAACGGCAAGGTTTGCTGCGGCGAGATCAGCTTTGACCTGGTGGACGGCATCCTCCACAACGTGGTCTTCTATGGCGGATGCAACACCCAGGGCGTGGCGGCTCTGGCGGAGGGCATGTCCGCCCAGGACATCATCACCCGGCTCCGCGGCATCGACTGCCACGGCGGGGACTCCTGCCCGGATCAGCTGGCTTGCGCCGTGCAGGCCTGTCTGGCGGAGGGCTGAGTATGGCAGCAGCAACCACACTATTGCAGGAGTTTGACTACCGTGAAGCTGATGTGCCGGAAAAGCTCCTGACGCTCTCGGTATCCGCAGCGTCTATTGAAAAGGGTCTCTCGGATGCTGCCCTTCGGTTTACCACCATCGCACCCGCCGTGGACGGGATCCAGGCCGGGGACTTTGTGCGTATCTCCTATCCGGATGCCGCTGGGGAGGAGCAGCAGGCGCAGTTCACTGTGGGCCGCCATTTCTTCGATTCGTCTCTGGAGGATGCCCTTCTTGGCCTGACCTGCGGCCAGAGCGCTGAACTGCCCGTGAAGGGACGACAGGTACCTATAACCGTGTGCAGCGTGAAGCGGCGGCACATCCCGCCCCTCACGGACGAGGAGATCGCCAGTCTGGGAATCGAGAACATCGACACCATTGAGGCGTACCGGGAGCACCTCATTCAGAAAGCCGTGCATCGGATGCGGATGCAGCGGGATCAGATCCTCACAGACTTCATCGAGAAGCAGACAGTAGCCCAGTCTGTCTTCACGCCGGTAGACCATGAGAACCAGGAGTATCAGCTCTTCCGGGACAGCCTTACCAGCCGCGCCGCCCTGTATGCTGCCCAGGATGAGGACACCACGGAGTCCGTCATGCTGCGCAATCTGCTGAACCTGAAGGACGATGCCTCGGAGGAGGAGACCCAGAGTGCCCTGCAGGAGCAGTGCGAGCGGCAGGTGAAGCTGCTGGCCCTGGGCAGAGCCCACGCCCAGCAGGACGGCGCCGTCTATACCCTGGAGAGCGCTGAGGCGGACATGCGTGCCCTCGCCCAGGACCATGACATCCCCTTCGAGCGGCTGATGGAGGGCACCTCCATGGAACTGGTGCTGCTGGGCAAGTACATCCAGCATTACGACAAGACCATTCTGGCCCACTACGAGAAGCAGTACCGCGTGGTGATGGAGTAGGGGAGAGAATGGTCCAACGCCGCGAGAATAGATAAGGAAAGCGGGGATCCCTGGATCAATGGGGATCTCCGCTTTTTGCGAGGTTCGGTGACCGTGAGCTTGGACTTTGATATGCGATTGGAGTTGCATTTACGGTTGTTGCGCACTATAATTGTACAAGATACAGAAATAGATTTTGCAATAACTAATTTATTAAATGAACAGAAACAGAGATGGACGAACTCCGCTGGCGTGTTCGTGGAACCGTGCGTATGTGGAATCAAGAGGTACTATACTCATGCGTTCCTGACTCGTGAGTATACTTGCCGGGCAGATCAAAAGTGAGGGGAGGGGCAGGGATGTTTGTTGGACGGGACCGGGAACGGATGGAGCTGGAGTGGCTGTATGCCATGACGGGGCTGCATCTGGCGGCGGTATGCGGACGGAGACGAGTGGGAAAGACCGCCTTATTGCGGGAGTTCTGCAAGGACAAAAACGCAGTATTTTGCCCGGCTCTGCGGCGCAATGCCAGACGCGACCTGGAGCTCTTTACCGAGGTGCTGCAGCTGGCGTTCCAGGAGCCGCGGCTGTCGTGGTTTCTAAGCTGGTCCGATGCGCTCTCCTGGATGGTAGGCCACAGCGGGGAGAGACGGCTGGTTCTGGTGCTGGATGAGTTCCCGTATCTCGCCCAGGCGGACCCGGGGTTTCTTGCCGAGCTGAAGCAGGTCCTGGAGGGCGAACTGCGGGACAGCAATCTGCTGATTATCCTGTCTGGAAGCAACCAGTTGGCCATGGAGCGCACGGTGCTGGGGCCGGAGAGCCCGCTGTATGATCTTGTGAATGCCGTGATCCATCTGGAGCCGCTGTCCTTTTTCCAGGCCAGGCCATTTCTTGCCGGTTTCTCTCCCGCAGAGCAGGTGCAGCTGTACAGCGTCCTGGGAGGGCGACCGGGTTTTCTCAGCCTGGTGCAGCCGGAGCGCAGCTTCTTGGAAAACCTGCAGTACATCTTCTGCGGTCCCTGGTGCCTGCAGCCCTGGGAACCTCTGGCAGACTTCCAAGAGGAGATCCGGGAGCCTGCCCTGTACAATACGATGCTGGGTGCCATCACGGAAGGCGCAGTGCGGGCATGGTCGATGGCGGCTATGGTGCAGGAGGATATCCCCAAGTGCATGAAGTACCTGCGAACCCTCTGCCGCCTGGGAATCCTACAGCGGGAGACCCCGTACGGGGAGGACGATGGAGGCCGAAGAACCCGGTTTCGGTTTGCAGACCCGCTGGACCGGTTTTGGTACACCTATCTCTCTGAGAGCGAACCGGAACTGCTCCAGTACGGTTTGGATCATCTGTGGGAGAGAGGTATTGCGCCGGATCTGGACCGCTATCTGGAGGGAATCTTCGGGGAAATTTGCTGGGCGTTTGTGGCGGAGGAGATCCGCTGCGGCAGGATTCCCCTGAAGAGCGAGCGGCTGGGGCGCTGGTGGGGCATAGATCCGGTATCGCGAGAGCAAGTGGAACTGGAGTTGGTTGCCGAGGACGGCAGGGGAGGGTACCTCTTTGGCATGTGCCGGTGGGAGAATCGGCCCATGGATCTGGAAGAACTGGGAACACTGTCTCGCAATGGAGATGCCTTTTACAGGGATCGGCGGGAGACCTGGTATGTGCTCCTGTGCCGGGGCGGGTTCACAGACGGATTGCGCACGTTTGCAGCGGCAGAGCCTCACGTTCGTCTCTATGATCTGGGGCAGATTCTGGCGGGGTAGCGGGACAACAAGCGCAGAGAAGAGAATCAGGCGCCGGTGACCCATGGGTGGAACCGGCGCCTGATTGGTGAAGAGGGATTGTGTCAGGAGAGGGGCCACTGGGCACGGGTGGTGAGTACTGCCATGATCAGCATGAAGATTGCCACCAGGATCAGGGGGATCATGCCATCGATGTAGCCGGGCAGGGGGTCCAAGCCGTAGTACAGGAGATAACAGACCATGCTGATCACCGCCGCCAGAAGGATCCCCACGAAGAGGACGATGGTTCCGCTGCGGGAGAGCGCCTGCAGTTCATAGAGGGCGTTGGCTTCCAGAAGGGCGATGCCGGTCCAGCCCACGATGAGAAAGAGCTCTGTGGTTACCTGTCGGTGGAAGGCCATATTGGTGACGGCCAACAGTACCACATAGGCCGCGATGCCGCCGATCAAGATTGTTCGGCCGGTGAAGAAGGACTGCTCTCCCTCAATGGCATTGGCCCAGGGCGTGATGGTGAATACAGCTGCAGCGCCCAAGATGAAAGCGGGGAGCAGGAGCCAGCCGGACTTCATTCCCTTAATGGCCCCTTCCGGCTTGAAGGCCAGAATCCACCAGAGCAGGTAGAAGACGCAGCATCCCACCATGAAGAGATTGCCCAGGAACAGCTTGAATGTCGGGCTGCTGGGGGCTGGAATCATGAAAAACACCTCCATATTGAACTGGTTGAAGCAGAGATGGGCAAAGAACTGGACTCACTATCCGGCGCCGATGCGCAGTGCCTGATTGTCCAGAACGTTCTGCTCATGCAGCAGCAGATTCCGGAGGAAGAGCTCCAGGTATTCTGTGGTCTCCCGGATGCCTCGCTTTCGATCTGTGTAGTTGGCCCGGACCAGGGCGTTGCGGAAGTACCTGGCGTTCTCAGCGAAGACATCGTTGGAGACGGGATAGCCCAGGTGGCGGAGATACTGGAGAAAGAACACCGCTGTGGTCCGGGTGTTCCCCTCGCAGAAGGGGTGGATCTGCCACAGCATGGAGACGAACCGTGCCAGGTGGCGGATGATCTCGTCCATGGAGCGGTTCTGGTAGCTGTACTGCCTCTCCTGGAGGAAGTCGTAATCCAGAGCGGCTTGGAGTTCCAGAGCGCTGCCGTACCGGACGGTGGCGCCATTCAGCACCCATTCCCCCTTGGTGATGTTGTATGTCCGGGGCTTGCCGGCATGGGGATAGATGCCAAGAAACAGCTTTTGATGGATGAAGCAATAGTGGCCTGGGGTGAAGCGGAAGGAACGGTCCATGAGAAGGGCGGCGATACGGGCGGAGACCAGATCTGCCTCTTCCGTGCGGCCTTTGGGGTCTTGTGTTGGATGGGCCAGGTAGTGCTGGCGGAGAAGGGCTTCTACGGCGTTGAAGGAGAGCTCTCCCTGGAGGCTTCGGATTGCTGTCTGGAGGAGGTATTCAGACGGTCTGAGCCCATCCACATCCTGCAGGCCGATGCCCGTCTTCCAGGTGAAGAGCCTGTCTTGGCTGGCCGGATCTGTTGTTTGGATGGGGGTTGGAAAAGGTCCCTGATACATGAAGCTCCCCTCCTGCCTGGTGAAAAAACGGGTTCCTTCCCGGTTGATTCTGACCCTGCTACCTATTATAATAGCGATCAGGCGGTAATGCAACCGGTACTCAGACTTGCAGCCGCATCCATGAATCTGAAAAATGCTTCGTCGGAAGGCCTAATGCCTGAGAACAGCGATGATAAACGAGGAGGACTATCGTGGACAGCACAAGATTCAGTCGCCCGTTGGACCTGAAGAAGATTCACATCACAGACCGCTTCTGGGCGAGAGAGCAGGAGCTGGTACGCACCGAGGTGATCCCATACCAGTGGGAGGCCCTCAACGACCGCGTCCCCGGGGCGGCGCCCTCTTGGTGCATGCACAACTTCAAAGCCGCCGGACGTCTGGTGCAGGAGAAGAAGGACAGAGCAGCGACCTTCCAGGCCCCGGCGTACACCTTCCGGGGCTTTGAGGCCCTGCCGGAGGACCCAGACCATCCAGATCCGGACGCCTTCTACGGCTTTGTGTTCCAGGACTCGGACTTCAGCAAGTGGATCGAGGCGGTGGCCTATACCCTGGCCCAGCACCCGGACCCGGAGTTGGAGAAGGTCGCAGATGAGGCCATCGACATCGTCTGCGCCGCCCAGTGGGACAACGGCTATCTGGACACGTACTACATCATCAACGGCATGGACCGGGCCTTCACCAACCTGAAGGACCACCATGAGCTCTATTGCCTGGGTCACCTGGTGGAGGGGGCAGTTGCCTATGCAGAGGCCACAGGAAAGCGGAAGCTGCTGGACGCCGCCTGCCGCTTTGCAGACTATGCAGCCTCCTGTTTCGGACCGGAGAAAGGGCAGAAGAAGGGCTACCCCGGCCACGAGATCGCGGAGATGGCCCTGGTGCGGCTCTATGAGGCCACTGGCTGTGAGCGGTACCTGAAACTGGCCCAGTTCTTCCTGGATCAGCGGGGCACTGAGCCCCACTACTTCGTCCAGGAGGAGCAGGAGCGCTTCCACCACGATCACCCCGGCGAACCGCTGCCGGCAAAGCTCAAGAACCTGAAGCCCGCAGACTACCCCTACTACCAGGCCCACCAGCCGGTGCGGATGCAGTCTGAGGCGGTGGGGCACGCCGTCCGGGCGGGGTACCTGTACTCCGGCATGGCGGATGTGGCCCGGCTCACGGGAGATGAGGCGATGCTGGCGGCCTGTGAGCGGCTCTGGAAGAGCATCGTGAACGAGAAGCTCTACATCACCGGCGGTGTAGGCGGCACCGACATCGGGGAGGCGTACTCCTTTCCCTACAACCTGCCCAACGACCTTGCCTACTCTGAGACCTGTGCCGCCATCGCTCTGGCCTTCTTCGCCCGGCGCATGCTGGAGATTCGGCCGGACAGGGAGTATGCGGACGTGATGGAACTGGCGCTCTATAACACGGTGCTGGCGGGCATGGCCCTGGACGGCAAGAGCTTCTTCTACGTGAATCCCCTGGAGGTATACCCGGAGGCCTGCCATCAGGATCCTCTGAAGTCCCATGTGCAGCCGGTGCGGCAGAAGTGGTTCGGCTGTGCCTGCTGCCCGCCGAACCTGGCCCGGATCGTGAGCTCGGTGGGGGCATACGCCTATACGGAGAATGAGAACACCCTGTGGTTCCACCTCTATGTGGGCAGCAAAGTCTCCAAACGGATCGGGGACAGAGACCTGGTTCTGCAGGTGGAGACGGAACTCCCGTGGGCTGGCACTGCCAGCGTAACGGTAGAAGAGGGGGCAGGACAGCCCTGCACGCTGGCCTTCCGTATCCCCGCCTGGTGCGGCTATGGAGTGTTTGATCTGCAGCGCGGTGAGGAGAAGACCTCTGTCCGCTGGACCAAGGGGACTCTGGCAGACGATATCCAATTCGCCTCCGAGAATGGCGATCTGTTCTATCGGGACGGGTATGTCTATGTCCGGGGAAACTGGCAGAAGGGGGACAGCATCTCTCTCACCTTCCCCATGAAGCTCCGGCTCCAGATGGCCAACACCCGGGTACGGGAGGATATCGGCAAGGTGGCCTTCACCCGGGGACCTATCACGTACTGCGCGGAGGAGGCAGACAACGGGAAGAACCTGCACCTCATTCGGGTGGACCCGAATGCTCCGCTGTCTGGTGTCTCAGTGGAGATGAGCGAGGCTTTGGGACACCCCATGGCGGTGCTGAATGTGCCGGCCAAGCGGCAGCAGCCGGTGTCCGGCGGACTGTATCAGGACTATGAGAAGCCGGTGGAGAAGGACATCACCCTCAAGCTGATCCCGTACTACGCCTGGGCCAACCGGGGCGAGGGCGAGATGGCGGTGTGGTTCCGCACCTGAGATCCTGCAGGCGATACAGTTGTTCAACTCTTGTTCATATGAGGGGGGAATCGTGATGAAATATCGCATAAGAGTCTGCCTGCTGGTCCTCACTTTGTGCCTGGTCTGCCTCACCGGATGCCACAGGACCATGAACTCCGTGATCCAGAACGAGCCGCGGTTTGCAGGCAAGGTACAGTCTGCCACGGAGGACTATGTGGTGGTGGAGGTTTTGGAGGACGAGCCGCTCCATGAGGAGTACGCCACCATCGAGGCCTCGCTGGACGTGGAATTGAAAGACAGCTATTGCTCTCCGGTCCTCGGGGATGAGATCGTGGTCTACTACGATGGCACCATCACAGACGGCAGGGCGGAGACCGTCTATGCCATCACCCTGCAGTCTCCATCCTGACACAGCCGATAAGCCTAAACAGGCTATTTGCCCCGGCGGCATCCGGCGAGAGATCTCCCCGGATGCTGCCGGGGCTGTCTGTTCTTGGGAGCCTTCCGGGAAAATGAACAGTTCGTAAATTCTCCACTCCTCCCTTGACAGCTCTGTGTTACAGTTGTAATATGAGTGCGTACCACAACTGTAGCACATAGGTGTGAGACGAGTTTCGAGGTGATTGCATGAACTACGCAGACAAGATCTCCAACGCCGAGTTGGAGGTGATGAAGCTGCTCTGGAGTGCAGACGGTCCGCTGTCTTTCTCGGAGATCCGCGTGCAGCTTCAGAAGATCAAGGGGTGGGAGAAATCTACGGTGAACACCCTGCTCCGGCGTCTGGCGGAGAAAGGGGCAGTTACGGTGGAGAAGAAAGATGTGGCCCTGTACACCCCGGCCATCTCAGAGGACGATTTCCAGACCCAGGTGGAGCGGGATCTCATAGACCGGCTCTATCAGGGGAGCGCCAAGAACCTGGTGGCGGCCCTCTGCAGCAGGGGAGCCCTCTCTGAGGAGGACATCGACGAGCTGAAGGCGTACTTCCAGATGGGAGGCGGCAAGACATGATGGCGGCATTTTTGTACGGGTTTGTCCCGGTCTATCTCCGCATCCTCCTTCTCATGACCCTGGCCGGCACGGTGCTCACCCTGTGTGTGCTGTTCTTCCGGGTCTTTGTGGAGCGCTGGGTCTCCAAGTGCTGGGAGTACCGGCTCTGGAAAGTGGTGCTGCTGGGTTTTCTCATCCCGTTTTCTCTGTTCCTGCGCCTTCCTGTCTCCACCCCTCTTACGGGCATGCAGAACTGGGTTGAGCGGACCACTGCGGGGATCCAGGAGCCGGTGTCTGTCCCGGTTGAGCCGGTTCAGGAGAGTACTGGCCCTGCGCTGGAGAGCGGGAGCGGAGAGAATCCCGTCCCAGTGGATCGTAAAACCGCATCTGCGCTAAATTGGGGTGCTATTGTAGAGGCAGTTCCAGTGGCGGTCTCCGGCGTTCTCCTCATCTACACCGTTGGGAACTACCTGCTCTTTGCCCGGAAGCTGAAGCGATCCCGGAGGGAGATCCACGAGGAGGAGCGAAAGCTGTATCAGCGTCTGGCCCCGAAGAATCGGCAGCCGGAGCTGTGGCGGAGTGCTCTCGTGCCTACGCCCATGTTAGTGGGGGTTCTTCACCCTGCGATCTACCTGCCGGACCGGGCGTATACGGAGTCCCAGTTGGAGCACATCCTCTGCCACGAGCTCACTCACTTCAGAAGGGGAGACGTGGCCATCAAATGGTGCGGCATCCTGCTCACCAGCATCCACTGGTTCAACCCCTTTGCCTGGATCACCCGCAAGGAACTGGACCAGATCTGTGAGCTGTCCTGCGACGAGGCCGTGATCTCGCCCTTGGACACCGACCAGAAGCAGGACTACGGCAACACCCTCATCGAGATGGCGGCCCAGACCAGAATCCCCCGGCAGGTGGTGTCCGCCGGGGTCTGCGAGGAGAAGAGGAATCTGAAGGCCCGGCTCACCGCCATCATGGAGAGCAAGCCGGTATCCCACGGGGCGCTGGCCTTCTCCGCAATGCTCACCGTTTTGGCGCTCTGTACCGTGACGGTCTTAGGGGCCACCCAGGCGGCGGGGGAGATTGACCCCAGTACCATCGTCTCCTGCCGGGCCATGTCCCTGGAGGATCGGGACCGAGACGGCTTCATGCCCTTTTACGACAATTTCTCCGAACTCAAGACAGATAAGATCCTGCCGGACGCCTACACCAAGGTTCTGGTGGAACTGGTGAATGCATACGGTAAGGAGAGACTGAGCCCCATTGAGGAGGGAGCGCGGATCCCTCTGGGCATGAGCGGAAGTTGGATCCGCCTGGACTGCGCCGATGGGGGCTATTGGATGGTCCACTACACCCACGGCTTCATCTGCTTCTCCTTCAATCCGCTGCACTTCGGGGAGGACGAATATGAGACCTTGCTGACCTATGTGGACCCAGAGGGAAACCCAGTGCAGACCTGGGTGATGGACTACGCTTTCGACTGGCCCTTCCGGCAACTGCGAGAAGACGGAACGATGCCGCCCCAGAAGCAGTTCTCCCTGGAGGACATCAAAATTCGGGCCGTGGTGAGCCTGAACCGGTACTGCACGGTGGAGGAAGTGAACCAGTGGATTCACCAAGAGGACATTGCCATCACCAGCGTGTTCCTGTGGACACCGGGGGAGACCGGCAGAATGGAGCAGTATCTTCAGGATGGAGAGGACATCCTGCAGGCTTTAGACCGATATCTGGAGATTGCAGAGGAGGCTGCGGAGGACACCCATGATGGCGCCTATACGGAGGACCTGGAGAAGTTCAAGAACGGGGAGTACCAGGTGTTTGGGCTTTCTGTGGAACTGCCGCTCTGGGAGGTGTTTGGGGCACTGGACGGCCTGAAGGACACCGGCTGCGTGGCCCGGGTGGACTACGTGCCTCTGGGGTTCAGCGGTATCCCGTCCAAGCCGGACGGGGCGCCGTGAACGCAAAATCGGCGTAATATCGTGTAAAAGAGGACCGCCTGCGTGGGTGCAGGCGGTCCTCACTAATGCATTGGGAGGTCAAAAGGATCAGACAAAACCAAAAATGATTGAACGTCCTTGCATGGGCTAAAAGATTTACTGGTCAGTTAGGATCCGATAACGTTCCATCAGGAAAGCAACGATCTCCTGTTCAGGTGTGTCTGACGGCAAACCATATGCCTCTAGAACAGCCTTGTCATTATCCTGATGAGCTTTGCGAAGAGGATAAGGCATGGTTGCCTCTTTGTAGAGAATTGCTAGGCTGACATCTGGTTCGAGATCTCTTGCGTCAAGAATCGCTTGCCCAGTCTTTTCGATTCTTGCCTTTTGCTTCGGGCTAGGGGTGGGCCAGGGGAAGGGGTTATAAACATTGTCCTTTGTGATTCGGTAATCACTTTTCAGACGTCCACAGACAGCCCTCATCCAACTCATGAATACACTGGATGTCAGGACTCCAAATTCGTAGATACCAGCATTCGGTACTACGATGACAAGATTGCTGGCCATGACATTTGGTGGCATGAAACCGATTGGTACATATCTCCGAGTTTCGGAAGAGGTCAGCGGCAGAATGAGAAAATCACTTTCAGGTAAAGTTTCTACATGAAACCTGGTTGGTTTATCTGCAAGCTTCACTGTACCCGAACTGGAGCTGGAGAGTCTGAATTTACGTACTGCTTCAACGCGTTTGAGGCATTCAGGCATCTTTGAAAGTTCAGCTAGGGGGCAGTCTCCAAGCCACAGACAATAGCGCTGCTTCCTGTTGATGAACTCTTCGCTTCCGTACCATGGGCGGAACCACTTCTCCGATGCAGGTTCTGATTTAATAAACTCATCTTTCTCGGATTCAGTAAAAAGGTAGTACCCGTTATCAATCGGCTTGTTACCACTGCGAGCAGCAGGGACACCGGGAGTAATTGGGGTTGATCTGCTTTCAACAAATATGTCATCGGCACCCATAAGGTATGCATTGATGTGATCGACTATTTCGAATCTTCCAGAGGAAAAGATCTTTTTCGGAGCAGAGTTAGGTGCCGTGCTGAATCCTACGATCACACAATGAACGTGTGCCTTAATTGATGCTTCGCTATCCCAGCGAAACGTGCGGTAGGCGAAGTCGATGTGTACCCCTTGCTCAAACAAAGGCTTCCAGAGAACGGGGACTTGTTCACCCTGCGTAATGGAATTGGTAGAAACAAGAGCGGTCCTTATTTGGGTTCCTGCCATTGTATCTCTCGCCTTTTTGAACCAGCATGAAACGTAGTCCAGAGCACCAACATTCTTCCAGCCTTCGAAGATGTATTGCACATCATCTTTCTGAGTTTTTCCCATTAATCTGGCACCTGAGAATGGCGGATTGCCCATGATGAAATTTAGCGTATCTTTTGGAGCTACACTTTCCCAATCAATGCGGAGTGCGTTGCCTACCACAATGTGGGCATTTGTTTTCAGAGGTAAGAAGTCCAAAGACATGTGAACAATGGATTCGGTCTCCCGTATCATCTGACTTTCCGCAATCCAAAGGGCTGTTTTAGCTACTGTGACAGCAAAATCGTTGATTTCTATTCCATAGAATTGACTGATGGAAACTTTGATTCCTAAATACTCGTTGTCGATGATTCCACCGAAACTGATCTGCCCTTCAACACCTTGGTAGAATTCCCGGATTATTTCGTTCTCCATTCTGCGCAGAGACAGGTAAGTCTCCGTTAGGAAATTGCCGGAACCGCATGCAGGATCCAAGAATGAGAGCCCAGCCAGCTTATCTTGGAAGGAGCGTAAGTAGCGGCTGCGCCAGCTATCGCCCTTAGGCCTTGCCAAAATGCTATCAAGTTCTTCCCGCAAACTGTTCAGAAACAGCGGGTCGATGACCTTATGGATGTTCTCAATGGAGGTGTAGTGCATACCTCCAGAGCGACGCGTTTCAGGGTTGAGCGTACTCTCAAATACAGCTCCAAAGATGGTGGGGCTGATTTCAGACCAGTCAAAATCCTCACTGGCTTTGACCAACAAGAGGTCACGGATCTCATCCGTAAACATGGGAATCTCGATATCTTCGTTCTGGAACAGACCACCATTGACATAGGGGAAAGCAGAGAGTTCCGGCTCCATATATGGGTCACGGGCATCTGGAACCGTGTCCAGCACATGGAAAAGCTCGATCAGAGCCCTGCGAAGATGCTTGGTGTCGAACTGAGCGAGGTAGTCATGGAACATGCCATGTTTGCCGAAAACACCAGCATCCTCGGCATACAGGCAGAACACCAGCCTGACACAGAGAATGTTCAAGCTGCGCAGCGTGCTCTTGCTGGCGGGGTCTTTGTATTGCTTCAAGAAAGCATCATAGAGGAGACCGACAATCTCACCAGCAGCAATGGATATTTCCATCTCTCGCTTGAGGTTGTCGTTGCCGGTATCTACGAGAAACTGAAGCCGGTAATAGTCTTTCTCAAGGTCGGAAAGCAGGATCTTCTCTGGCTCTCCACCTGGACGCTCCATGTCGTAGACGTGGAATTCCGCGAAATTGCAGGTTACCACCCAGCGGGGATGCTGGGAGAGCGGTAGTTCCGTGATGTAACGTTTTGCCTGCTGAAAGGGGGTAAGGAAGGTGCCATCGGACTGTTTGATTGGCTTATCCAAATCCTTGTTCAGTCCTTTTTGCTCAATAAGGACTTTTGTGGCCGGAATTGTGCCATCAATGAAACTCGTGTGGTCCAAATGTACTTGTTCTTCGAAAGATATGAATTCCTCTGGATGCTGAACATCATAGACATCACGAAGGAGAGACAGCCAGAATGGCTGACTCTGCCCCTTTTCATATCCTTGGTTCTTCCACTTGTCGGCGAACCTTTTGGCAGCACGCTTTTGTTCGGTATCTGTCATACTATCACCTCGTGGATTTTGACGTTGTGGCTTCTCTCGGAATGATGATTGATAGTATACACAAAGAAACAATGAAATGCAAGAGCAATATATGAAATGTTTCAGCGTGCATAACAGAGATAGCAAAGACTAGCCACTTGTTAACACCAAATTCTTCTCCAGCACATCTGCAAAGCGCTGAACTGGCTCCCCCAGGGTTTCCGCGTATTGGAGTGTCTGCTCATTCTTGTGTGCTTGCGGTGCCTTGCGGACTTCCAGAGCAGCTTCAAGGACATCATGGTCTGGGCAGAGATGTTGTTCCAGGGTCCACTCCCCGGCGGCGGTCTTCCCGATGATCTTGCCAGTCTGCAGGGTATACAGGCACCGGGCGATATCCAGCAGCCAGCCGTAGGAATAGAAGGAGCGGTCTGTCTTCTGTACGTACTTCCGGATGATCTCATAATGGCGCTTTACATCGGAGCAGAGATCGCTGTATGTGGGCAGGACCATGCAGCTGCGGACATCGTCCCCGTACAGCAGTACCCCGGCGGTGAGCAGTTCCGTGAGGTCTATGCTGCTGAAGTCGTAGGCGTTGGTGATCCGCTGGCCGCTGGTGCCCCAATATACTACCCGATCTGGGGACTTGGAGAGGAAGGCTTCCAGGGAGAGCATGCCGCCCTCGAAAAGCCGGTAGTACAGATTGCCGGGGTCCTGTTCCAGCATGGTTTGACGGAGATGCACCAGCCGCTGGGCCTGCTCTTCTGAGATGGGGCTCCTGGTGAGGACGAGAATGTCGATGTCGCTCCAGCCCAGCCGGAAATCATCCAGCACGGAGGAGCCATACAGATAGATGGACGGACTGCAGTCTGCGAGAATGCTGGCGAGATCATGGACCATCCGGTTGATGGCCTTCTGCCGTTCATACCGCTCTGCGCCGGTGGGGTGGAGGACAAACAGCTGGTTCGGGTAGCCCAGTTCCTCCACCAGAGCGTCCTCTAGGAAACCGAATTTGCGGTACAGCGCCCGGGGCGCAGGCCCTTTCGGGTCGCCATCCCGGAAGGTGCACACAGAGATCTCTTTGGACCGGTCTAGGCTGCGGAGGGCCTCGTCCATGAGCAGGGTGGCCACTCCCTGGCGGCGGTATGCAGGAGAGACGCCCAGACAGCAGATCATGTTGTGGGTATGGGAGAACAGCAGGACGCCTACGATCAGTTCGCCCGCCTTGACGCAGATGGCCCTTTTTTGACGCATGAACTTGCGGACCGTTTCTGCGTGCTCTGCCAGGGCTTTCTCAGTCTCCAGTCCGGGAAAGTTGTGGCTGATCTCCCGAACCAGCTGCATCCAGTTCTCCAGATCTTCTGGGGTGCCGTATTCCAGGTGCAGGGGATTGGAATCTGAGATCATCATGCTCTCTGTGCCTCCAGTTGGAACAGTACGATGCCGTCTGGGCAGCAGAAGCGGATGGTGTTCTCACTGTCCCCGCCGAGGTTTCTGAGATCTCCGCCTGCCTGGACGGCCTCCATGATGGGAAAAGCCTTCAGCATGCTCTTCTGGCAGAAATCCGCCGGACAGCCGTATGCACAGCGGTAGGAGTCTCCCACCTCGTGTCCATTGCGGCAGTCTATGACGCCAGCGCTGTTCTTCTTGCCGTCCGCCACGGTGATGATGAAGGATACATCTTCGGAGATGAACTTCTTCATAGCGATTTCTGCATGCCTCCTCAATGGATGGGGTGTCTCGCCGTATGGGTGCTTTACGGTGCACGCATCTGTTGTCCCTGTAGGATCAAGGTGTCTGCCCAACCGGGGGATGTCTTCTGGGATGCACTGCATTTTACCAAAGGCGGGCCCGATCTTCAACCGGTTTCGGAGAGATTACCCCCGCGAAATCACCCGAGCCTGGAGTATGGGCCCGGTCTGCTGCCACAAAAAGGGGTTGCGGGTTGGACCGCAATGGTTTTGCTGACTCGGGAAATCGTCTAATGCTAGCAAGGAGGTGCTATATCTGAAAAGATGAATGGATTGCATGGTGAATTGCAAAAAAAGTTGTAACATACGTCTCAAATGTGGTATGATATAGATAATATTGAAATTAAAAATGTTATTAACAAATGCAAAGGAGAGATGAGAGCATATGGGCGATAACAATGAGACAAGGGCGGTTGTTTTCCCAGCGGGAGAAACCGTGCAGGACCAATACAGAGAAGCGTTCACGGCCGCGTGCAAGCTGGTTTGGGATCCGAAGAAGTTGAACCTGACCTATCTCCAGCCGCCTGCCATCCCTGAGACGCCGACAGAGACAGGCCTTCGCCTGGTGAAGAAAGAGCCGGGACAAGTCTTCCCAGATCGGATCGGGCGCTTCTTCAAGACGTACAACTTCATTCAGTACAAGCGGGACGGCGCACTTGAAGAGAGTGACCTCTTCCGGGACTACGCCTGCATCCTCGCGTACGAAGTGCAGCACGAAGACACGATCCTCAATAATTGCACCCTCACGATTGTCTGCCCAACCAAGCCGGACAAGGTGCTGACCTATCTGGAGGGAGAAGACGTCACTGTGTGGCAGGAGGACGATCCCGATATCTGGTATGCCGATCTGGGCTTCTGTATCAAGATGCAGATTGTGGTGAGCGAAGAGCTGGTGCAGGGGAACAACGAATAGCCCCCTCCGCTGGTTTTGCCGGAGAAAAAGAACACCTGCTGTCTGCCCCACAGGAGCAGACAGCAGGTGTGTGTTCTGTGTGTGAGAGGAGGGTGGGAGGTTCCGCCGGGCTACAGGCTCTTCTTCCGGGCGCCGGTGTTCTCCGAGCCCCGAATCTCCTCGTGGTAGAAGTAGTCCACGATTACGGGATGGCCCTTTTCCGCTCTGCCGTAGGGCAACTCGTTGTCCAGGAAGGGGCAGCGGTTCTCCCGTGCCATGGCCTCCGCCTTCTGCTCCAGTCCTTTGAAATACGAGCGGTCTCCCTTGTTGTATATGGCGTCATAGAGGGGGACCAGATCCGGGTACTTGTCCTGGATGTAGTCCAGGATGTCCTTCTTGAAGCTGCCCCGCAGGTTGAGGTTTTCCAGCCAGACCAGATCGCACTGATCCTTGACCCGCTCAAAGATCGCCTCAAAGTCCGTGATCCCAGGGAACACCGGGGAGATAAAGCAGACGGTGCGGATGCCGGCATCGTAGACCTGCTGCATGGCCTTGAGGCGCCGCTCGATGCTTACCGCGTGGTCCATGTCGTCTTTGAAGGACTCGTCCAGGGTGTTGATGGACCAAGAGACTGTAACCTTGCCCATCTGCTGGAGGAGGTCGATATCCCGCACCACGAGGTCGGACTTGGTGCAGATCAGGATCTCCGCCTCGCTGTCCTTCAGCTGCTCCAGCAGTTTCCGGGTGTTCTGAAACCGCTCCTCCTGGGGGTTGTACCCGTCTGTTACGGAGCCGATCACCACCCGCTGCCCGGCGTACTTCTTGGGATTCTTGATCTCCGGCCAGTGCTTCACATCCAGAAAGGTGCCCCAGGGCTCCGTGTGCCCGGTGAAGCGCTTCATGAAGGAGGCGTAGCAGTACTTGCAGGCGTGGGTGCAGCCCACATACGGGTTCACGGAGTATCCGCCCACCGGCAGGGTGGACTTGGTCATGATGTTCTTGGTCTCTACATCGGCAATCAGGATGCCGTCAAGATCTACTTCTGCCATTTTCTCTGTGCCTCCAATACCTTGTTGTATGCCTCCGGCATCTCCTGGATCATGCCTTCCTCGCCCATGATGGGGACCAGGTCTTCCTTCCAGAACACCGGGATATTGAGTGCGTGAGCCTGTTCCGTGAGAGAGGTGACCCAGGCCGGCTCGGTGCGGACTTTACGGCTCTGAGGACCTGTCATGGTTCCGATGACAACCCAGTCTATGCCGCGAAAGTCCACGGCGCCGGGGTCGTCAAAGAGGGGCTCAAAGGTGACGTGATAGTGCTTGGCACGTACGTTCTGCCGCAGGGTGTCGATGCGCCACAGTTCGGAACGCCTCGTCACTGTCACACCGAACCAGGCGTTGTCCAGATCCGTGTCGATGTCCAGCAGATCCGGCCGTTTGGACAGGAACAGGAACTGGTGCTGGGGGTTCTCCGCCATCTTGGCAAAGACCTGTTCCCGCCACTCCGGCTTCCACCCGGCGAGGTCGCTCATGCCGGTGAGCAGGAAGTTCTGGGGCCGCTCCTTCTCCATCAGCCGCAGCTTCCCCGGGAAGAACTCCGGTTTGGAAAAATCGTCTATCATGTGAAACCGCCGCACGTTGTTCCGGGCATAGCAGTAGGGACAGCCCACTGTGCAGCCGATCACCAAATTCATGTTCTGAATCTGGTCCTTGATACAGATGTGCATCCTAATTCCGCTCCTCTACATTGGCGAGAATCCGTCTGAGATACCCCTCAAACTGCCGGACTTCTTCATCGGAGAAGCCCTTGTAGTAGATGTCGCTGATCTCCTCTGAGACAGCGTCGTAGTCTCCCTGCAGGGTCTTGGCGGTGTCCGTCAGGTAGATGAGAATCTTCCGGCGGTCCGCATCGCCCCGATCCCGCCGGACCAGACCCGCTGCTTCCATGCGGTCTATCATGCTGGTGAGGGTTGTCATGGCCAAACCGGTCTCTTTGGACAGCTCACTGATGGGAATGCCGTCCTTCTGCCAAAGAATATACAGAATCCGCCCCTGGGAGCCGTTGAATGCATCGATGTTCTTCTGGGCGAGAATGCGCTCAAAGATCCTGCCGCCCACCTGCTTGATCCGGGTGATCAGAAATCCGCCTTGCCGCTCCGTCATGCCGCCACACTCCTTCTGAATCGGATTATACTATATAGGAATATCCGGGTCAAGAAGTTTTTGCGGGGAAGGATCTGCGCTGCGGACGATGGGAATTCCGGTGTCGCCTATGGGCTGATCCGGCAGAGGCTCAGACTGCCACGACCCACACATGACAAACGGACCGAGGCGCAACGCTCCGGTCCGTTTGCCGCTCTCCGGATGATTCCACGATCATCCGGGTTTCTATGGATCCTTCTGGCAGATCACTGCTCTCCCTTTACCCACGGCACCATCACATCCGCGAACTTCTTGCTCCACTGGGCGTGGAAGTTGGCCATTTGCAGCCAGTCTGTCTCATTCTCAACGCTGACGTTCTCCAGCCGGAGAAATACCTTGGACGCGATGATATTGTCTCCCCGGTTCCACTGGAGGGGTGTGCCAAGAGCGGTCTCAATCTCGGCTTTGTGGGTGAAAAGGGCATCAAAGGCGGCCTTGTTGGCCTGCTTGTCCGTCCGACCGAAGACCAGTTCTACCCGAGCGGATTCGTGGGTTGCAACGCAGTTCAGGTACACGCCGCCTACGCCGAAAAAGCCGCTGATCCCGTTGCCATTGGCTGGGCTGATGTTGGAGAAGGAACCCCCGTCTCCATGGGCTGCCTTGATATCCTTCAGAGCATAGGTCCAGTAGTTCCGGTACCGCTCCTGCAGGCTGCCCTCTTCACCCTGGGCGGGTTCGTTTTCATCCCGGAGGTAGAAGACCAGATCGGAGGGATCCTCCTCATACAGCTTGAAGACATGCCGGAGGACGGACAGCTTGCTCTGGGTGCCATTGTAGGTCCAGCCATAGACCCTGTCTGCGATCTCTGTCCACTTGGCGGGGGAATCTGGATGCATGGTGAAGTAGATGGCCACGGTCTCCTTGTCATCCGAGAGGGCCAGCCTTGTGAGGATAGAGCGGTCCTCCGCATACAGGATCTGCAGGACCTTCTGGTACGTCTCTACCCAGCTCACCACCGGCTGCTCTGTGTTCTTGAAGGTGAACCTGGCGATCTTGCGGCCTGTGAGGTCTGCATCGTCCTCCAGGGTGGCGGAGTCCAGCTGCTTCTTCTCCGGCTCGTATTCCGTGACCGGTGCGGGCCAAATGGCGATGGCGCAGTTCATGAGGTACTGGTTGCGCTCCTCCAGTTCCGCCAGGGTCCAGTGCTCTTTCTGGGCGATCCAGGTGTTCATGCGGATGCCGCTCTTGCTGAAGCCGTGTTCCATGGTCTTCTTCTCTGCGAAGGAGCTGTTGCTGTACTGGGAGTTGTATGCCGTGAGGGTGAGGTTGGCGAGCCTATGGAGCCAGGTAGCGTGGATCTGCTCGTAGTCCTCTCCAAGCTCCCTCTGCCAGGTCGGGGTGAGGTGCTGGGGCATGATGTGCTCGATGGAGTAGATCCCCTCGTCTACATGGCGGTATACGTCCTTGTCTTCCAGGGTGTCTGCGTTTTCGAAGCGCTCCAGAATGTACACCTTGTTCTTGCCGTTCATCTGATAGACTTGGCGCTCTTCGAAGGCGGTCCGGAACTCCATGTCATCCGGGAAGCGGGCGCGTTCCCTCTTGGAGAGCAGCGCGTACT
>CANQII010000021.1 GCA_947623875.1 uncultured Oscillospiraceae bacterium
AATTGCCTCATACTACAAGGCGCTTTATGCAGATAAAGTAGGTTTTATGCATGTTTTCAGCCCGGTGTGTTTTGAAATTTGCATACCGTCAATAGCAGGATGCGAGGTAACAGTCCCTTGCGCATATCGGAGACGGAGTATAACAATGTAATACAAAACAGTACAGAACGGAAGGGATGAGCCCTCGTTCTGTACTGTTCCGGTTGGAGCATTGCCCCTATACGTTTTCAGATACAACACATATTGACTGACACAAGTGAAGCCGAGTTCCAAGGCGACTGCCAGGCTCTCCTCGTCATCCACAAAGAAGATCATGTGCCGATACCCTGCCGCCTGCAAGTCTCTCAGGATAACCTTCACCAAGGTCTTGTACGCCGACTCATCAAATTGATTGTCTCGGAACCCAAGATCGAAGATCTCCCCGTTTCTCGAACAGACGTACCCTACCGCTGTGTCTTCCCGATACAGCAGGTAGATGATCCACTCGTCCAGCGTCTCAAAGATGCGTTTTGAATTCCAGTATGTCTCCGGATCCGAGTGATGGATTGCACGGAATGCGGAGAAGTTGTCTTTCGTAACCCGTACGACTCCAGCTTCGTCTACCGGTATGTCTGCGCCGGAAAAACGTAGATGTTGTGGTAGGATTCTTGGATCAGCCTGCAGCCCATCTTCTCCAGGGCGGCAATTGCCTGAGTATTGCGTTTTGGAAAGCCAAGATAAAGGTCGTAGCCCGGGAAATGGGTATGGGCGTACTCCAGAAACTCCGTGATGGCCTCAGCTGTATGGCTGCGCATCAGAAATCCGTTGGTCTGGAGATAGTGCTCTTCCTCGATGGTGAAGAACTGGATCCAGCCTTCCACCGCTCCGTCTGCCACAAAGAGGAGGATGTCCCGATCCGCGCTCTCATAGCTCTTCCAGACGCGCTCCACAAACTGCTGTTTGGTAGAGACGCCATCGGACCAGAGGGGATAGCCGGATTTCGTCTGGTCCATCGCCAGTTCGTATGCGAAATCCATGTATTGCTCGATGTCTTCTCTTGTAGCTTGTACCAGCATTCTCCTATCCCTCCGCTGGGCAGTTGTTCTCTTCTGTTCTGACATGGCACTTCTACACCAATGGCAGTATCAGCACCGTCCTTGTAAAGCCGTTCTCCTTGTCAGTTAGCTCCAGGTATCCTGCGTCCCTCCACACCGCGAAGATTGATCTGACGGATCAGATTCCTAGCATGAAGCGCGGGTCCAGGCAGTGTGATCTGGGTTGTATCATCAGGGCTGTTTTGATCAGCACGTAATACACCAGCCCTGGTGAGTTCAGTACATCAAATGGATAGCCTGAGTAAGACGGAGAAACTGCGGGATCAGTACCAGGTGTCCGGATCCGGATGGTCCTTGACGTACTCCAAGATGTTATTAGCGTATTGTTCGTTCTCAACTTTGTACCTTTTCCTAAGATAATCCTTAATCTTCTGGTCTGAAAGTCCAGCTTCGACCAAGGAATTTGCAACGTTTTTCAGTACAAGCGCTCTTCGGTCCAACTCTACCGGTGTATAGTGCGTAACCAATTCTGCCGTCATGCGTCTCGTTGCCTCCTCTTTAATAGCCTCTCAAGTAGTCTGCAAGGTATCCGTCTTTTTATATATCCGGATGGTTCCTTGGCACCAGTCCGGGGCGCCGGAGGTAGGTCATCTGCGATTCAGTTGTCCCTCCTTAGGGAGGTATGAAGCAGACGATATGATCAGTACCAGGCGTCCGGATCCGGATGTCCCTTGACGTACTCAAGGATGTTCTGCGCGTATTTCTCGTTGTCTACATTGAATGTTTTTTTGAGAAAATTCTTGATATCTTGGTCTGACATACCAGCGTATAGTTGGGAGTAAGCAGCGGTTTTCAGTATGAGCGCTCTTCGGTCCAACTCTATCGGTGTATAATGTGTTACTAATTCTGCTATCAAGCGTCTCGTCACCTCCCCTATATGGTCTCTCAAGTAGTCTGCAAGGTATCCGTCTTTTTACATATCCGGATGGTTCCTTGGCGCCAGTCCGGTGCGCCGGAGGTAGGTCGTCTGCGATTCAGTTGCCCCTCCTTAGGGAGGTATGAAGCAGACGATATGATCAGTACCAGGTGTCCGGATCCGGATGTCCCTTGACGTACTCCAAGATGTTCTGTGCGTATTCCTCGTTGTCCACTTTGTATACTTTCTTGAGAAAATCCTTGACTTCTTGGTCTGAATGACCATTGTATACCATAGAATGAGCAACAGACTTTAGCGTTTGCGCTCTTCGGTCCAACTCTACTGGTGTATACTGTGTCTTCAATTCTGCTACCATGAGCCATTCCACCTTCTCTTCATGGTCTTTCAAGTAGTCTGCAAGATATCCGTTCTTTGCATATCCGGGTGGTTCCTTGGATTGGTTGAGCTGATTGTCCTTATAAAACTGTCCCCATGGCATCTCTATTCGCAGGTGCCCTCTTCCATTCTGATACGGCACTTCTCCACCAACGGCAGTTTCAGCACCACCCTAGTAAAGCTGTCCTCCTTGACAGTTGGATTCAGGTATCCAGCGCCCCTCCATGCTGAGAAGATGCTGGGGACACCGCTGCCAGTCCCGTTGCCATATCCCAGCAGGTAGAACATCCGCAGCATACCGCCGTTGCGGGGCTCTGAGACGCCGCCGCGGAGCATCTGCTCTTTTCCTACGGGAATTGTGCCGGGATTCTTCAGAACGATCTCGTAGGGATCGCTGATGATCTCGATGCCGCAGGCGTCGGTATAGTCTGCATGCACAAGGCAGTTCACCAGCGCCTCTTGGACTGCATCGTGGGTTGGGTCCCAGTCTATGCGTACCATGCCAACCAGCCGGAAGGGCGTTTTCATCATTCGGACCAGTTTTCGGCTCACCCGGTTGAAGAAGTCCAGGACATTTCCGGACCAATCCGGGTCGTATGAAACGATTCGGTCCATCCAACAGTCTCCAAGATCTGGGTAGTCCCGATAGTCCAGGAGGTAATGGGGGAATTCAGACCGGATCTTGTGCCCTTTTCCCAGCATGAGCAGCCCTGCTGCTGTGGGGTGAAGCTGTTTATCTGCACCATCAACAGAGGCAGCGCCAATCTTCTGGAGGAATCCCTCATCAGGCAGTTTCGTCCAGGGATGGTCCGGGTACTTGCTCTCGAACCACCGGCGATAGTGCTTTACGGATTCCGCATAGAGGTCAGAAAGATCTCTGTGCACCAACGCCTTCTGATCTGAGAAGCGGTGGGTCTCATTCCAGAGCGATGCTTCTCGGTTCTTCTCCCAGTCTGATGCAGCATCATCCCAGATGATGTGAGGATTCGCAGGGTCTTCAAGGTCTGTGCGCATGATACAAGCCCCCTTTCGTGCGGATTACTTGCAGTTATTCCTTCGTTATCGCGGCTGTTCTTCCTATGCTGATCTCAGTTTAGGATGGCAGTCTGAAGCGCCTGGATGGTGCGGATAAAGGGATCATCACCGGGGATCTGTATCGTGAAGGGGATCGGAAGGAAACAGCGCCCTAGCGGCAGACAGGGTTGCTTTGATCAGCACAGAATATAATGCCAGTTCTGGTGAGGTCAGTACGTCAAATAGGTAATCCGAGTGAGCCGGCGAAACTGCGCATGTGCTTTGTGCGCAGAGCAGGATCAGTACCAGGTGTCCGGATCCGGATGACCCTTGACGTACTCCAGGACGTTCTGCGCGTATTCCTCGTTGTCTACCTTGTATACTTTCTTGAGAAAATCCTTGACTTCTCGGCCTGAATGGCCGTTGTATACCATGGAATGAGCAACAGTCTTTAGTGTGTGCGCTCTTCGGTCCAACTCTACTGGTGTATACCGCGTCTCCAATTCTGCTATCATGATCCATTTCACCTTCTCTTCATAGCCTTTCAGGTAGTCTACGAGGTATCCGTTTTTCTACATATCCGGATAGTTCCGTATACGATCAAACGGAATTGTCACGACGATTGTGTTTTCCCTGAATTCAAACGCTTTCTTCCCGTACATTTCAGTGATTTGGGGCACACCGCGTCCCGCTTTCTCGCTGATATGAAGCTGCCGGAAAATCTCGGATAGTTTCTTATTCACCGGTACAGATTCGCCCAGGAAAAATCCTTCCTTAGACTGACCTGGTGGTATGGTTCCGCGGGACAAGATCTCAATCCTATCTGAAAAGACAGATATCATTGGCTCATTGCCACTCACCCAGAGATTGTGCTGAACTGCGTTAATCATAGCCTCACGAAAGGCTTTGCTATCGTACAAAGGGACATCTTTCCTTACAACAACACGATTCCTCTCGTCTGCTTGAATGAGGTTGATCACATCACCATACCGAAGCAGATCATCCAGTGTGTATAGGAGACAATTAAATCCGAATTCACGAACCGAAAAGAGATCAGACCCCTTAGTCTTGCCTTCAAAGATCGAGACTCTCAATGGAATGTGCGAATTGTCTGACAAAAGCTGTGCCATCATGTTGAATTTGCCATCTTCATTTTTTAAGCCCAGGTTTTTGATGAAGGTTCTTTTATTCAGCACAATGCCTTTTGATCCATAGTACCCAAACAGTTTAGAAAAGGTCAAATCCTGATACTTTGCAGGCATCGTCTCTATGGTTTCCACTCGGGTATCAAGAATCTTGAAAAGCGCAATTTCCCGTTTTGGGTATTCGAATAAGTCGCAGATTGATGATCCGATTCTGATGTACCTGCGGCCAACAAATGCAGTTGGCACTTCAGTTGCAGCTGGAATAGCCAGCAGTACCACTCTAAGTCCATCCATCTCATCTTCCTGAAAGACAAAGGGAATGCTTGGGGACAAGTTTCTTGCAAGGTAGTTCTGGTACGGTTCGTTCTGATATAAGCAAAATGGGTTAAACTCTGTCCCTACGATTTCGTGAGTATCCTCATTTACACCCCAAACAAGGAATGCATACTCACGGTGGTGGAATGCCGCAGAATTGGATAATGCAGAAATGTACTCTCCCAATGCCATGGGTTCGAACCAGTTCTCTTTGAACACAAACCACTCCTGCTGATCGCTATACTGGCAAAGTTCTAAAACGATTTCTTTCACATTCATCCTCGTTCACCCCTTGTAAAGATCGGTTTTGCTTTATAACTATCAGCAAAGCATTCTAGCAACAGTCTAAATTAAAGTTTATATCTGTTCAATATGCCCACATTCTCCAGGAACAGTACCTTCTGGCGGGCAAGTCAGCCCTCCCCAAAGTTCCTCCATACGGTCTGCAAAGTGTGTAATGTCCATCTCATGGTACACCGGATACATCTCGATGATATCGTCAAGCGAAATGGCGTCGAGAATCTCCCCGAAAGACAAGCCGCTATACCACTGGTAGAAGGCCAGTGCCCAACCGGCCCAGAACTCCGGGCTCCCATCCGTGTACATGGCATCCGCCGCATCCATATACGGCGTTTTGGTGTCGTCCAGCACCGCCCGAGCAAACTCACAGCCGTTCATGCCGGCCACATAGCGTGGATTGCCCACGCCAAACTGCTGGACCGCATGAGAATTCGCCAGGGCAGCGCCGAGTACATCAGGCTCCAGGTTCAAGGTCATCAGAGCGAAATCCACCGCATCTCCCAGATTGCGCATGGCGTCATCCAGATAGTCCTCATCATAAGCGCGGCGGTTTGTCCTATCAATCCGTTCAGTCGTCTCCATCGTTCCCATTCCTCCGGAGTAAGTCGATCAGGTAGGTATCATGCTGGAGATCCAGCGTCTCTCGGCTGATCCTGTAGTACGCCTTTCTCCACACTCTGTCCCGGGTCACCATCTTGGGATAGTACTCCTCTGCTGATACGGGTTCTGATCCCACAAACCGAATTTGCTGTAAAGCATATTCGCTTTTCAGCACAATCTGTATCTTGGCTTGCTGCATGATCTGGTCGAAGATCTCCAGGGAGATGCTGCCGCTGAGAAAGTCTCGGGCAACGGAAAAAGCGGAGTCGTCTGCGCTGTACCCCACGATCGCATCATAGGGGGTGAGGTCCAACGGACAGTGCCTCTGCAAATAGTCCACGCCTGTCTCGGAGATAGCGTCTTGCTGCCAGAAACACCGATGTTGGGTGAGCACAGTGAGCCAGTATAGGATATTGTACGCCGGATCCCGGAGATCGAGGATCTGCAGACCACATGGATCCCACTGGTAGGTGTTCACGATGCCGTCCAGACCATCTCTGCAAGCCCACTCCTTTGCCAGGTCCATGCTGTCTGTGGTGTAGAAGCCAGGACCGAAATCTCTTCTGGCTGAGAGTCCCGGATAGACCGGCTTCTCTATGATGCGATCAGATCCGTGGTAGAGGATCATCCTCGCTCGCCTCCTTCTCGTACTGCGGCACTGGGTTTTCTCCTGCAAGGCGGACTCCACTGCAAATGTAATACAAGAACTTAAAGAACGATGACTTTTGTAATACATTGTAATACAAGTGCAAACAGTGCAGTCCGCGTATTCCAGTCTCGTCAATTTTCAGTGTCATTATATCATATTTCAGTTGCTTTGGTCAAGAAAAACGTTGAGATTTGTTCTGCCACAGAAACAGAAAAAGCCGGGTCTCCCCGGCTTTCTCCAAATGCACTTGATTACTTTTGCAGAGTGATGCCGCCCACCAGGACGTTGACGCTGGCGACGTGGAGTCCGCTGGTGTTTTCCACGGCGCTGAACACGTTATCCTGCACCGCCTTGGCCACATCGGTCACCACATGGCCGTACGTCACCAAGATGGTGAGATCCACCGTCACTTTATCTCCATCCACGGAGAGGCGTACTCCCCGGGCCAGACTCTTGCGGTTGTTTACCACGGAGGCCACGTCTCCAGCCAGGCTGGATCCCAAGGCACTTACCCCGTCCACTTCCAGCGCTGCTGCGCCGGCGATGACCGCCAGAACCTCCTCAGAGATGCTGATGCTGCCCAGTTCCTCACTGTGGGAGATATATTCCTTGCCCTCGGCCATAGCGCCTCACGCTCCTTCTCTCAGGGTTTTGCCGATTATAGCACCTGGCCATGGAAAATACAAGAACAAAATCATCCCTTGTTTTCGGGGTTTTGCCCATATTTCCCCCAAAGAAGCGGACGGGAGGCATTACAAATCAGGGTTTTGTCTCGATGATGGTGATATCCCCTGCGGTGAGGCCGGTCTCCTGCTTCACGATCTCCAGGATCCGGGCCACGTCTGTCTCGTTGAGGCCGTTCTCGGTGGCGCTCACCACCATAGAGCAGCCGTTGGCGCTGAGGAAGCACACGCAGTCCCCATAGCCCTTGGCGCTCACCAGGTTTTCAATCTGGGCCTCTGCCACGGTGTAGTTTGCCATGGCCTGAATGGATGCATTGGCCTCATCCACCACAGACTGCTCCGCGCTGGCGTCTGCTGCCGCCTGGCGCAGGAGATCCAGGGCGCTGTCCCTGGCCTGCTGCCGGTTCAGCCGGGCCGAGGCGAAGTACCCGGTCTGGTTGGTCTCCCCCTCCTCCTGGGCCGCCGCCGGCTTTGAGGCTGCCGGCGCCGGGCTGGGCGCAGCGGAGGACTTCGCCGCTGCAGAGGGCACCGCAGATGGCGCCAGGCTGCTGGTGACGCCATTTACCAGGCCGCTCTCCCCCAGCATCTTCCCCGCATTGGACTGCTCCGGATTGTCCGCCAGGGCCTGGTGGTTGTAGGACCAATTGAGGTACACCGCCGCCCCCACAAAGAGGCAGATCGCTACCACCACTGCATTTCGTTTCCACACGTTCATTGTTGTTCCCTCCGTCTTGTTGTTTCCCTCAACTGCCCGGACACACACTGATCCGGTCTGAACCCAGCCCGGTGAGGGTGGAGACCGCCTGGGTGATCTGCAGCTTTACCTGGGGATCCGCCCCGCCGGGACAGACCACCAGCGCCCCCTGGAACACGGGATAGCGGCGGGTTCGCACCACTGCCTCTTCGCCGCTGTCCCCGTCCAGAATCACGGTCTTCTCCTCCACCTTGCTGTCTTTGCCGGACACGGATGTACTCCGGTCTGCCGCCAGCACCTGCTCCATACCGGTCTGCAGGGTGAGCATCACAGACACCTCGCCGGCGCCCTCCACCTGGGACAGGATGGCTCCCAGCCGCTGCTCCATGGCGGGGAGATCGAAATCGTCCTCCTCCCCCACAAGGCCAGTCTCCTCCGGTGTCTCCTGCTTCGTCTCCCGCCCAAAGGGGAGCAGCAGGATCACGAGGCCTGCTGCGATCACCGCCAGGACATACTTGTACCGGCTGAGGAATTCCAGCACCGCTGCGCTGTCCGGCAGCCGTTCCCGCAATTTCATTCGTCACGCTCCATGAAACTCTGCCGCTGGGGCGGGATGCCGAGATCCCGCTCCAGCATCTCCCCCAGTGCCTCCTGCTGTCCCGGCTCCCAATCGGCCCAGGCGGAGACCGCCCAGGGCACGGGAACCCCATTTTCATCATCGGATACGGTCACCTCCGCCTGGCAGGAAATGCCCATCTCTGCCGCCTTGTCCGCAACATATGCGGCAGCCCGGCTTTCTATGACAGTTCCCAGGACCGCGTCCCTACTTTCCTGCAGCTTTTCCTGGTATTCCTCCCGCTGGGCCTGATAGGCTGCCGCCGCTTCTGCCATGAGATCCCCGTCCAGAGACACGATGGGCTGGAGGGCGGCAAAGAGCACCGCCAGACCGCCGGCCAAAGCGCACACCTTGCTCACACTGCCCCGTGGCACCAGGGTTTTCAGCACCGCCAATGCCAGTGCCGCCCCGGTAACACCCAGCAGCCAATCCCGAAGAAAGCTCATCATACGGAGATGGCCGTGATGGCGGACACCAGCGCTGCCAATAGGAGCAGAGCCGAGAGTCCTGTGATCCCCAGCATCAGGGCAAAGGCGTTGCTAAGCTTTCCCGCGAGGTCCGCCACCCGCCCGGGATGGGCAGCCGCTGCCAAGGTGGATGCCAGCCGATAGGCCAGGTAGTGGAGAAAGAGGGACAGCACCGGGACAACACAGATGCTGAGTACGGTAACCATCCCGAAGACGCCCACGGTGCCCTGCAGCACCCCGGCGGAGGCCAGCACCGTCTCGGCGGCATCGGAGAGGATACCGCCCACCACGGGAATCGCCCCGCTGATGGCAAACCGGGTGGCCTTCACCGCCGCGGCGTCCGCCGCCCCGGCGATACCGGAGGCTGCGGTGAGGTAGCCCACATACCCCGTGGCAATCAAGGTGAGGATGGCGGTGGCCGCCCACTTCAAAAACTCTGCCATGCGATTCAGTCCCTCGTTTCCCGCAGCCGCCCAGGCCACAGCAGCGGCGATATATCCGTACACCAGGGGCACCAGCAGCCCGTCCATCAGGTCCAGGAGGAGGTCCGAGCACAGCACCGCCGCCATCTGCCGGAGGGCCGCGCCGGTTACCGCCCCAGTAGCTGCGGTAACGGCGGCGGAGGCGGGGAGCAGCACATCCGCAAAGCGCCGCATGTCCGATACCACGTCCCGGCCCATGGCCACCATGGCGTGGATGTCTGAGACAGAGACTGCCGCTGTGGCAAGTACTCCAGCCAACGGCACCGCCGGCATGGGACTGCCGCTGGCCTCCTGCACTGTCTCCGCAATCCCGCAGAAGAGGAGGATCACGAGAAGCAATACCCCGGAGCGGGCGGCGTCCTTGAGAAGGCCTGGCAGCAGATTGCTCCCCATATCCAAGATCCTGGCGATGCCGTCCTCCAGACTCTCTCCAAAAGTGGCACTGCCGCCGCTGTCCCGGCCCGCCTCTTCCAATGCATCGCCATCCACCAGATCTCCCAGCGCATCTTCTGCTGCCTCGGTGGCCTGAACTCTGGGGATCAAAAAAAACAGGAGCACAGCTGCAAAGAGGGTAACCAACACGCCCCGGAAAACAGCCCTCATAGCAGTCCGGTGAGCAGTTCCAGCACCGCCGTGAATAAGGGCAGGACGGCTGCCAGCGCCAGGGCCGTCCCCGCCAGTTCCACCGCCGAGGCCAGCATCCCCTCCTGGGCGTCTTTGCAGAAGTCTGCCGCCAGGCGGGTTACCAATCCGATGCCGCAGGTCTTCACCACCGGCTCCAAGATGGCGTCACTCACACCCGCCACCGCCGTGAGCTCCGCCAGAAAGGACAGCACCTGCTCCAATGTTCCGGCACAGTAGAGGAGCAGCCCAGCCGCTGCGGTGAGCCCCAGCAGCAGGGCCAGCTCCGGCACATGCCGGCGCAGCACTACTGCCAAAAGAGAGGCCAGCACCGCAGCCGCCGCCACTTTGCACGCCTCACTCACAGGCCGAACAGCTCCTTCACCAGGTCAAAGAGACTGCTGATCTGCTGCACCACGATCATCAGCACCACCACCAGGGCGACTAAGGTTGTCATGGTGGCCATCTCGTCTCTTCCGGAGCGGGTCAGCACCTGGTTCAGCACGGACACCAGAATGCCGATGGCCGCAATGCGAAAGATCAGATCCACATCCACATCGTATTCCCCCTCATCTTCTGTAAGGCTATACTACTTCACAGATATTACAGCAAAAGGACAATCAGCAGGGCGCCAACGGATACACCCAACACCCGGTAGAGATGGGCAAGTCCCTTCTGCCGCTCTGCCGCCTCTTCCCGCAGTCCATGCAGCCGGGCCCCCGCTGCCGCCAGCGCCTGGCACTGGGAGGCAGCATCGTAGCGGCCCAGCACAGAACCCAGCCGCTCCAACACGGCATAATCCTCTCTGGTGAGAGACAGGCCGCTGTTTCGAAGGGCATGATTCCACAAACTCTGGAAAGACTGATCCTGAGATGCAGACACCGCCTCCGCCAGAGGATACAGCCAATTCTTTGCCTTCCCGCTTCCGGCAGATGCTCTTCTCAATGCCTCCGGCAGCGGCACCAGAGACCACTCCAGTTCCCGGGCAATGGACTCCAGGATCTGTTCCGCCTCCCCCAGATCCCGGGTACGAGCGGAGAGAGAGGCGGCAGCTGAGCACCCCGCCGTGACGCATCCTGCCGCCACCAGCGCCGCCCCCAGCAGTCTCAGCACGGCAATCCCTCGGTCCGGAAAAACCGTCTTCCCCCCTGACAGCGGATCACGATGAGCCTCCGGAAGACGCCAGCCTCAAGCAGCATCCGGTACACCGGCCGCCGCTTCAGATCCTCTGCGGAACTGCCGTGAGCAGTGGCAAGAAGGGATACCCCGCAGCCGGCAGCCTCCAGAAGGGTCTCCGCATCCTGACGCTCGGTGATCTCGTCCACCGCCAGCACCTGGGGATTCATCCCTCGCAGGAGAATGGAGATTCCCTCCGCCTTACTGCAGCCGTCCATCACGTCTGTGTGGGGGCCGATGTTCATCTGGGGTTCCCCCTGCCAGAGGGCCGCCAGTTCTCCCCGCTCGTCCGCCACACCCACCCGCAGTGGTATTCCAGTCTCCCCGGCGGAGATCCCACGGATCAGATCCCGGAGCAGCGTGGTCTTCCCAGCCCCCGGCGGAGCCAGGATCAGGGTGCTGTACGGGATGCCGCTGTCTGTAATGGAGGGCAGCACCTTGGGGGCCTGTCCCGTCACCTCCCGGGCGATGCGGATGCTGAGAGAGGAGAGATACTGCAGGGTGACGATCTGCCCATCCCGGCGCACCGCCGTGCCGCAGAGGCCGATCCGATGACCGCCCCGGAGGGTTACAAACCCCCGCTGCACCCGGTCCAGCACCGTGTGGGCGGAGTGCTGGCTGGCCTGTTCCAACACCTGCCGGAGGTGCATCTCTGTGATCTCTGGCCCCTCCACCGGGATCTCCCCGGCGGGCAGCAATACGGACATGGGCTGGCCCCGCCGAAGCCGGTACTCCTCCGCCAGAGGGAGCCTGTCCGCCAGGGGCTCCAGCCCCTGGCGGAGGCAGGTGGGCAGCACCGCAGAGGCCTCCTCCCAAGGTTGGTTTGTCATGGGCATCCCGCCTTTCTGCCGCTATCCTATGAGAGCCTGTCCCGGTTTAGACCGGCATTCTCCCGCCATCTTCCCGCCTTTCAAAAACCGTCCTTTTTCCGCCTGGACCCGGCATTTACGGTTTTGATACAACTCTTTGCTGACACAGTTGCAGTTTCGTGCTATACTGAAGGAGCACACAACGGCCCTTTGGCCGATCGAATAGGAGGTTTCCTCTTCATGGCACACGTATTGATTGTGGAGGATGAAGAACATATTGCCCAGATGATCGATGCCACCCTGGCCCTGGGCGGACACACCAGCGCCTGGTGCGCAGACGGCGCCTCTGCCCCGGAGCGCATCAGCAGCGGCAACTACGACCTGGTCCTTCTGGATGTACTGCTCCCCGGTCTGGACGGCTTCTCTGTGCTGGAGCAGATCCACGGCCAGGACATCCCGGTGATCTTTCTCTCCGCCATGCAGGAGGTGGCGGACAAGGTGCGGGGTCTTCGCTTAGGCGCCGAGGACTATATCTCCAAGCCCTTTGAGCCTTTAGAGCTGCTGGCCCGCATCGATGTGGTACTCCGCCGGAGAGGCCGGGCTCAGGACATCCTGGAGTACGGTCCCATTCGCCAGGATCTCAGCAGCCACACGGTAACTTTGAACGGAAAGCCGGTACAGCTCTCCCCCAAGGAGTTCGACCTTCTCAAGGTCTTCCTCCAGCATCAGGGACTGGCCCTCAGCCGGGAAAAGCTTCTCAGCATGGTGTGGGGCTATGAGTTCATGGGCGAGAGCCGGACAGTAGACATCCACGTACAGCGGCTACGCCAGAAACTGCAGCTGGCCAATAAGCTGGTGACTCTCACCCGCATCGGATACCGCCTGGAAAGCTGGAAATGAAGCTCTGGCAAAAGATCTTCCTCTCCACCCTGGCCCTGATGGTCTTCTCCACCACCCTGGTCTCTGTGCTGCTTTTGAAGAGCACCCGGGATGCCCTATGGGAGCGGGAGGGCCAACGGGCCGCCACCCAGCAGCGGTACCTCGCCGGGATGCTGCGGGCCGGGGTGGTGAGCCATCGTCTGCAGTTGGGTCTCGTGCAGCTGGAGGAGCAGGACACCCGGGACGCCGCCGTTGAGGTGCTGTCTCAGCAGGCCACAGACGGCTATCTCATGGGCTTTGTCCTGGTCGACGACAGCGGCTTTGAGCTTCTCAATAACCTCACAGGCACCCTGGAGGACACCTCCCTGCCGGAGCCCCCAGAGGACGAGCCGAAAGCCACGGTGTACGAGGTCCGGGATGGAGGCAACACCATTCTCTGCGCCATGCCCATCACCCTGGAGTCCTGCCAGTTCCGGCTGGGAGCTGCCTATAATGTGGCAGACCTGCAGCAGGAGCTGGAGGAGCAGGCCCTGCACACCGTACTCTTGAGTCTCTCCTTCAGTGTCTTAGGCGCCGGACTGCTGCTTCTCCTCACCCGGGTACTGCTCCGTCCCCTGGCGGACCTCCGGGAGAGCGCCAAGCGGATCGCCCAGGGCAGCTACGAGGAGCGGCTCACCGTCCACGGCAGCGATGAACTGGCGGGTCTCGCAGAGGATATGAATCAGCTGGCCCAGGCGGTGCAGGACCGGGTGGAACAGCTGGAGGCGGTGGCAGAGGAGCGGAAGGTATTCATCGGCAACCTGGCCCACGAGATGAAGACCCCTCTCACCAGCATACTGGGCTTTGCGGACCTGCTGTATCTGCCGAAAGACGTGTCCGATAGCAAGCGGGTGAAGTACGCCCGGGTGATCTCCGAAGAGGCCAAGCGGCTCCGCAGTCTCTCCGGAAAGCTATTGGAGCTCACCACTCTGGGCAGTGCCAGTGTGACCTTGGAGCCCGCTCCCCTCCGGGATGTGGTGGAGGAAGTGGCCCTCAGCATGCGCCCCGTCATGACCAGCAGCGGCATCACCCTGTCCTGCTTCTGTCCCGCGTGTGACGTGGACATGGACCGGGAGCTCTTCAAATCCCTGCTCTACAACATCATGGACAACGGCCGCAAGGCCAGTCAGCGGGACAGCCGCATCGACCTTGCCGGCCGGGTGGAGGGCGATGAGGTGGTACTGCTGATCCGGGACTACGGTCAGGGCATCCCCAAAGAGGAGATCGCCAAGATCACCCGCCCCTTCTACATGGTGGACAAGAGCCGGGCCCGGAAGGCCGGTGGCGCAGGTCTGGGTCTGGCACTGTGCCAGGAGATCACGGCAGTCCACAACGGCTCCATGGGCATCCAGAGCATCGTAGGCGAGGGCACTCTGGTGACCCTCCGCTTCCCCATCTCCGGGCACCGGGAGGAAGCAGACCATGAAGCGTAGCCTGTTTCCCCTCATCACTGCGGGAATTCTCCTGGCCGGCGCCCTCATCGGCACCGCTGCCATCCGCGCTCTCATCGCCCCGCCGGTGGGCACCACCATCTCCGCCGGGGTGCAGAATGTCCCCTCCATCCCAGGACTCACCGCCGATCAGCTGCTTTTTCACCCCTGGGACAGCTACGCCCTGGAAAAGCGCTCTCCCCTGACAAAGCCCTTTCTGGAAGATCCCCAATCGGAGCTGAACCTGGCCATGCGCACCCTCGTTCCCATCGTCATGGAACAGGGCGCGGAGGATTCGGATGCACTGCTGCAGCAGTTTTTGCCGCTGGTCATGCTGCCCTCTGGGTGGGACCTGACGTACGAGCCGGAGGATCTGGAGTCTCGCCTGGAGTGGAGTGCAGACAACAACGGCCGGGAGTTTCACGTCTATCTCAAAGATCTCCCGGCAGAGCTCTCCCTGGAGGACTCCAAGACCGGTGTCTCCCTGTCCTGCGGCATCTCCTGTTCCCGGTCCTCCGTGAACGGCTTTTCCCTGGTGGCGGAGCCGGCCCAGGAGGTCTCTGTCTCCGATGAGGCCCGACAGGCCGCCCTGGACAAGGTGGACTCCGATCTCTACGACCTCTTCCAGATGCGCCGCCTCTGCGACTCCCTCTACTACGGCGAGGTAGACAGCGCATATCTCACCCTCCACTACGCCTCCGCCGCGGACATGCTCATTTTGGCTCCTGCAGTGGTGGAGGAGTCCTGGGAACAGTATTTCCGCCATCCCTCCGGCCTGGGTCCGTATCTGCTGCACCTGCAGGACGCCACCAGCGGTGGTCTGGCCGTAATCTACTCCCTTCTGGAGTCCTGCCTGTTGATTCAAGACGATGTGCCCCAGGATCTGGATCTGGACACCATGTTGGACCGGCTGGAGGAGTTCCACAGCTGGTCTCTCCAGCGGATCTCCACCCCCACCCAGATCGTCCTGCTGTTCCACAACCCCTACGTCGGCACCATCGGCTTCTATTACGACATCACCTTGGCCTGCTACGCCGGGGTGGGCTTTTCTTACTGAGAGGGGGATCCGATTGAAAAAAGCAGCGTTTCCCCTGGCTGCTCTCTCCATTCTGCTGGCCGCCGTCCTGCTCTCCGGCGTGGTTGCCCGCTCAGTCACCGCCCCGCCTATGGGAAAGACCGTCTCCTCCGGGGTGCTCTCTGTCCCCTCGGTGCTGGGCCTCACCGCAGAGGAGCTCACCTTCTCCCCCTGGCCCATGTACGATGTGGACAAGCGGAATCCCCTACCCGAGGAGCTGCAGGACGATTTCTGCACGTTTCTGTTCTACGCGCCCCAGGAGGACGTCCGGCAGCACAGTCAAAAGGAGATGCTGGACATCGGCAGCGATGGCGCTCTGTTCCTGCAGACCTTTCTCGGCAACACCGTAGCAGACCTGCGATATGAGGACGCCCTGGACCGGCTGGAGTGGAACCTGCCTGCCACCATGACCGAAGTAGAGCGGGCCCCCATATCCTCCGATCTCCGCTTCTACTGCAAGGACGTCCCTGCTAAGGCAGCCGTACAGGGCAATCCCGATGTGCTGCTCTCCATGGCCGTCTCCCTCTCCAATGCCTATTCGGACGTGAATGCCATCACCGCCATTTTCCAACCGGTGGCCCAGCGGGAGATCACCCAGGAGGAGCAGGAGGCCGCCCGCGCCCAGGTGGAATCGGATCTCCGGGACTTTCTCCTCTTCCATCGGACCTTCGAGGTGGACGCCTTCACCATCAACGTAGAGGTCTTTGGGGACTTCTTTCCCAATCTCCCCACAGCCAATGGCTACGGGGAGAGTTTTCAGGACGCCTGGTCTCAGCACTACGGGGACAGCTCCCAGATGTGCCCCTATTTCTACGATCTGCTCCAGTCCCCCATGGACCTGGGGGTGATGGACCCGCTGAAGTCCATCTTCTCCTCCGCTGTCTACGGCAACTGCCTGGTGGACCTCCCCGAGGAGCCCTCTTTGGATGAGATTTTGGAGCGCCTGGAGCGCCTGGACAACTGGTCTGTGCAGATCATCACCACCGCATCCCAGATTGTGACCCTCTTCACCTTCCCCGGCACCTACACCGTGGGCAACGTCTACGACGTCCAGTTGGGCTGCTACTCCGGGTACGGTCTGGTGAACCACATGCTCTCCTGAAGACCATTCCAGGCAAACACGCAAACACAATCTACTTTAAAAAGCACCGGCTCTGGGCCGGTGCTTTTTTGTCCCAAAATCGGGCTATCTCGGAAGGCACTCGCACAGCACATGTTGATTTTCAGCAAGTCCAGGCATCTGCACAATTCCCAACAAGACAATTCCCTGAAGATCATATTCTCTCCCACCGTTCCCTAGGATTCGCGCATGCGCCCCTCTATACTGGTGGGACAAGCCCTCCACTCCAGCCTTTTCCGCCCCTTCCAGCCGGTTGGGTTTCCTTTCCCATTGTTTGCAGTTTCGATACAGTCCCATGGGCGATTCCTTTACCCATTCTGCCGGATAATAGTCCCGTAGACGTCCGGCACACATTCTCGAGGAGGCCTGGTCCTTATGACCGACACCGTTCCCACAGCAATCCCCGATTGCGCGGCGCGTATGAACGCCAACCAGCTGAAACTGTTGGCCATTCTCGCCATGACCTTCGATCACGCCATATTCCTCAGTGCCAGCCTGGCAGCCTATCCGGCTCTGCGGATTCCCGGCCGTCTCGCCGCCCCCATCATGTGCTTCTTCATCGCCGAGGGCTTTCTCCACACCTCCAACCTCCGCCGCTACATGGGCCGGCTCTTTCTCTTCGCCCTCATCGCCCATGTGCCGTACTGCCTCTATTTCGGCTTTGCCCCGTTCCAAGGCACCCCGTATACCAGCGTGATGTGGTCCTTACTGATGGGTCTCATGGCCCTCACCGTCCTGCATCAGGAGTCCTGGCCCATGCCGTTCCGTCTCCTGTCTCTACCCGTCTGCTGCCTTCTGGCATACACCGCAGACTGGAACTACATCGCGGTACTCCTGGTGGTGATCTTCGGGGTGTTCCGGGAGGACCCGGTGAAGCGGTCTATTGCCCACGCTGCGGTTGGGGCGCTGTATGTGCTGCAGGCGCTGTCTTACCAGCTGAATCCGATCCCCCGTCTGGGTGTCTTCCTCTCCATCCCCATTCTTCTCCTCTACAACGGCAGTCTCGGCAGAAAGAGCAAGGTCCTTCAGCACGCCTTCTACTGGTACTACCCGGTCCACCTGCTGCTCCTCTATCTTCTTCACCAGATTCTCTGATTCAAACCCACCAGGAGATGTTTTCATGTACACCGCAGCCGATTATCTGTTCGATTTCCCAGGCCAGGACTGGTCTGAACCTCAGCCGACGCAGGTGAGCCAATCTGCCGGCAGAGGCCATACCGTTTCAGACACACATTATACGAAGCGTTATCAGGTTGAGCCGCCACACCGCACTGCGCAAAGCACTTCAAAGCCGTCTGGACAACGCTCTGCTGGGGTCCGCACCGTCCCGGCAGAACGGCACAATACAGATCGGAATCGCACCAATTCGGATGTCCAAGCTGCCCGGAGAGAACGGCCTGCGCCAGAACGCCGCTCTGCCGGCGGGTATCACACTGCACCAGAGCACCATTCCGGTACATACCACACCGCTTCGGAGTACCACTCTGCCGGCGGATACCGCACAACACAAGAGTACCGCCCGACCGATCCCGTGCAGACTGCTCCAGGGAGACGTCTTGCTCCCTCTGCCCGGCAGCGCCGGAAACGTCATCGCAGGGCACGGCAGAGCGGCCTGCCCAGACTGGTGGTAGTGACCCTGCTGTTTGTACTGGCAGCCGCCTGGTCTCTGTACGGCTTCACCAACAGTTCCAGTCCCCTGCCGGACTGGATCACTCAGGACCTGCTGCCCAAGAGTGATTATTCCAGGCCAGGAACTCCGATCTCCCAGGTGAAAGGCGTGGTGATCCACTATGTGGGCGATCCCGGAAAGACCGCCAAGGAACAGCGGGACTACTTCGCCGGTCTGGAAGACAGCCATGCAGAAAAGGCCAGCTGCCACTTTCTCATCGACCAGGACGGCACCATTCTCCAGTGCATCCCCTTGGACGAGATCGCGTTCTGCAACGGCGAGCGGAACGGAGATACCATCGCCATCGAGTGCTGTCATCCTGACGACAGCGGCTCCCTCACCTTGGAGACGGTATCGTCCCTGCAGAAGTTGGTGAACTGGCTCAGCGACACCTACCACCTCCAGCGGGAAGACATCCTCCGCCACTACGACATCTCTGGGAAAGCCTGTCCCCGGTGGTTCGTGGATCATCCGGAGGCCTGGGAGTCCTTCCTGGACAGCCTGACCTTCTCAAATTCATAGGCTCCCCCCCAGACGCCAGCTGCTTACCATACGATCTCCTTCCTCCGCGAAGCATCCAGCCAGAAATCGCAGCACCAAGGCACTCTCCTCACGGCAGTGAGGAGAGTGCCTTGGTGCTTTTTTGTGCACCTGCGTTTTTAAGATTCGTATATTTTCATCTTGACGTACCCTTTATTCCATGCTATACTGCATCAATAAGTTTCAACATCCTTCATCCGCATCGTTTCAAGCCATAGAAAGGAGAAATTAAAATATTTATTATCGATCAACATCGGGTGAAAATCCAAGTGAGGAAAGAACCCGGGCTGTACACTTTTGATCCTTTCTCCGCCACCGGAAAGTCCTATTTGTGCTAGCTCTGGAAGTAATTATACAACTACGGCGAGAGTGTAGCCGGCTACGACTCTTACGACTATCTCAATGGACGGCCGCTGCCAGAGAAAGTCCAGTTGCTGGTTGTGGACCGATACGACCTTTTCCAAACACTGGATGAGAAACTGATGGAGCTTGCGAAAGAGGCCATTGTACTGGTAGACTGCAAGACTGCTTCTTTTGGGGATATCTGCCAGATCGACTACCCAGACCCCGGGACCATCATTGACTATTGAGGAGGTGCCAGGTAATCAGAACCTGCTCCTGTGCCTGCTTCTCAGTGACATGAACTACAAGGATCAGGCTAAGTGAATACACGGAGGAGTGATGAGAAAATGAACAAAGCCCTGCAGGATCTGTTTGACGACGAACTCTATGAATATCGGGTCAATGACAAAATCAAGGAGATCAAAAAAGCGATGGATATGCTTCACCTCACGTTTGAAGAAGCGTACGAGTACGCTGATGTCGATGACGACATTGCTCCCGCAGTCTTGGAGGCATTTGGCATGAAGTGATCTTTATCAACCAAGCAGATTACTTGGCAAAAGCAACGTTCTCACGGGGCAGGCCTCATAAACTACAAGAATCTGACTGAGCGAGTGTGTTATCTTGAGGAGACAGAGGAAGGCGAGGAAAAATGAGCAAGGCCTTACAGGATCTGATCAACTACAGCTATGATGAGGGCTGCTACGATACGCTGGTCAAGGAGAAAATCCGGGCGATCAAAAAAGGAATGAATAAGTACCACCTTTCCTTTGAAGATGCATATGAGGACGCTGAGGTCGATGACGACATCGCCCCCGCTGTCCTGGAGGCTTTCGGCATGAAGTGATCTTCATCACCCGGGAAGACCATTTCGGCAAAGGCAATGCCCTCTACCGGTTTGATCGGATGGATACGAAGCACCACATGCAGTTCGGGGATGAAACCCACATCATCTATGTGAACGGCGCCTATAAGGGAAATGACCCCGTGGGCAAACTCATTCACGATTTTCACTGCACAAGCGCAAGCGACATGAACTACAAGGATCTAGCTGAACGAGTTCACTGTCTCAAGGAGACGGAGGAGGGACGAGAAAAAATGTGCAAGGTTATGCAGGATCTGATCTATGATGAGGTCTACGATGCTTTAGTCGAAAAGACAATCAAATTTATTCAAATGCTGATGACTAAGTACAACAACACCTTTGAGGAAGCATTTGAGAACGCCGATGTCGATGACGAGATCGCCCCCGCAGTTCTGGATGCTTTCGGCAGGAAGCCGGCGTAAGCCAGTCGCCTGATCATCACATTGGGGCTGAGGAGGGACAAGAAAAAATGTGCAAGGTTATGCAGGACCTGATTGACGACGCTTTAGTCGAAAAGACAATCAAATTGATCCAAATGCTGATGACTGACTTCGGCTGTTCCTTTGAGGACGCATTTGAAAAGGCTGATATCGATGACAACATCGCCCCCGCAGTTCTGGAAGCATTCGGCAGGAAACCGATGTAAGCCAGTCTGGTAAAGACCTTCTCACTGCCAAACTGGCCACCATTGTTGATGCATGAGGTTTGCAAAAGGATACCGAGACATTCTCATCCCCCTGTCTGGATTGGAGAACATTATTCTGCGGTAGCCCCTCTCTGTGTAATACATCTTCTACTGCAGATCTAAGCATGTACGCAGCCAGTATTCTATTACCGCAAAGAAAGCGCTAATATTTGTGTACAGAAATATATGATCATTATCCTTTCTTTGGGTTGTTCCTACGCATCACCCAGCTGACATGAAATTGATCTCCCTGCGGCAACCTTTTCGGACTGTGCCATATCCAAGAGTCTGTCATCTTGCACATATTTATCAGTTTTATTTTGTGCAATTTGCTGATTTTCTCTGTGGTCAGAAATTTCTCTCGATTTGCACTTGTATTCATAGCAACCATCTGTTAAAATAAGCTATAAGCAAGAGACAGAGGTGATGATTGCATGCCCAAGAAAACAGAATCTACGTCTAAGGGTGCCCCCAAGCCTCAGCCTGCACCTAAGATCAAGCTGACACCTGCGCAGAAAACGCAGAAGCGGCGAGATAGCATACCGGGTCTTGTTCTCTTCGATGACGTCTTCATGAACCAAGTGTTTTTGGGGAATATCCCTGCAGCGCAGTGTCTCATCAATGTCATTCTTGGCAGGGAAGACTTACGTGTTGTGAGAGTGGAAGTCCAGCATACCATTTCCAACCTGTTTGGCTATGGAGTTCGTCTTGACATTTACTGTGAAGATGAGGCAGGAAAACTGTACGACATTGAGGTGCAGAACCCAAGCGAAGGCGCACACCCCAAACGGGCACGATACAACAGCGCAGCGATGGATACCAGCACTGCTCTCATCGCGGATAAATTCGAGAATCTTCCGGAGACGTATGTGATCTTCATCACCCGGGAAGACTACTTCGGCAAAGGCGATGCCCTCTACTGGTTTGATCGGATGGATGCGAAGCACCACATGCAGTTCGGGGATGAAACCCACATCATCTATGTGAACGGCGCCTATAAGGGAAATGACCCCGTGGGCAAACTCATTCACGATTTTCACTGCACAAGCGCTCGCGACATGAACTACAAGGATCTAGCTGAACGAGTTCACTATCTCAAGGAGACGGAGGAGGGACGAGAAAAAATGTGCAAGGTTATGCAGGATCTGATCTATGATGAGGTCTACGACGCTTTAGTCGACCAGAAAATCCGGGAGATCCAAAAAGCGATGGATAGGCTCCACTATACGTTTGAAGAAGCGTACGACTATGCTGAGGTCGATGACGACATCGCCCCCGCAGTTCTGGATGCTTTCGGCATGAAGTCGGCGTAAGCCAGTCGTCTGATCGGCACATCTGGTACAATTCTGGCTCACAAGTATCACTGCACACTGTCCAGGCATTCGCCACTTGGAACTGAAAGCCGGATATGAGTATCCCACGGTGTTCCACGGATACTAAGCCAAAGCTATCCATGTTCAGGGCAGGCTTCCCACGGGACTGTCTGCCTTGAGCTGCTCATTAAACCCTACACAAAACGAAACCCGCCCGGGATGCAGACCAGATCTGCGTCCCGGGCGGGTTGTTGTCTATGCAGTTTGCGCGATACTCAGGTCAGGTTGGTGTACCCCATGAGATAGGCATCCACCTCGCGGGCAGCGCCCCGCCCTTCCGCGATGGCCCACACCACCAGGGACTGTCCCCGGTGCATGTCGCCGGCGGTAAAGACCTTTTCGCTGCCGGCAAAGTACCCGCCGGGAGCCGCTGCCACGTTGGAGCGTCCGTCCCGCTGGAGGGAGAAGGCCTCTGGGAGGGTATCCTCCGGGCCTAGGAAGCCTGCAGCCAGTAGGAGCAGTCCGCAAGGGATCTCTTCCTCTGTGCCAGGGACCTCTGTCATGATGGTACGGCCGTTGTCTGCCCGCTTGGGCTCCAGAGAGACGGTCACAATGCTCTTCAAATTGCCCTGCTCATCTTTCACGCAGCTCTTTACCGTCTTCTGATACTGCCGGGGATCGGCGCCGAAGACCGCAATGGCCTCTTCCTGGCCGTAGTCCGTCTTGCAGACTTTGGGCCACTGGGGCCAGGGGTTGTTTTCTGCCCGCTTATCCGGTGCCTTCGGCATCATCTCCAACTGGATCACGCTCTTGCAGCCCTGGCGGATCGCGGTGCCCACGCAGTCATTGCCAGTGTCGCCGCCGCCTACGATCACCACATCCTTGCCCTTGGCGTCCATGGGGGTGCCGGCAACGGAGATGCCGTCCAGGAGTGCCTTGGTGGCGGCGGTGAGGTAGTCTACTGCAAAGTGAATGCCTACAGCGTCCCGCCCAGGCACATTCAGATCCCGGGCCTTCTTGGCGCCGCCGCAGAGGATGACGGCGTCATACTGGTCCAGCAGTTCCTGGGCGGAGATGTCCACCCCAACCTCGCAGCTGGTGCGGAACTCCACGCCCTCGGCTGCCATCAGGTCTGCCCTTCTCTGGACGATCTCCTTCTGCAGCTTCATGTTGGGGATGCCATACATGAGAAGGCCGCCAACCCGGTCTGCCCGCTCGAAGATGGTTACAGTGTGGCCTCTCCGGTTCAGCTGATCCGCCGCAGCGAGACCCGCAGGACCTCCGCCCACAACCGCCACTTTCTTGCCGGTGCGCACTTTAGGGGGCACCGGATGGATGGCACCGGAGGCATAGCCTGCCTCTACCACTGCCAGTTCGTTTTCCTTTACGGTTACCGGGTCCCCGTGGAGGCCGCAGGTGCACGCCGCCTCACAGAGGGCGGGACACACCCGGCCGGTGAACTCCGGGAAGTTGTTGGTCTTCAGAAGCCGGCTGAGGGCGTGACCCTCGTTGCCGTGGTACACCAGATCGTTCCACTCCGGCACCAGATTGTGCAGCGGGCAGCCGGTAACCATACCGGCCAGCACCACGCCGGACTGGCAGAAGGGCACGCCGCACTCCATGCAGCGGGCGCCCTGCTTCTTTCGCTCCGCCTCGGGCAACATCCCGTGGAACTCATTCCAGTGCTGGATCCGCTCCAGCGGCGTCTCCGCCGGGTTGCCCTGGCGGCTGTATTCCAGAAATCCTGTGGGCTTTCCCATCAGTGCACACCTCCTGTCACGGTATAGAAGGCCTCAATCTCCGCCTCTTCGTGGCTGAGACCCCGCTCTTCGCACTGGGCCACGGCCCGGAGCATGCGGTCGTAATCGCGAGGCAGAATCTTCTTGAAGCTGGACACCGCCTCGGTGAAGTTGTCCAGAATGGCCTTGCCCTTTTCAGACCCGGTGGCTGCCACATGTTCGGTGAGCATGGCGCGAAGCTCTTCGATGTCGTGCTTCTCGGTGAGAGGCTCGATGGACACCAGCTCCTTGTTTACCCGGAGATACAGGTCTCTTCTGGGATCCCACACATAGGCGATGCCTCCGGACATGCCGGCGGCGAAGTTCTTGCCGGTCTCGCCCAGGACCACCACCCGGCCGCCTGTCATGTACTCGCAGCCGTGATCTCCCACGCCTTCCACTACAGCCATGGCGCCGGAGTTCCGGACCGCAAACCGCTCGCCGGCCACACCTGCGATAAAGGCCTTACCGGAGGTGGCGCCGTAGAGAGCCACGTTGCCGATGATGATGTTCTCGTCCGCCTTAAACTTGGCGGTCTTGGGGGGATATACCACCAGTTTGCCGCCGCTGAGGCCCTTGCCCAGATAGTCGTTGGAGTCTCCCTCCAGCCGCAGGGTGAGACCCTTGGGCAGGAAGGCGCCGAAAGACTGTCCGCCGCCGCCGGTGCACTGGACGGTGAAGGTATCCTCTGCCAGCTGCTGGCCCCAGGCCCGGGTGATGTCTGATCCGAATAGGGTGCCTACGGTCCGGTCTGTGGAGCTCACGTTCAGGGAGATGCTCTTCTTCTCGCCCTTCTTCAGAGCCGGCCCCAGCTTCTTCAGCAGCACGGACATGTCCACGGTCTTCTCCAGGGCGAAGTCATAGACGTCTGCCGGGTTGAAGTGGGTCTTGTACTCCGGTCCGATGTAGGGGTTCCCCAGGATGCAGCTGAGGTCCACGGTGGCAGCCCGCTCATTCACGGCGTGCTCTCTGGCCTTCAGGAGATCCGTCCGGCCCACCAGTTCCTCTACCGTGCGCACACCCAGTTTGGCCATGTGCTCCCGGAGGTCCTGGGCGATAAACCGCATGAAGTTCACCACATACTCGGGCTTGCCCCGGAAGCGCTTGCGAAGCTCCGGGTTCTGGGTGGCCACGCCCACCGGGCAGGTATCCAGGTTGCAGACCCGCATCATCACGCAGCCCATGGTAACCAGCGGCGCTGTGGCAAAGCCGAACTCCTCGGCGCCCAGCATGCAGGCGATGGCCACGTCCCGGCCGGACATCAGCTTGCCGTCTGTCTCCACTACTACTCTGGAGCGGAGATCGTTCTGGATCAGGGTCTGATGGGTCTCTGCCAGACCCAGCTCCCAAGGCAGGCCGGCGTTGTGGATGGAGGAGCGGGGCGCCGCGCCGGTGCCGCCGTCATAACCGGAGATCAGCACCACCTGGGCGCCGGCCTTGGCCACGCCGGCAGCTACGGTGCCTACGCCTGCCTCAGACACCAGCTTTACGCTGATCCGGGCCTCCCGGTTGGCATTTTTCAAATCGTAGATCAGCTGGGCCAGATCTTCGATGGAGTAGATATCGTGGTGGGGCGGCGGAGAGATCAGCGCCACACCAGGGGTGGAATAACGGGTCTTGGCGATCCAGGGGTATACCTTCTTGCCGGGGAGATGACCGCCTTCACCGGGCTTAGCCCCTTGTGCCATCTTGATCTGGATCTCCTTGGCGCTTACGAGATACTCGCTGGTGACGCCAAACCGGCCGGAGGCCACCTGCTTAATCGCAGAGCACTTGTCTGTCTTCAGGCGCTCCGGGCGCTCGCCGCCCTCGCCGGAGTTGGACTTGCCGCCCAGCATGTTCATGGCCTGGGCCATGCACTCGTGGGCCTCCTGAGAGATGGAGCCGTAGGACATGGCGCCGGTCTTGAACCGCTTTACGATGCTGTCTACGCTCTCCACCTCGTCGATGGGGATGGGCTCATCGGCGTAGCGCATCTCCATGAGGCCCCGGAGGGTGTGGGGCATGGTCTCATCATCCACCAGGGCCGCATACTGCTTATAGAGCTCGTAGTTGCCGGTGCGGGTGGACTCCTGCAGGAGATGGATGGTCCGGGGGTTGTACATGTGGTCTTCTTGGCCGCTGCGGGCTTTGTGGGAGCCGCGAGAGTCCAGGGTATTGTCGCAACCAAGGCCCAGGGGATCGAAGGCCCGGGTGTGGTTGTGATCCACCATCTGCTCGATCTCTTTGAGACCCACGCCTTCCACCCGGGAGACGGTGTTGGTGAAGTACTCCTCCACCACGTCTTTCGCGATGCCGATGGCCTCAAAGATCTGGGCGGATTGATAGGACTGGATGGTGGAGATGCCCATCTTGGAGGCGATCTTCACGATGCCGTGGAGAATGGCGTTGTTGTAGTCGTTGACAGCTGCGCTGAACTCCTTGTCCAGCAGGCCCTCATCGATGAGCTGCTGGATGGTCTCCTGGGCCAGATACGGGTTGATGGCCCGGGCGCCATAGCCCAGAAGGGTGGCAAAGTGGTGCACTTCCCGGGGCTCGGCGGACTCCAGAATCACGGAGACGGCGGTGCGCTTCTTGGTGCGCACCAGGTGCTGCTCCAGGGTGGACACCGCCAGCAGCGAGGGAATCGCCACATGGTTCTCGTCCACGCCCCGGTCTGAGAGGATGATGATATTGGCGCCTTTCCGGTAGGCTCGGTCTGCGGCGATGCGCATCTGGTCCAATGCACGCTTCAGCGGGGTGTTCTTGAAATACAGGAGGGAGACGGTGGCCACATGAAATCCTGGCTTGTCCATGGCGCGGATTTTCAGAAGGTCCAGGGAGGTCAGGATGGGGTTGTGGATCTGCAGAACACGGCAGTTGTCCGGGCTCTCCTGCAGCAGATTGCCGTCATCGCCCACATAGACGGTGGTGTCCGTGATCACTTCTTCCCGGATGGCATCGATGGGCGGGTTGGTTACCTGCGCGAACATCTGCTTAAAGTAGTTGAAAAGGGGCTGTTCGTGGCTG
>CANQII010000022.1 GCA_947623875.1 uncultured Oscillospiraceae bacterium
GCCCGGGCCATCACGGAGCAGAGCACGCCGCCGGCGCCGGTAACTGCCACGACTTTGCCGCTGAAATCCACGTTGAGAGGGAGGTTTAACATTTTCAAACATCCTTTCTTATTCGATGGTACCGCCATTGGCCTCGATGAGACCGTTGAGATAGGCGCTGCCCAGTGCCCTGTCGAAGAGGCCGTAGCCGGGTTTTCCGGTCTCGCCCCAGATCATTCTGCCGTGGTCCGGGCGGAACCAGCCGTCAAAGCCGGTCTCTACCAGGGCCTGCACGATGGCGTTCATGTCCAGGGAGCCGTTTTGCGTGAGGTGCCCGGACTCCTCAAAGGAGGTGTCTGGGAGAATCTTCACGTTTCTGAGGTGCATAAAGCTGATGCGGTGCATGGCGGAGTACTTGCGCACCAGCCTGGGGATGTCATTCTTCGGAGAGCAGCCCAGAGAACCGGTGCAGAGACAGAGCGTATTGGCCGGGCTGTCTACGATGGAGAGGTACCGGTCCAGGTTCTCCTCACAGGTCACCACACGGGGCAGGCCGAAGATGGGATAGGGCGGATCGTCCGGGTGAACAGCCATCACTACGCCGCACTCCTCAGCCACGGGGATAACGTGCTTCAGGAAGTAGACGATGTTTTGCCAAAGTCCCTCTTCTCCCAGCTCGCCGTAGGCGCGAATGAGATCCCGGACCTCGTCCTGGCTGTAGCTGGCATCCCAACCCGGCAGGTGGATATCGTCTTTCAGAGGGTCCAGGCCTTTCATCTGGTCCCAATACATCACAAGGCTGGTGGAGCCGTCTGTGCCTGGCTTGTCCAACTGCGTGCGGGTCCAGTCGAAGACGGGCATGAAGTTGTAGGTGACGCACTTCACCCCGTACTTGGCGCACCGGCGGATGCTCTCGCAGTAGTTTGCAATGTGCCGGTCCCGCTCCGAGCGGCCCAGTTTAATCTCCTCCGTGACGGGGATGGACTCCACCACGTCGAAGATGAGGCCGTGGGCTCTGCACTCATCTGCCAGGTGCTTTATGGATTCCTCCGGCCAGACCTCACCGGGTTTTACATCGTACACCGCGGAGACCACCGAGCGCATCCCAGGGATCTGCCGGATCTCGTCTAAAGTCACAGGGTCCGTGTCGCCATACCAGCGAAAGGAACTCTTCATATGATTTGCCTCCTTACAGTCTCGTTTCCCAGCGCCCGCAGAAGACGGTGTCATCTGCTTTGCCGGTAAAATCACTGGTGCCGCACATCTTCTCGATAAACGCCCGAATATTTTCCCGCTTGGAGCCATAGGCGTTGATAAAGGTTTTGGCCTGGGGGACATCGATCAGGTGGTTGGTGAGGTTCAGGCTCACCGTCACAGTGGGAACCTCGGTGAAATACCAGGGCTGGTCCACTCCGTGGTCTGTGCTCCAGGTGACCCGAACCTCGTTGGTTTGGGCGTAGCCGGTGAAGTTGAGCACCAGCAGCACCAGGTCGTGCTCCGCCTTGAACTGCTCCCGGCTGCCTTTGTCCATCATCTGGAGGAAGTTGCGGAAGTTCACGCCGTCCTCTGCCTCCAGATCATAGAATGCGGGGCACACATCCACAGTGAAGCCTACCCGCTCCAGTTCCTCTTTCAGTACATCCCGCACAGGATCCCCAGTGTAGGCCTTGGAATTGGGAATGTTGTGCTGGTAGACCAGGAACACCCGTTTGCCCTCCGGAGAAATGGGCAGCAGGTGCTGAGTGTCTTTCACCAGGGTGGTGCAGAGGTCAGCCGCCTGTCTGCGGAACTCGTTGTGCTCGGCACACCCCACATACTTCTCCCGCAGTTCCGGCGCGGGGAACACATAGTTTTCTGTCAGGCCAAGCTTTGCCTTCAAGCCGAGAATCCGCTCCAGAGCCTCCTGCAGGCGCTCCGGGGAGATGGTCCCGTTTGCAATACCCTCCCGCATATATCCCAGGTCCTCCTCCGTGACGTTGCTGAAGAGGATCATATCGCACCCGGCTGCGATGGCATCGGGAATGGCGGTCCGTCGGGGCTCTGCTGCGTTAAAGCCAATCATCTGGGTGGCGTCGGTGATCACAAGGCCGTTGAAACCCAGTTCTCCCCGCAATACATCCTGCAGCAGTTCCGGGGCCAGCGTGGCAGGTTTGATCTCTGCATCCGAGATTCCAGGTCGGTACTTCTGCGAAAGGGGCCGCTGGGTGATGTGCCCTACCATCACGGCCTCCACGCCGTCCTCGATGAGACCCCGGTACACCTTGCCGAAGGTGTTCTCCCACTCGTCTACGGTGAGATCGTTGCACCCGATCACCAGGTGCTGGTCCCGCTCCTCGGTACCGTCTCCGGGAAAGTGCTTGGCGGTAACAGCCATGGGGAAGCCGGAGTTCCGAACGCCCTGGATGTACGCCCGGCACATCGTCAGCACATTGTCTGGGTCTGAGCCGTAGCTGCGGGTGTTTACGATGGTGTTCCGCCAGTTCAGATACACGTCGCAGACGGGGTTGAAGAGCCAGTTGGCACCGATGCTTCCGGCCTCCCGGGCAGAGGCGAGGCCGATGTGGTATGCCGTCTCCGGATCACCGCCTGCAGTGGCTTGGACCGCTGTAGAGATGTAGGTGCCGTCCGGTACACATTCTGCACCTCCGGTGTCGCAGTTGACGGCGATGAGCAGGGGGATCTTCGCGTGTTTCTGGTAGAGTCGGTTCTGCTCGTAGGCCTCTGCCGAACCCTTCCGCTGCCATCGAAGGCCTCCCTGGTGATAAGATGCAAGCTCGTGCTGGATATTGTCCTCATGGACGCCGGGCAGATAGGTCATGAGGGTAAAGAGCTGCCCGATCTTTTCCTCCTCTGTCATACCGGCGATGGTGTCCTGTACCCATTTTACCTGCGCATCCGTGAGGTAAAACGGCTTTTCCTTCAAACGAACCATAGTGATCCCCCTTATGCTCCAAGATTCCGCAAAAATGCCGCTGCCTTCTCGCTCTCATATCCTGTGTAGACGCCGGCTTTGAGCTTGTCCAGGCCGATCTCCTGCAATTCTATCCAGCTCTCAGCCTCATGGCGCACCAGGATGGGGTAGTAGTGGACGCCGTTCTGCAGGGCCGCGTCCTGGTCCCCGGGGGCATCGCCTACCATCAGGACCTTGTCTGGATCGTAGCCGAACTTCAGCATCTCAGAGATGCAGTGGGCCTTGCTGCCCATGTCCTGGGCCAGCATGATGTCCACATGGTCCATCAGCTGGAACTTGGTCCACTCCTCCACCACCGCATCCCGGTTGGCGCTGGAGACGATGGCCACATCGGCAAAGGCGGAAGCAGCTGCAAGGCCTTCCTTGGCGCCATCGAAGGGCTTCTTCAGTTCCTCCGGCAGGGCCACAATGGCCGCATTCACAGCCTTGGACCAGCTGAGGGCCTTCTTCAGGATGGGGCTGCCGGTCTCATCGATGGCCTTCTGGATGGCGTCATTGGAAGGCGCCGCTCCGGAGTTCACCCAGGCGGTGAGGTCCTGGAGGCTCTCCACCGGGGTGTACTTCTCATTCACCTCGGTGAGCATGATGTTCAGGCCCTTGAACCGGTTGATGCCTCTCGTCATGGAGTAGAGGTTGATGTCGTTCCACCGGGCCAGGATGGGCTCCTTCCACTGCTCCAGCTGCCACTCTGCCACCATGCAGGGGCCGAAACAGTGGATGTGCTTGCAGTCCATGGTGTCCATGGCGCAGCCATCGGAGTCCACGCAGACCAGGTAGTCGTGATGCTTGGTGTAGTCTGAAAAACTGCTGTACATGCTGTACCCCTCACTTTACGATTCTCATGAGATCTCCGTTCAGCGCCTGCAGATCCAGGCCCTCCGGCGTCTCCCGGCTGAGGATGCTTTTCATAGACAGCCCCAGGGGGATCACGCCCCGCTCCAGTACCCTGCACAGGCCGGGGACATACTGCTGCAGAATTGCATATGCCTCGGGGGAGTCCATGATATCCTGGGCGGTGTCCCGGAGAGAGTAGTAGGCATCGGTGTCAATGTCCTCGTCCAGGAACCAGTTCTTCACCGTCTGCCCGGCGCCGAAGTCCGGTAGGGTGTAGGAGGGCTCAGGTTCAGACACCTTGGTGAAGGTCACGGTATCGGAGAACGTTTGGCCGTTCTGCTCCGCCGTCACGGTAAAGAGGTTGACCCCGTCTGCCAGAGGTACATCGGGGAATACAATGCCGCCGTTGCCGTTGTTCTTTCCGCGCCGGCAGGTGCCGTCCGGCAGATGAAGAACCGCATCTGGCAGGTTGGTGAACACCTTTACATCCAGGCTGTCCCGGCAGCGCTTTTCAAAGCGCCGCTCGCGGATGTAGAGGAAGGGTTCCCCGCTCCAACGGGCTTTATAGTAGTAGAAGGCGTCCTTGCAGATCTGGCGGTCGTAGGTCACAAGACCCTTGGCGTTGATGAACTTTTGGCCGCCCTCATTCCGGCGGGAACTGGAGAAGTCGAACATATTCCAAATGAAACTGCCCCAGAGATAGGACTTGGCATTGATGATAGGGTACACTGTCTCGTGCCACAAGGCCTGGAAGTCCTCAGAGTAGTCCTTTACCATCGGCTCCTCTGCGTGCAGCCAGGTGGCGCAATCCACACCGTACTCGCTGATGCCCAGAGCGGTCTCCGGCAGATCCCGGTGCATGTTGTCCAGAAAGCTGTCGTAGTCACCCATCTTGCCGTAGTACCAGCCGAAGTAGATGTTGTATCCCACCATGGGGGTGAGGTGATTGAGACCGCTCTTGGACTTCACGGTGTTGAGATTGGCACAGGTCGCGATCCGGCTGGGATCCAGGTCATTGCAAATCTGAACCAGCTTTTGCACAGCCTCGTGGATGGGCGGTGCGTCCCGGAACATGCCGATCTCGTTCTGCACGCCCCAGAAGCAGATGCTGGGATGGTAAATGTTCTGTAAGATGAGCTCGGTGAGCTGGTTCGCCGCATTCTCCTGGAGAGCCGGGTTCTCTGTCATCTTCAGCATGGGGATCTCCGCCCAGACCACATAGCCATCCCGGTCGCAGCGGTCATAGGTGTAAGGCGGGTGCTGATAGTGGGACAGCCGCAGGGCGTTTGCCCCCACCTCCTGGATGAGGGCAAAGTTCCGGTCGATCTCCTGCTCTGTCACGGCGGAGTAGCAGCCGGCAAAGTCCTGATGGATGGCTACACCGCGGATGTGAAGGTGTTTTTCGTTGAGAAAGAAGCCCTCGTCCGGGTCCATGCGGATTTTGCGGAATCCTGTTTTCCAGGAAGCCTCATCCACTACAACGCCATGTACCAGCAGTTCAGCGGTGAGTGTGTACAGTGCCGTGTCCTTCCGTCCATTCCAAAGGTGCGGGGCGGGAATCCGACAGACCTCCGAGGCAGTGGTAGAGCCATCGAACCGGAGCGCAACGGCTCCATCCGGATCTGTGAGGGTATATCGGACTGCGGAATCGCCTGAGACCACTGCGTGGGGTTCCAGCTGCAGGATGCCGTCCCCGCTCTCGTCCACGTCTGTGCGCACGATGACGCCGTCTGTGCCATAATAGAGGTAGTCCCAATGGTCTTTCCCGCAGGCCAGCAGCGCAACGGGGCGGGTCAATCCCCCGAAAATGGTAAAGTCTCCAGCTAGAGGGGAGACGTCCTCAGTTGGGGCGTTATCTACCCGGAGTTCCAGATCGATCTTGCCGTCCCGGATGCAGGCCGGCGGGATGGCGAACCGAACCCGGGAATATCCGCCTTTGTGGGTGCCAATTTCCACACCTCCGGCAAATGCTGAGACGGTGTGGTCCGCCGCGCCGATCTCCAGGAGAAGGCACTCACATGCCGGCGCGTCCACAGTTTTCCGATAGACCGCCGTTCCCCGGTACTGGTCTTCGCCGGTATACCAGGTGTGGGGCAGGTCCATGGTCTCCGGGGCGGAGCCGTTTTGTTTCTGGAAGGTCCAGCCCCGGTTGATCTCGATTCTCGTCATGTATTCACTTCCTGGTTTGAAATGTTATTCTGCTGTCTGATCCGGGTACTCCGCTGCGATCCGCTTCTCGATTTCAAACACCCGGTTCAGGGCGGGATAGAGCAGCCGATAGGTCCAATACAGAATCAGCCAGAAGCCGAACAGGGCCACAATGAGCAGAGAGCCTGGAAGCAGCATGGCCAGCAGCACCCACCAGACCACCTGCATCACTGCCGCACCGAGACACCGTATGATATTGGGCAGGATGAAAATCGGACAGTTGCGAAGCTTCCAGAGGCCGCTCTGGCTGAAGAGTACCAGCTGCGCCCAATAGACGGTGAATACCATGGCCGCCAGCAAGGCACTTACGATCCCGCAGATCAGCATGACAAGCGGAATCGCTTCCTCCGTCCAGATGAATTGAAGTCCCATAAAGAGGAGAAAACCCACAAAGAGGCAGAGGACGATGCCTGGGAGGATGGACTCCCGCCAGTTCTGCCGCCAGGCCTTGCGGTAGCTGTACCACCAGTCATCCTGGGAGCCGCGTAGACTGCGGAGAATGCAGTCCACCATCCCGGAGAGGGCGGGGCCGAAGCATGCCCCGCCCACCAGGCAAGCCAGTACCAGCACACCGGAGCTTTTCAGCAGGATTGCAGCTGCCAGCCCCAGCCCGTAGGGCAGCGCCCCCAGAGCTGTGAGCAGGTTCACAAGGATGAACGCTTTGCTGTTCTGCGGCACGAACACGAATTTGGACTTCTCCTGTCCGGCTTCTTTGTTCTCGTCATTTCCTCTGCGGAACATCGCTCGTGCCTCCTTACATGGATTCATCAATCCGTTATCTCAATTTTGGGGGAGCGACCCCGCCATTCCACAGGGAGTCTCTCACCGGTCAGCTCCGTCACACCGCTCAGCCGCAGGTCCGCAGAAGATGCGCCTACCAGAACCCGGCGCTTTCCCGGCTCCACAGCCAGATCCAGGTCGAGCCCGTAATGGGCGAGCTCTTGGGTATCAAGGAAGATATGGACACACTTTTCCTCTCCAGGAGCCAGACGGACCCTGGTGAAGGCTGCCAGCTGGAGCATCGGCCGCACCACACTGGAGCATATGTCTCTGAGATAGACCTGCGGGATCTCCTCTCCCGTTACGCAGCCGGTGTTTTTAATCCGGAAGCGGATTTCCAACGTCTCGCCGCAATCTACCTTCTCCGGAAGTTCGAGACCGCTGTATGCAAAGGTTGCGTAGCTCAGCCCGTGGCCAAAGGGATAGAGAGGGGTATTGCTGCCGGTATCCAGGTATTCTGCCATGTGGTCTGGCTCGTCAAAGAGCGGCTCCAGGTCATAGCGCATCGGGATCTGGCCGGCGTGGCGGAGAACCGTGACAGGCATTTTGCCGCCCGGCACCGCCTTGCCTGTGAGGATATTTGCGATGGCCTCACCGCCGCGCTCGCCGGGGAGCCATGCGTACAGCACCGCGCTGCTCTGCCGGTCTGCCTCCGCAATCGCCAGAGGCCGGCCATCGATCAGCACCGTCACCACCGGCTTTCCCGTAGAGAAGAGTGCATCCATCAGCTCGCGCTGCGGCTTTTCCAGGTCGATGTTGGTGTTGTCCTTGTTCTCTCCACAGGTGGCATCGGGTGAGCGCATGCTCTCCTGTCCGCCTACCACGGCGATGATCACAGCTGCCTTGGCAGCGGCAGCCAGAGCGCCCTCAATGCCGCCCTCTAACGGCAGCTTCACGCCGCATCCAGGGGCATACAGGACATGGTCCTTGCCCAGCAGGCGTTCCAAGGCCTGCCGCACCGTCTGACAGCGGGGATAGTATCTTTGCAGGAAGTCCTCCTGGCCGCGGTATACTTTGTTCCCCGCTCGCTTATTCAAGTTCTCTTTTACTACCGCGAGAATCTGCTGCTCCTGCTCCGGCGTGGGCGGGATGTCAAATACGATGCCTCGCTGATGGAGTTCATCGGCCCGCTGGGTGGTGTAGATCTCCAGCATCATTTTGCGGAAGTTGTCCATCTCGCTCCGGTTAAAGTCCAGATTGGAGGCGTTTACCGTGCCTACGCTGGAGTAGCCGCCGAAGAAGTTCAGGGCTGTGTCTGCAGAGGGCCCTACCACCGCCACCGTGATACCCTCCTGTAGCGGGAGAGTACCGTCGTTCTTGGCCAGAACCATGGACTTCTCCGCCACCTCAAGCGTTAGTGCATGGACCGCAGGAGCACTGCACAAAGCGGAAAAGCTTCCTCTGGGCCGGCAGTCTTCCAGCAGACCCAGCCTCAGCTTCACGGTGAGTACCCGCCGGACAGCGCGGTCGACCAGCTTTTCGTCTACCTTCCCGGACCGGACGGCATCGGTGAACAGATGAAAGCAGATCCCTTCGGGCTGGTCCACATCGATCCCGGCAGAGAGCGCCTGCACGGCGGCATCGAGCCGGGAAGCAGCGGTGCCGAAGCGGTTGAAAGGCCGCTCTATGCTGCCGTAGTCCGAGACCACCACGCCGTGGAACCCCAGACGGTCCCGCAGCAGGTCTGTCAGAAGCCACCGGGATGACACGGTGGGCTCGCCGTTCAAAGTGCCATAGCTGTTCATCACGGCCATGACGTCACCCTCGTGGATCGCGGCTTCAAAAGGCAGGCAGTAGTCCTCCAGAAGACTGCGCTGGGAGATATCCGCCTGTCCTCCGTTGCGGCCGCCCAGGGAATTGCCATAGGAGATGAAATGCTTTGCTGTGGCCATGACCTGATCCTCGCCCTGGAGTCCCTTGACAAAGGCTGTACCCATAGCCGCTACCAGCTGCGGGGACTCCCCATAGGTCTCGCCGATGCGGCCCCACCGGGGATCCCGGCCCAGGTCGAAGAGCGGCGAATGGGCGGCATAGATGCCATAGCTCAGAAGCTGTTCCCGCACCGCTGCACCCATCTGCGCAGCCAGCTCCGGCTCCCAGGTCGCGGCGGTGCCCAGGGACTGGGGAAACGCAGTGGCGCCCGGGATCTGTGCCCCGGCAATGGCCTCGCTGTGGGCCAGAACGGGAATACCTAACCGGGTGTGGTGCACCAGGTAATCCTGGATTTGAGACAGCTTCTGGATGTCTCTGCCTGTGTCGCCGGTGAGCGCGGAGTTGAGAAAATTCACCGTTCCCATGCCGTGGGAGAACATCTTCTCCAGTGTCTGGTCATCCAGATGCTCCGGCAGCGTGCAGCAGCAGATCTGAGCCACTTTCTCCTCCAGGGTCATCCGGGACAGCAGTTCATCCGCTCGCGACTGAATCGATATGGACATAGCAATCGCTTCTTTCTTTACTGGGTCGAGCATAGCACAGGTGAACCCCGGGGGAAAGCTGCAACATTTAGGAACGGCAGCCGTTTCTTGCGAAATGCGGAGGCTGGGGGCCAATCGTAAAAAAAGTGGGTCGAAAATAGATTCTGCACTGTTCCAATCGGGCTAAGTTTGTGCTAAAATCACAGTACTTGTGGGGAAACATGCCTTGTGCATGAACAAATAAGCAGAGGTGCGATGATGAAGAAGAATGGGATACGGAACCAGATCAGACAGCACGAGACTTTTTTCAAGCTGATGCGCTCATTTCTGATCATGCTTGTACTCCCGCTGACACTGGTCCTGGTAAATTATTGCTATTCTTACAGACTCCTGCGGGAGGAGAATCTGAACTATCAGGACGCGGTGCTCCAGCAAGTCCAGCTGGCCGTGGACGGACGGCTCCAGGGACTTCAGCTGCACGCTCTGGACCTAACCAACGATGCTACGCTCAATGAGGCCCTGAGCAGCAGACTCGCGGAACGGGAGGATGTGAACTATCAGCTCTGGCAGACTTCCAACCATCTGACGTACTATGCAGCGTCTGCGGGCAATCTCTGTGAAACGCTGATTTACTCCCGGTACTACGACTGCCTCATCAGCGGCACCTACACGGATCACCGGGCCTCCAACAGTCTCATCACCCGGGTCGGCTCCAAGGAGATGAACGCCCTGGTGCTGGAGCAGCTTCAAAATGCCCGGGCATACTGCAAGTTTGAATTGCTGGAGACAGAGACCGGGGAGAGCCAGTTTTTGCTTCTCCACACGGTACCCCTCTGGAGTACGGGGCAGGCACCCTACGGTACCATCTGCCTGCAGATCAAGCCGGAAGCGCTGTTCACAGGTATCCTGGGCGAGGACGGACAGGACGGCCTGGTCTGTCTTCTGGCGCCCAATGGCCACCCGGCGGCCTGGTTCGGCAACAGCGCCCTTGTGGATGACATACCGGAAGCGGACCTGTCTGCGGAGGCATTCCAGAAGCTGGACGGCCTCTCCCACACCGTTTCCCACCGGGACTCCGCCATCAGCGGATGGCGGTATCTCTCCATCCAGCCGGAGCACACCATGGTCCACAAGCTTGACCGGGCCAAAAACCTGAGCCTTCTGATGCTGGTCTTTATCCTGACAGCCGGTACCGCCATCGGCCTCTGGCTGACCCACCGCAACTATGAGCCGCTGCGCCAGCTGATGGAGGAGATGAGCCGCCAGTCTGTGCTCCTGAAGACCAGTCCGGACAGTGCAGCCGGAGAGTACAACCTCATTGAGCGATCCATGAAGAAGATGTACAGTTCCATGTCCGCCTTGGAGGATACTATAAAGGAGGAGATGCCCCGGATCCAGGAGAGCGTCCTGATGCAGCTCCTCCGGAATGCTGTGACAGATTACGATGCGTTCCAGAACACCCTTCAAAGTGTCGGCATCCTGCTTCCCTACCAGTTCTACCGCGTCGCCCTGATCCGGCGGCAGGAGGCCGATATGGATCAGGAGCAGAAAGTCCTCTCCCTGATGATCATCAAGAGATATACCGCCCAACTGGTTCCGACCGATCTGGTCTACGCGTTTGTTGCCGTGGACGACGACTCTCTGATTCTCCTGCTCAACGGCTGCGGCGGTGCCTTCGACAGCCACACCAGGGAGATCCTGGACCGGGTTTCCAGTGAACTGCGGGGCCTTGGCCAGATGCTGTGGATCAGCGCCAGCCAGGTGTGTACAGGGATCGAGTCCGTCTCCCGTGTCTATTACTCCGTAACCCAGGCCCACTTCATGACACCGGAAGGGGGCGTCTATTATCTGCCGGAGGCGGAGGGGGCCTGCGCCGTAGACAAGGTGCTGGAGGGCCTTGCCGCCCAGCTGCAGAATTACATCGCCACCGGCAGTGAGAGCAGCGCTCTGGATCTGCTGCACAGAACCTTGGACGCGGAGATTCGCCAGAAGCAGGCGGCGCTCTATGAGGCACAGGCCTTCTGTATCGGGGTGCTGAACATCATCGCCGGCGCATACCGGCTGGAGGATCAGAATGTGCTGAACGTCAACGGCCAGCCGCCGCTGAAGCAGCTCTTCCTCACCCAGAGCATCTCTGAGATGGAGGAACTGCTCTCTGCGGTGATCCGCAACGTCTGTGCCTACATCCAGGAGAACCAGCAGACCCCGGCCGCCCAGCTCACCGGCCGGATGCTGGACTATATCAAGCAGAACTACGCCGATGTGGATCTCACCCTCACAAGTGTGGCAGACCACTTCAACCTCACGTCCAGCTACCTCTCCGCTTTCTTCAAGAACAACGTGGGCAAGACTTTCCTGAACTATCTCACCAACCTGCGGATGGAGCGGGCAAAGGAACTGATGCGGACCACCAATGACTCGATCCGGGACATCTCCGAAAAAGTGGGCTACGCCAGTGCCAACACCTTTACCCGCGCTTTCAAGAACTACGAGCACATCACCCCCAGCCAGTACCAGGAGAGTTGCAGAGACGACATCTCCTGAACATCGACATTACACCGAAATCCAAAATATGGCACAGCCTGCGCTGTGCCATATTTTCTGCCTTTTTCGTCAGCGAAAGAGCGCCACAAAGCGATCCGTTGCGGTGTATGGGCGCCACGTCTTCGGACCGGTGCCGTTGGGGTCCCCGGTTTTGAAGAAATTGGTCCAGCGCTGCACCATCTTCCGGGAGAGCGCGTAGTCCGCATCTTCCAGGGGGCGCCAGCAATACTCCAGGCTGCCGAACACGTACCAGAGCTCTGCAGAGTGGAAAGCGCCGGCGCTATCTCCGGGGAGCTTGCGGTCGAAGTAATAGATGTAGACGTCCTTGCCCATCTTCTCCGCATATGCTGTGTTCGCCTTGTGCATGGGACTGTTGTCCATGGAGGGGTTCTCCCGGGCCGCTGTAAGGTCGTCCCCGTTACAGCCCAGAATATAGGGGATCTGCAGTGCCCCGCCCCGCTCAATGACGGCGTTGCCGTCTTCCTGGAGCAGCTCGCCGTCTACCACCGGCACATAGGGCATCCCCTTGTGCTGTCCGAACGCCGCAGCCAGCGCTTTGTTCAACGCCGGATAGAGCTGCTCTGCCGGGGTCTCCCACAGTGCCCTCCTGGCGTCCAGAAGTCCTGTTTTACTCTCTCGCCATCCACGACTGGGAAGACCCAGCGCCTCCAGAAGGTCGTCTCCGAAGGTCTCCGCCTGGGCGATGGTGCGGTACTCCCCCAGGGGATTCCTATACCCGCCGCCGCTCTGGAGGATCATCCGCCGGAAGAGACCCTTGCACTTTGGCGATGTCGCCAGCGCTTGCAGGCTCATGGCCCCGGCGGACTGCCCAAACACGGTGATATTGTCCGGGTCACCCCCGAAGGCGGCAATGTTCTCTCGGACCCAAGTGATGGCGGCCAGCTGGTCCCAGAGGCCCAGATTGCCGCCGGCCTCGTTCTCCCCCTCCACGCCCAGAAGCGGGTGGCAGAGGAAGCCCAGGGCACCAAGGCGGTAGTTCAGGGTGACCACGATCACGCCCTGGTCTGTCAAGGCATTGCAGACAAAGGGCAGATTGCTTCCGGCCCCGCCCATAAATGCGCCGCCGTGCACGTAGACGGCCACAGGGAGGTTCCCGCCGCCTTCTTTCGGTACCCATACGTTCAGGTACAGGCAGTCCTCGCTGATGGGAACTTCAAAGGCCGGATTGCTGTAGAACTCCTTGTTGTAGAAGGTATCCCTGGGGTTTCCAAACTGCACGCTCTTTGCGCCAAAGTGCATCGCCTGCCGTACACCCTCCCAGGGTTCCGGCCTCTGGGGTTTCCGCCAGCGAAGAGGTCCCACCGGGGCTTTGGCATAGGGCACGCCCATGTAGATCGTGCAGTTTTTTCCCTCTGCACCCTCCAAAAGTCCGTACGCTGTTCTCACCGTCATGGTTTTGTCTCCTCTCTGATTACCGCTTATGGATGGTCCCCAGCTTCCGGTTGACCTCCTTGACCAGATCCTCCGGGAACTCGCTTCTCCGGATGTTGAAGATCCGCAGCAGCGACACCGGTGCGCTCTTGGCCACTTCAAACTCCTCTGCCAGAACGGGGACCTCCTTTGCCAGAAGCTCCACCACCCGCTCATCGGCCAGCAGATCCCGCATGGGGTCCAGGACAGACCAGCAGTCCGGGGCGAACAGATTGTCCGCCGTCTCTCCCTGGGTAAACCAGTTCTTGACGTTGTACTCTGGATTGGGATCCACATAGATGTAGCTGGGTTCCGGCTCTGAGACACCGGTGAGGACGATCTCATCGGTGCAGCCGTCTCCCACCGCCCGCAGAGCATTGTCTCCGAGGTGCAGCGGGACATGGGCAAAGGTAAAGACCGGGCTGCAGCCGGAGCACGTACCTACTTCCACGCCGTCTGCATACAGAGTGACGTGCTCCAGGTTGGAGTAGACCTTTACGGTTGTCTCCTCCCCGCACCGTCTGGTAAAGCGCCGGCCGCCGATGTGCAGGAAGGGCTCCTTGCTCCAGGACGCCTTATAGTAGTAGAAGGCGTCCTTCTTGGTCTGGCGGTCGAAGGTGACAAGACCTTTCCGGTTCTGTCCCTGGCAGCCGCCCTCATTCCGGCCGAAAGAGCCGAAATCGAACATGTTCCAGACAAAACTGCCCCAGATGAATTTCCGGTCTCGCAGCTTCGGGTAGACCGTCTCGTGGAACAGAGCCTGGAATTCTTCGCTGTAGTCCTTGCGCTTGGGCGTGGCGGAGTGGAGATTCACTGCACCATCTACCCCGTATTCGCTGACGCACAGCGGAATCTGGGGGTTCTGGGCATGGAAGTTGTCCAGGAATGGATCATAGTCCTCCATCTCGTGGTGATACCAGCCAAAGTAGACGTTGTATCCCAGAATATCCGGGATGAAGTTCAGCTGGCTGTTGAAGGGGACAGAAAACAGATTGGCCGCTGTTGTGGGCCTTGTGGGATCCAGCGCCTTGGTGTGGTCGTTGATCTCCTGGGTCTTGCCGTACATTTCAAGACTCTCACCCAACATGGCGATCTCATTCTGTATGCCCCAGCAGAAGATAGAGGGATGGTGTCTGCTCTGGAAGATCAGCTCTGTCATCTGGTTCTTGGCGTTCTCTACTACCGCACGGTTGCCATCCGGCATGCCGAGCATGGGGATCTCTGCCCAAGCCAGGATGCCGTACTTGTCGCAGAGGTCGTAGAAATACTGGGGGTGCTGATAGTGAGACAGCCGCACGGCATTGGCGCCCACCTCCCGGATCAGGGACATATCCAGGTCCAACTGCTCCTCGGTGGGGGCGTTTCCCATACCGCTCCAGTCCTGGTGTTTGGCCACGCCGTTGAGCTTCAGGTGTCTGCCGTTTAGAAACAGACCCTGCTCCGGATCCACCCGGATGTCCCGGAAACCGCAGGACAGGGATATGCGGTCCGCCGAGACGCCGTCCACGATGAGTTCCGCCTGCAGCGTGTAGAGGTGGGGATCCTCCCGTCCGTTCCAGAGATGCGGGGTGTCCACCTGCAGTTCCGCCTGGGGGTCTGTGCTGTCCACTACCGCCCGGGCAGCCACGCCGCCGTCATCAGAGAGGGTGTATACCACCTGGCCGCGTCCCGTAACATGTCCCCGCACCAGTACGCGGCCGTTGGGATAGGTCTCCACCTCTACCCCTTCCGAACCATGGCAGAGCAGGTCAAAGTGGTTTTCCCCTGTAGAGATGAGGGAGACGGGACGGTATATGCCGCCATAGTTGTTGAAGTCTCCGCCCAGAGGGCAGATGTCCTCATATTTTGTATTGTCTGCCGTGACGGTGAGCACATTCTCTCCGTCCGTGAGGGCGTCCGTCAGGGCAAAGCGAAAACGGCTGTACCCGCCTCGGTGTTCGCCGATATAGTGGTCGTTCAGCCACACTTTGCAAACACCGGCTACAGCGCCGAATTCCACAAAGATGCATTTTCCGGAGGCTTCAGCGGCAGTGAGGGTGCGCTGGTACATCCGGCAGCCTGCTTTTCCCGGGTTTTCCTTGTTCCACACATGGGGTACGCAGACCTGGACCGCTTCTCCCAAGGCGTCCGGCCGCTTCGCGCCTTCGGATGCCTTGGCCTCGCAGAAGCGCCATCCGTCTGTTAAGAGGACTTTGTTTCGCATTTCTTGCTCCTCCTCAATATGGTCTTGTCTTACCCAATTGCCCGCGGCAGGGAGCCGCGGGCAATTGAACGTACTTGTTGTTTTTTGGCAGGATCAGCGATTCTGGAAGGCGGTGTAGGCATCCTGCATGGCCTGGGTGGCGACATCGATGCCCATGCCCTTGACGGTGTTCACATAGGTATCCCAATCGCTCTCGAAGTTAGCCTTGCCGGTGATGAACTTGATGTACATCTCCTGGGTGTAGGTCTGCACCTCGTTCATGATCGTGCGGTAGTCGCTTGCTTTGTCAGAAGCGATGGTGAGCTTCGGCAGGTTGGCACCCTGGCCAAGGCTCTGCCACAGGGAACGGGCCGCACCCTGTTCCGGCATATTGACTGCGAGCTGGACATAGGCGTCGTTGTCCATGGCGTTTACAAAGCCGTACATCGGCAGAGCGTAGTCCAGTACTGCTTCGGTCGGGGCCTTGCCGTCCGGGTTGTTCATGATGCTGTCCACGAAGGATTTGGTTCCATCTTCGGCTACGGTGTAGCTCTCGCCCTCAATGCCCCAGGAGATCAGGTCGCTGCCCTCTTCGGAGTAGAAGAAGTCCAGAACCTGGGTGGCTAGAACGGGGTCTTCGCAGCTGGAGGAGATGGCTGCCTGAACGCCGGTGTGGGTGACGCCGCCATCCAGCACATAGCTGGAGGAATCGCCCTTGTTCAGTACAGGCCAGGCAACGCCGGCAAGCTCAAAGTCCGGGTTGGTGGGACGGACGTTGTTGGTGATGTTGCGGATGCCGCTGTTGATGGAGAGGGAAGATACGAGGCAGCTGCCATCGCCCATCTTTCCGTTGAGGGCGGTGCTATCGTTAGACATGAACTCGGGGTCGATGAGGCCATCGTTGTACCACTCGTTGAGCTTGGTGAGGTATGCCTTGAAGTTATCGGTGATGGGGCCATAGACAACGCTTCCGTCCTCGCCTACGCAGAAGTCGTTGCGGGTGTTATATGCAGGGAGCAGTTCGTTGAAGCAGACTCTGCCGATGTAGTTCTTGCTTGCAGACAGGGGATATTCGCAATCGGGGTCCTTTTCCTTGACGGTCTTCATGACCTCAGTCCACTCATCTACCGTCTCGGGCAGTGCGAGACCATATTTGTCCAGAACATCCTTGCGGAACACAGGGCCGGAGGAGACGGGAACACTGACGGTGAAGGTGTAGAATGCCTCATACTTGCCCTCATCGTTGCGGACCTCTTTGGGATAGGCAGGGTCACGCTCCAGGACCTTCAGATAGTTGGGGGCGTACTGGCGAATGTAGCTGTCCATGTCGATGAGTATACCCTGGTCAACGAGCTCAGCGAGACCCATTGCGGCGGAGGAAAACTCCCAGACGATGATGTCGGGGTACTTGCCGGAGCCGATCATCAGGTTGAACTGGTCTGCCTCGCTGCCAACAGTGGGATGGGTGAACTTCAGTTCCACACCAAGTTTCTCTGCGGCGGCTTTGATGCCTGCCACGCGGCCGTAGTCCCCGATGACGCCGGAGGAGTTGTCCCGGATGTAGATGGTGAGGGTCTTTTTCTCAGTGGTCAGGGGATAAGTGGCCTGCTGGGGCTCGGCGTTTTGCTCGCCGCTGTTCTCCGTGTTGCTGTCTGCAGGGGTGTCGTTGGAACCAGCAGGGGTGGAGGGATTGTCGTTAGAAGGGGGATTGGTGGAAGGGGTATCCCCGCCGCCGCAAGCGGTCAGGCCGATTACCATGAGGACGGCCAAAAGCAGGGAGAGAATACGGGTGAATCTTTTCATTTTCATTTTCTCCTTTTCTGCGTGATGCCACGCATTTTGACGGTTTCGGGTTTTGCGTTTATCTAATGGGGCGGAAGGACCGGGAAAAGCGCACCGCACCCAAATGATACAGGGGTTGCGGCGGAAATCAGCCTTTCACAGAGCCGACCATGACGCCCTTTGTGAAGTATTTCTGAAGGAACGGGTAGAGGCAGAGTATGGGGAGTGTGGAGACAATGATTGTGGCGTACTTGATGGCATCGGCCATCTCCTGCGTAAGGGCCGCGCCTTCGGACATGGCCGCCGAGGCGCTGGACACCACGATTCCTCTTGTTACCAGGGCCAGAGGATGCAGTTCCGGGGTGTTGGGCAGGTAGAGCATGGCGTTCATCCATCCGTTCCAGTGGTTGACAGCATAGAACAGTGTCATGACTGCCAGGGAGGTGCTGCTCACCGGCAGGTAGATCCTCCAGAAGATCGTCCACTGATTGGCACCGTCAATCTTGGCCGCCTCTTCCAGAGCATCTGGGATGGATTCGAACTGGGTGCGCATAATGATGAAGTTGAACACTTGAACCAGTCCGGGAAGAATGACGGCGAAGCGGTGATCCAGCAGCCCCAGGTTTTTAACAACCAGGTAGGTTGGGATCATGCCGCCGTTGAAGAACATGGTAAAGCTGATCATAAACGTCAGGGGCTTTTTCAGCAATACATTCTTTCGGGAGAGCGCATAGGCCAGCATGGCAGTGAGAATGACGTTGAGCAAGGTGCCTGCGACGGTATAGATGAGCGTGTTTTTATAGCCCGTCCAGATCTCCGGGTTGGAAAAGACACGCCGGTATGCGTCAAGGTTGATCTTCTGCGGCCAGAGAAGCACGCCTTTGCACTTGGCCACGATCGTGGGGTCTGTAAAGGAGGCGCAGAAGACGTACCACATGGGATAGAAGCACACCAGGATCAAAAGGGAGATGATCGTGTAGGAGACGACGTCAAAGATGATGTCCTCTCTTGACTTTTTGATGCGGTTTCCTTTCATAAGTCAATCACTGCCTTCCCTTACCAAAGACTCGACTCAGTCAGCTTCTTACTGACCTTGTTCATTGTAACCACCAGGATCAGGTTGATCGCACTGTTGAAGAGGCCAATGGCTGCCGCCTTGCTGTAGTTGGCGCCCAAGATACCTTCGCGGTAGACGAAGGTGGCGATGATGTCTGCCGTCTCATACGTGGCGGGGCTATACAGGTTGAACACCTTTTCAAATCCGATGCTCATCACATGGCCCAGGCGCATCAGAAGCATCGTGACAACCGTGGGCAGGATGCTGGGAAGAGAGATATGCCAGATGGTCTGCCAGCGGGAGGCGCCGTCCAGTTTGGCCGCCTCGAACTGCTCCAGATCGATTCCAGCCAGAGCGGCGAGGAATACCACGCTGTCCCAGCCGAAGCTCTGCCAGACTTCTGAACCCACGTACACTGTCCGGAACCACTTGGGTTCAGAGAGAAAGGCAATCGGCTCACCGCCGAAGGCTTGAATGATGGTGTTGATCAGGCCATTCATGCTGAAGAAGTTGGTCACCAAACCGCAGATAACCACGATGCTGATGAAGTGGGGCATATAGGTGACGGTCTGTGCCAGCTTTTTGAATTTCGCGCTCCGTACTTCATTCAACACAAGGGCGAAGATAATGGGAACGGGGAATCCAAAGACCAGGGTCTCCAGGCTGAGGATCAGGGTGTTGCGAAGAAGACGACCAAAGTAATAGCTGTGGAAGAATTCAATCAGATACTTGAAACCGACAAATTTTCCGTCGAACAGCCCGCCGGCGATCTTGAAGTCGGAAACGGCGATGTACAGGCCAGCCATCGGGGCGTAGCAGTATACAATGAAGTATATGAGCGCCGGCAGGGCCATCAGGTACAGGATCCAGTTCCGCTTGAAGTCTCTTCCAAGCCGCTGCGGGAGCGGCGTCTTGGGATGCGTCTTGGCGCGGCGTCCAGGGGCGGCGGAAGTTTTGGCTGCAACTTTTGCTTGCATAAGCGACCTCCTGACATTGTTCTTTTGCTCTTCCAGGGGGAGGAGCGATGTTGGGATTACCATAGCAGCTCCCAGCCCCGTTTTCCATCTGCATTCCTCCGGATTCCGTGACAAAAACCCCAAATCGGGCCATGCAATTCTTATCCGCACCCCGCTTTTCTTGTGATTTGGCATGAAATAGGCGGTCTGAGGACGAAAAAACCGCCGAAATGCAGGAGTATCTGCAGCGTATTGTTTGCCTTATTGAACGGTTCTGAGCGAAACAGAACGCAGACAGACAGTTGGCCCCCAGTGCGCTAGACAACATTCGGCATTCGGTTGCACTCACTTTGTCTTTGATCGGCCGTCATTGCATCCGGATCGGTACAGTTCATCGCCAAGCAGACCATCACCCTGCCCACCGGGAAGTCCCAGTTTACCTTCTGGGCCAAGGGCGGAGACATGGGCGCTACCCCGGAGACCACGGCCTCGTTCTCCACTCCTGTCCTGTGCACCGGGATCTGCACGGAGGACAGAAAAACGCCCCGGATCTGCCATCGAGGCAGATCCGGGGCGACGTTTATGAAGATCGGATACTGATGTGGCGCAATCGCATACCATGCGCTTTACTGCAGTTCCGTATCCCGCCCCCAGACCTCCAGCAATGAGAGGGCGGGGAAGAGGGATGGGTCTTCCGCCTTGATGAGCTTACACAGCGACAGGGAAGTGACTCCGGTTACGTGAATCTCAAAGGACTGCAACTCCAGGGTTTTGGCTATCGTGAGATGCTCTTCGCTGCCGTCTGAGAAGGCCGCTGTTGCCTGTACCCACCAGCTGTCATGGGGAAATTCTCCGCGGATGGCCAGCTTTATGCAGTCAATATCCACCGGACGGCCGAAGTCGCAGGTGAGCATAGCGTCGGGGTCCCGGTTTATCCCCCAGCTCTGGTGCGGATACAGCCTGTGGGATTCATTGGCCAGAATGCCGTCAATCACATTTCTCGGGGCAAACAGCCCGCGGTCTGGGAAGATCTTGTTGCGCAGGGAATCCGGATACGTCACATTCGTGGTCATGTGGGGAAAGATCCCGCGGTTTGCCGCGGTGTCATGGGGATTGAGGGCCAGATTGCGGTACTCGAGCGCTTTTTCCGAGGGCAGCGCCATCACCTCCAGAAAGTGACGCTTCCCGACAAAAGACCTCGGCGAGAAGCATGCACGGTCCACCCCGAAGGGAATAGAGAACTCCGCTTGAGTACCGCTCAGATAGACAGCGGTTGGGGGAAGTGTATCCTCCAGGCGTACAAGATAGTGTCCCGGATGCCCCACTTCCAGACGGACCGCATCCCCCGGCCTGTATGCCGGTTCATATACCAGATGAACCCGCTCTGCCCCCTCAGCGGAGGCCAGCGCTTTTCCGGGGCCCTTTCGGTTGATAATGGACAGTTTCATGTCACGCACCCCCTCACCATACAGGCAGATAACTGTCTTTCAGCTTCAAGACTGCCTCTGCCAGGTAATAATCCCCGTAGATAATGGATGCCCCCGCCATGCGGTCATCGTGGTAGCGGAGGGATCCCCCGGAGACAATTCCATCTGTCTCCGCATCCCAGTGATTGAAAGCGGTGTCACAGGCTATGAGAATTCGCTTTGCAGCGGTCTCAAAGAGTTCCGCATCATACTCCCCCAGAAGCCCCTCATCCCGCACAGCCGAGCCCAGTTCCAGAAGGCCGCTTGCCAGAATCATTCCCGCTGTAGAGTCATGCCGCCCATCCCACGGTGCCCGGAAATCCACCGCCGGGAGCCAGTCCCGGACGGAGAGCGCGGAGATACAGTAGTGTGCGGAGCGTCTTGCCGTCTCCAGATACTCCCGCTTCCCGGTGTGCCGGAACGCGTTGGTGAAGCCATACAGAATCCAGCCCTGCCCGCGACTCCAGGAACTCTCAGGGGCGTATCCCTGTCCTTCTGGATACTCTTTGAGCTCTCCAGACTCTGCGTCTACCCTGGCGATATGGGCTGCGCTGCCATCCGGGCGGACCAGAACGCGCATTGCGGTGTCCGCGTGGCGGGTGGCGATCTCCGCGTAATGGGGGTCACCCGTTATCTCAGACACCCGGTAGAGGAGAGATAGATTCATCATGCAATCTGCGATCATCATCCCCCTTGTGTCCTGTCCCGCGAGGGTCCCGGGGTTCCACGCCTCCAGAAATCCACCCTTCTTATGATATCGGCCGGCCAGAACATCCGCAGCCCGGATGCTCCACTCCTTTGCCCGCTCACTCCCCGTCTCCAGATACTCCGCGAGGGAGGAGAGAATAAACAGAAATCCCACGTCATGATCCAGCTTCTCCGGCTCGTCCAGTAGGGGAGCCAGCCGGGCGGTCGCGGCAGAGGCCCACTGCCTCAGATCCTCCTGCCCCGTGGCGTGGTGCATCTGCCATAGAATTCCGGGCCAGAAACCGTTACACCACCAGTGCAGCCCACCGGGCATCATAAGGTCCCGGTAGCGCCCCTGCACAGGGATGAAGGGGATATCACTCTTCACGCGTATCGCCTCTGCAGTCAGCTTGGCCTCCAGCTTTTGGTAGAGGCCATCCAGCCATGTCTTGTCCATGATCGTTCCTCCTTTATTTCCTCTCCGGCTGCCTCCGGAGAGCCTTTCTAGTTGTCGAGTGAAGTCGATTGCTTTTTTGAAGATTGGTTAGAAAAATCTGGCAGGCCTAGTAATATTCCATGGTTCGGGATCAATTCCATGTGTGCCACAATGACAATCATCCCGGAAGGTGCCAGATATGCAGAGCAGATAACTGCCCAGCATTTCTTTTGTAAGAAAATCATCACTTGCACAGTGGAGGTTTCTTCAGGGGTTATTTTTAAATTAGTTGTGATTTTGCCGTGTTTCGCTGGTTTTCGAGAACATTTTAGCGAATTTCCTGACCCGATCATTTTGATCACCTAGCAATTCGAGAAATAAACACGGTTAATCGAACGCATTCTGTGAAGAGGCACGATTGGAGCTTAAGCGGCCCTTAGGTATGCTATGGGCACTGGCATAGCCTTATTTGCTTCTCCGAGGGGGGTGAGCTCATAGCCGCTGCCCTATCAACCTAGATTAAGTTCTGGTCCTCTCTTTGAAGCCCAAATATCTTGATTTGCAATAGCTTTAGCGCCGTATTTCAGGTAGTGTTCGCGAATGGAGAAGGGCATCCACTGGAGATATTACCAAGTTTCTCGACTCACAGGCGTACTTCATCCTAGGTGTGAGGTGCCTTCTCATCTAGGTTGCCCTGCGTAATATTACGTACACCTCCACCATGCAAGCGAAGATTTTTGTAAGAAGTGAAAGGTTATCATCAGCTGAATGAATAACGATGACACTTCGTTACCAGCCATATGGAACAGGCGAAGGCGCAAGATACCAAAATAGTCACATCAGCAGGCCTGGAAAGGTCGAATGAGCCAAGAATACAGCGAGAAGAGCGCCGGCGGGGAATACCGCCAGCGCTCCTCGCCTGCTGCCCTCTCTGAGGCCTTATTCCCCGAGATAATCGTAAAGATAGCTCTCAAACTTAGGCACCCACCACCGGAGATATCCTGCCCTGGTGGGATGTACGTCATTGTGCATGTAGAGATGGTAATCTTCATCTGAAACGGCGTTCATCTCCTCGTCATTCCAGAGGTCCAGCACGCCAACGCCCCATTTCTCCTGCAGGGCTGGGAGAGCATCAACCATGGCCTCATAGGGTTCGCTGTCAAATCTGGTTCCGGTATAGATGATGACCGGGCAGTTCCAGGACTCTTTCGCGTAGGCTATGATTGTCTCCAGCGCTCCGATCACAGTCTCTCTGTCAAAGTCTTCTATGTCAAAGGAATCACTCATTTCGCCCAGAGGACTTCCCTTTGATGCGTCATTGGTAGACAATTGGCAGATCAGCGCGTCGAAAGCGTGGCCCTTATCCACCTTCATCAACCTGGAGACATAGGTGCTGCTGTCACTTCCGGCAAGTGTTGTCCCGTTGACAGCCTCTTTGGTGACCTCACAGCCGTCCAGAATGGCGAGGTAGTCCGCCATGGAGGTCTGCATGGATGCATAGCCATATGTTACAGAGGATCCAAGAAACAGGAGTTTCTTCCCCTTCAGTGGACTGTCCTCAAGAGGCGTAACGTTTTCCGGTGCAAACTCTGCCGCATTGCCGGGTTCCTTGGCAAGCTGGTTATTCTTTAGGAACTTCAGCGGGCCAATGCCGCCCTTTGCCCCGAGTATGGCCAGCTGCGCCACAAGCAATATGGCTGCCACGCACAGAATTCCTATCACGATCTTTTTCTTCCCCTTCTTCTTGGCTGCCTTCTGCTCTGCCTTCGCCTTCTTGGCGGCTCTCTTGGCGAGGACTTTTCCGTTTTCTGTATCGAAATCAAGCCCCTGTTTTTCGCATTTTTTGCGCAGTTCCTGAATGCGGATTTCTTCTGCCATGCGGTCCGCTTCCTCGCGCTCGCGCCGCTCACGCTCTTCTGCCGGGATATACTCAATGCCTAGGGCAGCACACTCGGCGACGCGGCGCTCCTGGAGTTCGCGTGAAATAACGGGCATCTCATCTTCGATCTTAAAGAGGAAGCAGAATACAATCACAACCGCAATGCCGAGAATGAAGAAACTGCCCTGATACGCCATATTGATCCAATTGATGGCAGAGGCAGGCTGATCCGCGTAGAGAATGATATCCCCATCCATACCGATCTGAAAAGGCTTGGTATATCCGGTAGCCATAAGTCCAAAGTTGAAGATACCCTGTGCGATTCCCACCGCGAAAGTCATCACGGCGCTGATGAAACCGCCAGTTAGACCGTCAGCACGGACACCTGTCTTCCACTCCACCTGGTCAATCACGTCTCCCAGGAACGTCATGACCACGTAACTAAAGCATATGTTTCCGATCCCCTGCAAAGCCGTGCCGGCGTAAATCATGCTGCCATGACCAATGTTCAAAAAAGCGATCAAGGCCCCACAGCTGTCAGAATGGACGTGGTCCAGATGGCCTTTGTGCGTCCAACTTTCTTGACGAGAGGAAGCATGACTAGAATGCCGGGGCCCATGGGGGAAAGTGCAATCGCCTGGAATTTGGCTTGGATGGCGGCTGCTCTTCCATAGGCATTGCCGTTGACAACCCAGCCAGAGTAGTAGATCAGAGAGATATTGCGCAAGTTATTGCACACATAAAAGATGAGAATCATCACGATGAAGACGATCCATGTCTTGCTTGTCAGGCAAGCTTTGAACTGCGTGAGCATGGGAGCCTCTTTGTTCACCTCAATATGCTTCTCACCGGCGTTTCCTAGGCCGACCTGGCTGCGCCGCTCCTCGGTAACGCGCTCACGGGTGTAGAAATATTGGATAAAGGTGGTGCAGACGGCTACCGCCGCAAGAACGGACATAGAGAGGAAATACCCTTTCGCGTTATCCCCATGAACCATTCTGCAGACCGCAGCAAGAATTGAGGGGAAAAAGATGGAGACAGCACCCGTACCGGCGCTTCCTACGATCTGTGCCGCCATGGAGAGGTTCTTCCGCTGATTGACATTCCGCGTTGAAACCGCCGGGAGCAGCTCTTTGGACATATTCCACATGGTGTATGCCACACTGTAGTACAGGTTAAACGCGATGCAGATCCAGATTGCCTGATGGGCGGGCTCTGTAAAGGGCATCCAGAAGAGCAGAATGACAGTTATCAGCACGAATGGAGATGAGATGATGAGCCAGGGGCGCACCTTGCCCTGTCTGCAGGTAGTTGAGTCGATGATCTTGGCCATGGCCAGATTGGTTACTGCATCTATCACCTTGGACAGCACAGGAAAAAGGACCATAAAGGTGGCGATCCAAAGTCCCTTGCTGGAGTCAAATCCAAGGACATCTGTGAGGTATTGGTTGTAGTAGCTGTTGACGATGGAACTTGTCATCATCATACCCCAGACACCCAAGACATAGCCGAGCCACATCTCTCTGCCAGTGGTGTTGGCAGATTTGATTCTGGAATCCCATCTGGAGTCCGCGAAGGCGCCGGACAGTAATCCACGCTTTTGTACGGCAGTATTCATTTTTATAAGCTGCCTCCCTGCGGGCGGCAAAAACGAAAATGGAAAGGTTGCTTTCTAACGAAATGCGCTCTATAATGGCGGTAGTCTAGGCAACCCTGCAAACACTACAGAGCCCGTGGAGTTGAGTGGCGTGGCAGCACTTGAGCTTACCCGTATTTTTATAAGGGAGGGCTATCCGTTAGGCAACAACGAATGGCGCATCTAGCCCGATAACTTATCTCTTTCAAATCGTCTCGATTTTGCCGGATAGCCAGTTAAGGCGGGGTTCTCTAGATCAATTCTGCCCTAGGAATGGAGGTGTCACATACAACTTAATTCGTAGGAGGCGAATAGTATGTTCAAGATCTATAGGCACTGTTGTTGTGGATTGGACGTCCACAAGACATGGATCTACGCAACTATAGGTATTACAGACGAACATGGTCGCACGCAGTACATAAGACAGCGCTTTAGTTCATTCAAATCAGGGCTGGATGCACTGGCTGCTTTTCTGCTTAAGTA
>CANQII010000023.1 GCA_947623875.1 uncultured Oscillospiraceae bacterium
GTGAGGATGATCTGATCTTCTGTCTCAGACCTGCCGCAATCTGCTGCAACACCAGCAGACTTCATGATGTCCAGACTGTGCTGGATCGTATTCAGGAAGAGGCGGATATCCTTGCATCGGTAGACCGGCTTCGCTCTTTTTTTCGGCGGCTGTGCGAGGATGCGCTGTATGTAGGCATCTGTCTGGGCAACGTTGAGATTCGCTTCGATGATGTGGTGCAGAGCGGCGCGTTGTTTCTCAGGAGACTCCAATCTAAGCAGGGCTCTTGCGTGACGCTCGGAGAGAGATGCAGACTGGATTTCTTTGATCACGTCATTCGGAAGTTTCAGAAGGCGCAGCTTGTTCGCAACGGCAGACTGGCTCTTACCGATGAGAGCAGCAGCTTCCTCTTGAGAGAGTTTGTATTGTTCGATGAGGTTTTGAATTGCCTCGGCTTCCTCCCAGACATTCAGGTCTCGCCTTTGCACATTCTCGATGAGCGCTAAGAAGGAAGACTCTTCTGTGGAGACATCAAGAGAAAGGCAAGGGACAGTCTGCAGGCCAGCGAGCCCAGCAGCTCTCATTCTGCGCTCTCCGGAGATGAGCTGCCAACCCTCCGGAGTTTTGCGTACTGTAAGGGGCTGTATGATACCGTGCTGCCGGATAGAGTCTGAAAGCTCCTGTATGGATGCTGGATCGAAGAACTGCCTCGGCTGATTTGGATTGGTGTGGATTTCGGTGATCGGGAGATCTAAGACAACGCGTTTCTCGGTTTTGCGGAAGAAAGCCATAAGAATGCCCCCAGTTTCATGATGCACCAGTATAGAGCCTGTCCAACAGCGAAATCCATCGAAAGAGAGGTCCGGTTGTTTCATGTGAAAAAAACGTCCTCCCGATGAGGGAGGACGTGAAGGAGAGATGGATCAGCTTACATGCATGAAGCCTTTGCCGAAGATTTCGCTGGAGTTCGTTACCATCATGAAGGCCTCGGGATCGGAGAACTTCAGGTGTCTACGGAGCCGAACCGCCTGACCTCTGGTGAGGCAAGTGAGCACTACCCAGCGATTCGTATGAGAGTATGCGCCTTCTGCTTCCCAGTACGTGGCGGAACGGTTGATCGTGTGGAGGATATAGTCGCAGACCTCTTCCGGATGTTTGGTGATGGTCATGAACATCTTCTTTCGGTTGAGAGACTCGATGACGCCATCTACCAGAACAGTCTTAAGAATAAGGCCAAGCATCGAATACAGACCAACCTTAATGCCGTAGAAGAAGAACGTGGAGGCTGCCACGATAAAGTCCACGTACATCAGGGCAGTGCCGATGTCCAGGCTGGTGTATTTCTTGAGGATCATCGCCAGGATATCGGTTCCGCCTGTGGAACCGTCCAGATTGAAGAGGATGCCGGCGCCAAAAGCAGGTAGGGCAACGCCATAGAAGAGCTCCATCAGTGTGTCATCGGTGAGAGGTGCTGAAAGCGGGATGATGAAATCGAAGAGCTGGAGAACGGCTGAAAATAGAATCGTACAATAGACGGTTCGTATGCCGAAGCTCTTTGAGAGTACCAGGAAGCCGAGGACCAAAAAGATCAGGTTTATGATTGTGGTGAACGTGGAACTGCTGAGGCCTGGAAAAATGGCAGAGAAGATAACTGCCATGCCGGTGACACCGCCGGTGGAGAAGTGGTTGGGGAACTTGAAGAAATAGGAGCCTGCAGCCGTGATCACAGTACCGATCGAAAGCATGATGTATTCGCGGGCCTCTCTTTTCCATTCCATTGCCGTGATTCCTCTCTTCTTTGAAAGAAATGTCGAACTTTGAGGGTTGGATTGGGGCCACGCAATAGTAGCAGAAAAGGGTATAAAATGCAAGAAGAAAATGGGGAGAAAATGAAAGTTTTTTGGGCAATTTAACGAACTAAAGCGATGAAAGATAAAAAAGCGGCCGGGACCAAAGTCCCGGCCAAATAGCAAAGAATTGGAGGATAGAATGAAAAAGAAAGGATGCTCTTGCAAGACCTATGGTACCGCGGGCTCGTTACGAATGTTCGAGGCCAGATGTTACAAGAGTATTAAACTTTCAAAGAAGTTCTGAAATATCTTTGAGACAGGTGTTTTCGCTGGTGTGGAAGGTTTCATAGATTACGATTCTGGGATTTTGCGGCGTTGTTGCGAATTCCGCCAAAGAAGCGGTCCAGCATGTTCTGGCTAGCCTCAGCCAAGATACCACCATATATTTTTGGCCTGTACGGAAAGCGCTCCCAGAAGAGATTTAAAACACTACCGCAGCATCCGGTGTTTGGTTCTCTAGCACCGTATTGAACCTCTGAAATCCGTGCATTCATGATTGCACCAGCACACATAGGACACGGTTCAAGAGTAACGTATAGAGTGCAGCCATCTAGGCGCCATGAGTGGGTGTGCGTGCAGGCATCTTTAATTGCCTCGACCTCAGCGTGCGCAGTCGCGTCCTGACCGTATTCTCTGCGATTTCTGCCTCTCCCAATGATCGTACCAGAAGCATCTACGATGACGCACCCAACTGGTACATCAAAAGAGGCGAAGCATTTTTCGGCTTCTGAGAGCGCTTCTAGCATATAGTCTTCGTGGCTCATAGGTACCAGGCACCTCCTGATCGACAAGCTTCTATGCATCATAATACACGAAGATCTATAGAAAGGCAAGACATTTCTGGATCTACGAGAGAATGCATGTTTCATTGTTTCACGTGAAACAATGGAGAGCCAGGCAAAGATCATGGTACTTTGAGCAGATCAAAATTATTTCACATGAAACAATCCAACCCTTGGTTTTTATCCCAAACGAGGACAGAGTCAGTATTTCATGTGAAACAATCAGAGCTGGTTTCGAAGGAATGAAGTGATATGAAAACGGATTGTTTCACATGAAACATCTTCTTGGAATCTATAGAAATAGATATACTCTGATCGGTTTTTTGAAGAAAAGAAAAATCGAGGCTTCATCCATTCGATCCCTATAAAGGAGATCCATCATGATAGGTGGAATCAGCGAAAGAGTTGAGGGGAAAGATGATCATGCCGAGAGACGTACATGCACGATGAGTGATCTATAACTGCAGTCCATAGGATTGAAGATCTGGGAGAATCGATGTTACACATGAAACAATGAAAGCTGCATCAACATGCCAGCGCTGTACGACACGAGGATAACGAGTGTTTCATGTGAAACATTTCCTGACCGCGCTTGCTCAAAATGATATGCCTTAGTAGCTTATCTACATATACGATTTCGTGACGACTTTAGGGGGCAGTCGCCAGATTGATGCCGTAAGTGAAAACAATTACTTCTATGGACCAGGCAAAAGACTGGAATTAGCCGAATGTTTCACGTGAAACAATTGCCATTGAAATTTGAGTAGAGCCAGGATTGCTTAGAGAAGGAATGTTTCATGTGAAACATCGGGTGATGTCCCCTTCGAAGAGAAGATCCATTAGAGTATTTACGAACTCGAAGGAATCATTGTGCCACAGTGCAAACCAATGTGCTGCTTTAAGGAAACAGTTAAGTACCTGTAATCGCATTCAATGGTATAAGAATGAAGCATAGTCGGAGAAGTCGTCAAACCTTCAATACTCACATTGATGTTGTACTCTACAGGCAACAAGCAGATGAATGTTTCACATGAAACACAGCACTGCTTGAATCAGGAAGCACTGGAAGTGTGGTGAGAAGAATTGTTTCATGTGAAACAGAAGGATGATCAATCTGCGTTCAGATGAGTCGTAATAGAAGTATGTTCTTGCTGAGTTTAAGCAGCGCAAACCAAGTTCAGAAAACACTTGTGTGCTTGGTGAAAGTTATATTTGATCATGTAAGAAAAGAAGAATAGTGCCACGATAATGCAAGTACAAAGTGAAGCAGAGCTGATTAGAGTTGGATTGTTTCATGTGAAACAAAGCGGGTGCTGCCCGACTTTCTGGCACCCGTCCGATAATCCATAGAGATACCAATGTTTCACGTGAAACAATTGGAGGCCGGCTATCATAGATACCGAGTAAGAACAAGATAAGTATTGTTTCAAATGAAACATCAAGTAGGCCCAATCTTTGTTCAGATAAATTTTCAGTATATGGAGGTCATAGAGGAGCTTCATGGACTGCGACCCGCAAGATCACGGTGCAATTTTTACGCCAAATTCGAAGAATGGATGTTTGGTGCTTTCATGGATCGATGTTTCACGTGAAACAATGACTTGCAGCAATCCAGGACGAAAGAGATCAGAGCAGAATCCCTGTTTCACATGAAACAATTGAGTCGCTGGAATGAAGGAAAACTGCGCACTGCAGAGCGGGTTGTTTCACGTGAAACATCTTGGAAGTTCAGTCCTTGCTGAGATGTCTCCGGAATGCTTTCTCCAACTCGCAGACCACAAGCGGTGTCATGCTGAGTCCAATCACCCAGCACCATTGTTCCATGGAGAGGGCCGATACTTGGAACACTAGCATCAGAGGAGGGAAGAGGAGGACGAGAAGCTGTAGGGCAGTTCCTGCGAGAAAGGCTTTGTTCATAGCCGGATTGGAAAAGATGCCGATGTGAAACAGAGACTGATCCTCACTGCGGACGTCGAAGGCGTGGAAGAGCTGGCTGAAGGTAAGGGTAGCGAAGGCCATAGTGTTTGCTGCGCCCTCCCCACAGCCCGGAAGAACGTGCTCTCCAAGAAGATAGGCTGCCAATGTTAGTCCGCCTACCATGAGTCCCTGCCAGGCAAGGCGGATGGAGAAGCGCTTGCTGAAGAGCGGCTCATCAGCACGCCGAGGGCGCTCCTGCATCACCGTGTCCTCTACAGGCTCCATACCCAGTGCCAGGGCAGGGAGGGAGTCTGTTACAAGATTCAGCCAGAGCAGCTGGACAGCAGCCAGCGGCGGCTGTTTGAAGTTCAGGATGGTGGCGATGAACAGGGTAAGAATCTCGCCGATGTTGCAGCTCAGCAGGTAGTGGACCGCCTTCTTGATGTTGGAGTAGATCCCGCGTCCCTGCTCCACTGCCTGCACAATGGTGGCGAAGTTGTCATCGGTGAGGATCATATCAGCAGCCCCTTTTGCCACATCAGTGCCGGAGATGCCCATCGCACAGCCAATGTCTGCTGCTTTCAGCGCAGGTGCATCGTTCACGCCATCGCCAGTCATGGCAACCACAAGACCTTTCTTCTGCCAAGCTTTCACAATGCGCATCTTGTGCTCTGGTGTTACTCGTGCAAACACGGAGAACCGATGAATATCCCTCTCAAAGAGCTCTTGCGGCATGAAATCCAGGTCTGCACCGGTGATAGCGAGATCGCCTGGCTTTAGGATGTTCAGATCTTTGGCGATGGCCATTGCTGTGAGCTTGTGATCACCCGTGATCATCACCGGTTTGATCCCTGCTTCGTAGCAGTGTCGGACTGCTTCTCGGACTTCATCTCTGGGCGGGTCAATCATTCCGATCAGACCGAGGAAGATAAGGCTGTTTTCCAGGTCGGCCGAGTCAGGATGGGAAGGAAGGTCGGGAATATCTTTGTAGGCGCAGCCGAGAACACGAAGGGCACGCTCTGCCATATCGCCATTGGCATTCTCGATGGCACGGATCTGAGAAGGGGAGAGCGGTTTCACAGTATTTCCTTGGACAGCATCGCAGCGGGTGAGCAGTACATCCGGTGCTCCCTTTACAAACACCCTGTACGCATCGTTCCACTTGTGCACGGTTGTCATGAGCTTTCGGTCCGCATCAAAGGGGAGTTCCGACAGCCGCGGGTTGTTCCGCTCCAGCTCAGATTTGTTCAAACCTGTTGCACGGGCAGCATCCACAATGGCGATCTCTGTGGGATCTCCGATCCAGCGTCCATCGTTGAACGTTGCATCATTGCAGAGACTGGAGGCAGTGAGTACATCGGAAGCTTTGCCGCCGCTGGGGGTCCAGATCTGTTGGACGGTCATGCGATTCTTGGTGAGAGTGCCGGTCTTGTCCGAACAGATCACCCCGGCACAACCCAGTGTCTCTACCGCCGGCAGTTTCTTTACGATCGCATTTCGCCGAGCCATCTGTTGCACGCCCAACGCCAGGACGATGGTCACAATGGCGGGGAGTCCTTCTGGAATGGCGGCAACCGCCAGAGAGACAGCCGTCAGGAACATCTCCAGGATCCCGCGGTGGTAGAGAAGACCCACGCCGAACATGATGCCGCAGACAGCGAGACAGAGGAAAGAGAGCGTTCCGGAGATCTCAGTCATCTTACGCTGCAGGGGAGTGGAGACAGACTCCTGGTTTGTGAGCAGTTTCGCGATGTGTCCCAGCTCTGTCTCCATGCCAGTGGCAGTGATCACACACTTGGCTCGCCCGTTGGTAATCACCGAGGAGGTGTACACCATGTTCACCCGGTCTCCCAGAGGGATCTCTTCCTGAAGATCATCGTGGGGTTCTTTGGACACTGGCAAAGATTCTCCCGTGAGTGCAGATTCATCTGCTTTGCATTGCATACTGGTGAGAATGCGTGCATCTGCTGGAACCAAATCTCCCGCTTCCAGGAGAATGATATCACCAGGCACCAGCTGATCGGTATCCAGGGAAATTTGCTTCCCGTCCCGCAGAACCTTTGCCAGGGGAGCAGACATCTTCTGCAGCGCCTCTAAAGCCCGTTCCGCATTGTTCTCTTGGGAGATAGAGATACAGGCGTTCAGTACCACGATCACCAGGATGATCAACGCCTCGATCCAATCTTCGCCTCCGGTGGAGATCAGGGAGAGGACGGCAGCGGCTAGGAGCACCAGGATCATGGGATCTTTCAGTTGGTCTAGAAAGCGGCGCCACAGCGGAGTCTTGCCGGCTTCCGCAAGACGGTTGGGTCCGTATTGGGTTTGACGTGTTGCGGCCTCCTGGGAGGAGAGGCCGGTGCGCGGGGATACTGAGAGGGCAGCCAGCGTCTCTTCTGCGCTGCAGGCATGCCATTGTTTCATGTGAAACACTCCTTCCGCTGCAGTATAGTGCGGGAGGGGAAGTCGAATAGAAGGAGAATGGGACAGGCCTACAAAAAATGCCCTGCCTTCTGGGAAGGCAGGGTATTGTGGTGTATTAGGTTTATTGCGGTTCTGTACCAGGGTCTGTCTCTGTGCCAGCATCGGACTCGGTGCCGGGGTCAGACTCGGTACCGGAATCAGAAGGCTGGGCAGCTTCCATGTACTCAGTGGCCAGTTGGTTGTAGTAGCGGCTGAAGCGGGTGAAGAAACCGTTCAGATCAAGAGCCTCCAGCTCAGGGGATTTCACGGGAGTCATGGACTCATCGGCTGCCCATTCGGCAACCATGGTATCCAGTTGATGCTCCCGATAGGTGGTGGCGTACTCCTCTTTCGTGGCCTCTCTGTAGGTGACGGGACCCCGGAGGATGATGTGGTATCCGTAGGTGGACTCTACGATGTCAGACATGCCGCCGATGGGGAGGGCCAGAGAGGCTTCTTCGTATTCCTTTACCATGTCGCCCACAACGGCCTCGTAACCATCGGTATTGATATGGCCTTCTGCATCCCGTCCGTCCTCGCTGTAGGTCTCCATGTACTCCTCAAAGAGGGCCTCTCGTTCTGCGCCCTCTACTGCCTGCAGATCTGCCAGCAGCTTCTCTATTGTTGCACGTTTTTCTGCCTTTTCCTCATCGGTCAGTTCCTGGTTGGTGGAGGTGTCTACGGTGGTGAGAAGGATGTGCTTTGTCTGGTATACGAAGTTCTCAAGCTCCTCATCGGTAGGCTGAGGTACCACGGCTTCTAGCACGTTCTCGTAGTAGCTGTTGAGGGAGGCCACATACTCCATGCCGGCATCCGTAAGGCCGTTGAGGGTCTTCTGCTGCTCATAGGTGTATGTGCCCTGAGATTGCTGCAGGTTGTCCCGGACTTCCTGGAGTTGCTCCTCCGAGGGGAGCACATCCAGCTCGGCTGCCTTCTGCCGGAGGGTGCTGTAGTAGAGGAGGGTGGTGATGGTGTCCGCCTCCAGGTCTGCGGCGTAAAGGGAGACATCCGGCAGGGTCTGTCCGGTGTACATGTAGTAGGTGTATTGGAACTGGGTGTATCCGCTGAAGAGGAGATAGAGGAAGATGTCTGCTGTGATTTCTTCGCCGTTCACTGTGAGCATCACAGTGTCCTGGGTGAGGCCGCTGGCATATTCGATGATGTTCTTCGTGAAATCAATGGGTTCGGTATAAGGATCCGGGGTGGCATTGGGATCCGGCGTTGCAGCAGGTGTTGGGGTAGATTCCGGTGGATCGGTGGCCACAGGCTGCTTTACAGCGAGGTTGTTGCATCCCATGAGGGAGAGGCAAAGACCCGCTGCCAGCAGCAGAGAGAGCAAGCGTTTCATTATAACATAACTCCTTAACATTACTTGACTGGCTGATCCGACTGGGATACCTGCTGCATCATCTTGAGCAATCCTGTTGCAGCCCGCAGGGGATCTTCCGCTTTCTGCAGGGTGAGAATCAAAGCAGGCCTGCCGCCGTTGCTGGGCTTCAGCCGATTGCGGTACTGGCTTACAAGATAGCCCACCATGTTTGGTTCCGGGTTATCCATGGTGAAGTGAATGGCTGTGCCCTTCTGGGTGATGTCCACGATGCCCAGCGCTGTTGCCTGGCAACGCATCAAGGCGATGGAGATCAGGTTGTTTACCTCACGCGGCGGGTCGCCATAGCGGTCTATCAGCTCGTCTGTGACATCGTCTGCATCCGCCTCGGAGCGGATCCTGGCGATGCGGCGGTAGAGGTCCATGCGCTGTTCCGGTGCCGGAACATATCTGGCCGAGATCATGGCGCTCACGTTCAGGTCTGCCGAACAGTCCGGACGCTTTGGCTTCTCGCCCTTCTCCTCCAGCACTGCCTCTTCCAGCAATTTGAGGTAGAGATCATAGCCCACGCTGGAGAGGAATCCAGACTGCTCCGGGCCCAGAAGGTTGCCGGCACCCCGGATCTCCAGGTCCCGCATGGCGATCTTAAAGCCGGAGCCGAACTCTGCAAACTCCCGAATGGCGCTGAGACGCTTGGCGGCATCCTCCGTGAGGACTTTGCCGGCACGGTATGTCATATAGGCGTAGGCGCGGCGGGGGGAGCGCCCCACACGGCCCCGGATCTGGTGCAGTTGGGCGAGACCCATGTGGTCTGCGTCCTCTACAATCAGCGTATTCACGTTGGAGATGTCGATACCGGATTCGATGATGGTGGTACACACCAGTACATCGATCTCACCCTCAGAGACTCGGCTCATGATGTCTGCCAGCTCCTGCTGTGGCATCTGGCCGTGTCCGATGGCTACCACTGCATCGTCTCCCAGCAGCGCCCGGACATGGGCAGCGGTGCGGGAGATGGTCTCAACCCGGTTGTGGAGGTAGTACACCTGGCCGCCCCGGGCCAGTTCCTTCCGCATGGCGTCCGCCAGGATGGCCCAGTCGTGCTCCAGAACGTAGGTCTGGACTGGCTGCCGGTTGGACGGCGGCTCTTCGATCACGGACATGTCCCGGATGCCGGAGAGGGCCATATTCAAGGTGCGGGGGATAGGTGTGGCGGAGAGCGTGAGCACATCTATCTGCTTTGTGAGCTGCTTCAACCTCTCTTTGTGGGTTACGCCGAAGCGCTGCTCCTCGTCGATCACCAGCAGGCCCAGATCTTTGAACCGCACGTCACCGCTGAGAAGCCGGTGGGTGCCGATGAGTACGTCCACCTCACCAGTGGCGAGGCGCATGAGGGTATCGTGGATGTCCGCAAAGGTGCGGAACCGGGAGACCATCTCGATGACCACCGGGAAGTTGGCAAAGCGGGACTTGGCGGTGATATAGTGCTGCCGGGCCAGGACGGTGGTGGGCACCAGGATAGCCGCCTGCTTGCCGTCCAGCACGCACTTCATCACGGCACGGAGGGCGACCTCGGTCTTGCCGTAGCCCACATCGCCGCAGAGCAGTCGGTCCATAGGCCGGGGAGACTCCATGTCTTTCTTGATCTCCGCGATGCTCCTCAGCTGATCCTCCGTCTCGGTGTACATGAACTCCGCCTCAAACTGCTGCTGCCAGGGGGAGTCCGGGGAGAAGGCGTGTCCGGTCTGTCTCTGCCGCTCAGCGTAGAGCTTGATGAGCCCTTTGGCCAGGTCCTGGACCGCTTTCTTGGTGCGGCTCTTGGCCTTCTCCCAATCCTTGCCGCCCAGGCTGGAGAGTTTCTTGGTCTGGGTCTCCTCGCCGGCGCCGATAAATTTGGAGATGCTGTCCAACTGGGAGGCGGGGATATAGAGGACGTCGGAGCCGGCGTAGGCGATCTTGATATAGTCCTTTTTGGCCCCGTCTATGGTCATCTGGACGATGCCCACGAACCGGCCGATGCCGTTCTTCTCGTGGACCACGAGATCTCCTGGGTTCAGGTCCGTGTAAGAGTCCACCCTGCGGCGGTTCTCCTTGTCCTTCATCCGCTTGGCGGCCTTGTGCCGGGACTCGCCGGAGCCCTCAGACAATACCGCATAGGGGACGTTGAAGTAATCGAAGCCGGAGGAGAGTCCGCCCACAGCGATTATGATGTCTCCTGAGCCAGGCAGGCCGTGGAGCTGGAAGTCCACGGCAGCGCGGACGCCTCGCTCCCGGAGCATCTTCTGGAGGTTCAGAGCTTTTTGTTCGCTGCTTACCAGCAGTACTACGCCGCTCTTGGTCTGTTGGTATTGCTGCAGGTCCGCCAGGGCGGTCTCCAGGTTGGTCCCGAAGGTGGAGAGCTGCCGGGCCTGGACGGCCTCCAGGAAGCGGGGCGGCAGCAGAGAGCCGGAGGTGGCAAAGGAGTTCAGATAGACCAGCGGGAAGTCCATCAGTTTGGCTCCCACCTGGCCGATATCTGCAGCGAAGATGGCGTGCTTGCCGCCGGTGATTACCTTGTTCTCCAGCAGCACCTTGATGTCCTCGTTGATGCGCCAGAGGGTGTTCTTGATCTGCTCGGTCACCTTGGCGGAGTCGTAGATGCAGACGATGGCGTCCCGGGGAAAGTGGTCTATGGCGGTGGCTAGGGTGCTGTACCGCTCCGGGATCAGCCTATCCGGGGTGGCCTCCCAGCCGTTCTTGGTTTGCCGGGGCAGGGCCTCGGCGGCGGGGAGGAAGACCGCCTTGTCCAGTTTGGACACCCGGCGCTGGGTCACCACATCGAAGATGCCCATGGAGTCAACATCCTGGTCCCAGAACTCGATGCGGACGGGCTGGTCCATGGCAGGGGCAAATACATCCAGGATGCCGCCGCGGAGGGCAAACTGTCCCACGCCCTCCACCTGGTCGCAGCGGGAGTATCCCATGGCGGTGAGCCGGTCTGCCAGGGCGGCGGGGTCGTAGGAGCCATCGATGCGGACCTCGAAGGAGTGGGCTGCCAGCTCCGCTGGAGGCATGGTGCGCTGCACGAGAGCGTCCACACTGATGGAGATGAGCTGGGCCTTGCCCTGGGCCATGGTGTGGAAGGCGCTGATCCGGCTGTGCTCCCACTGGCGGGAGGCGACCACATTCTCCCGGAAGTTGAACTCTCTGGCGGGAATCTCAATGGCGGAGATGCCGGTAAAGGCGGTGACATCGGACACAAACCGCCTGGCATCGTTGCTGTCTGCCGTGATAAGCACCACAGGCCGCTGGAGCTCGGTGAGCAGTCCAGCGGCGAAATGTGCCCTGTGTACAGGGGCCAGGCCAGAGATCTCCGCAGGGGATCTCCCGGCATCCAGTGCCCGTACCAGATTATGAAATTGTGGAATCTGTTGCAGAATGGGAAGAAGCTCTTTCACAAAGCACCTCGCCTGTATGATATCGAAACTCAGTTATACTTGTTCATGGCCGGCTCTACGCCGGACTTCAAAATGCACTCCACGGCATCGGCGGCACGCTTCACGGTCTCCTCCAGCAGCTTCCGGTCCTCTCCCGTGACCTTGGAGAGCACCCAGTCTGCCATGTCGTAGTCAGGGTTGGGTTTTCCGCCTACCCCCACCCGGAGCCGGGGGAACTGGTCCGTGCCCAGGTGCTGGATGATGCTCTTGAGGCCGTTGTGGCCGCCGGCGGAGCCGGAGCGGCGGATGCGGAGCTTGCCGAGGGGCAGGTCCACATCGTCTGAGATGATGAGCACATGGTCTGCCGGGATTTTGTAGAAGCGGGCGGCCTCTCCCACGGCCTCACCGGAGAGGTTCATGAAGGTGGTGGGCTTCATCACCAGCACCCCCTGGCCGCCGATCTCTGCGGTGTTGGTGAGGGCGTGGTATTTCAGCTTCTGGATGGGGAAGTCCCCCTTGTCTCCCAGGGCGTCTGCCACCAGAAAACCTGCGTTGTGCCGGGTGTATTCATATTGCTCCCCTGGATTGCCCAGACCGGCTACAATCCAGGTGACGGGCGGTTTCTTGGTAAAAAACATGCAAAACGCCTCCTCCAGGACACGATGAATCCGGGCCCGCAGCGCGGGCCCGGAGGGGTTTTATGAATTTGGTCAGTTGAAGAGCTTGGAGATGGAGCGCTCTTCGTAGATCCGCTCGATGGCCTCGGCGAACATGTGGGCCACGGAGAGGTACTTGATCTTGGGGCAGATCTCGTTCACATCGGCCCGGGGCTGGATGGTGTCCAGGAACAGGACCTCGTCCAGGGCGGACTGGTTGATGCGGTCGTAGGCGGCGCCGGAGAGGACACCGTGGCTGGCGCATGCGGTGACGGATTTGGCGTGGCCGATCTCGATGAGGGCGTTGGCCGCGTGGCAGAGGGAGCCGCCGGTGTCCACCATGTCGTCCAGGAGGATGACGTGCTTGTCCGTGACATCGCCGATGATGTTCATGACCTCCGAGGAGTTGGCCTTCTGGCGGCGCTTATCCACGATGGCCAGCGGCATATCCAGCTTCTGGGCAAAGGTGCGGGCCCGTGCCACAGAGCCTACGTCGGGGGAGACCACCATGGTCTCGCTGTGCACGGGGGCGAATCTGCGGAAGAAGTGATCTACGAATACGGGGGAGCCAAGCAGGTTGTCCACGGGGATGTCAAAGAATCCCTGGATCTGATTGGCGTGGAGGTCCATGGTGAGCACCCGGTCTGCGCCGGCGCGGGTGATCAGGTTGGCCACCAGCTTGGCGGAGATGGGATCTCTGGGTTTCGTCTTACGGTCCTGGCGGGCATACCCGAAATAGGGGATGACGGCGGTAACCCGGCCGGCGGAGGCACGCTTCAAAGCATCAATCATGATGAGAAGCTCCATCAGGTTGTCGTTCACAGGGGAATTGGTGGATTGGACCACAAATACATCGGAGCCGCGTACGGTCTCGTAGATGGAAACGTAATTCTCACCATCCGAGAATTTGCCCATCTCAGCGTTGCCGAGCGTAATGCTGAGCTCCCGACAGATGCCCTCGGCAAGGGCACGGTTGGAGCTGCCCGAAAAGATCTTCAGGTCTTTTCCATGTGATATCATGATATCCTTCCTCTTTCATGATGAGCATAAAATCGGGGGGCGCCAAGGGCCAGACGGACAACCCAAGGGACACCTGTCATTATATCAGAAAGACGGGGATTTTGAAGGCGTTTTTCAAAATTGGCGAAAATCTCAGACTCCTCCAAAGAACCAGAGAATCCTGTTTGCTTTTCTAGGCAAAATGCCATCATTGTTGGAAATTTGTCCGCCCACTGCGGACAGTTTTCCGTTAATACTGCACGGCGGGGCAGAAGCGGGCCACCCGGCGGGCGCGGAAGAGACAGAGGGCCTCCATGGCCGTGGCGAACTTGTCTGCCATGATGGTGGCTATGGCGATGTTGGTCCGGGGCCGCTCATCTGCCATGGGCCACATGTGGGAGATGATGGCGTTCTCCTCAGCGGGGGTGAGATTGCTGCAGAGCTTGCGGGCGTTGCGAAGGGCAGCCCGTGGGTGCTCCCGGCACTGCACTTTGCTGGAGTAGATTTTGGGGTCGTAGAGGTAGAGGTCGTGCAGGAGGCCGGCCCGGGCAGCGGCCTTGGTGTCCCAGCCGTGGTTCCGGGCGATGCGGAAAGCGATGTACGAGACGAACACGGAGTGCTCCAGGCAGGTGAGGGCACAGTGGTGGTGCCACTTCTGCATGGAACGAACCTCCGGGGTGTCCAGCAGTGAGCCGATGGTGTCCAGCCAGAGGGCTGTGAGACGTTTGTTATTATTCATGGTGGTTTCTCCTCCCCAGGGAGTGTACCACGGGACGAGAGGGGCTGTCCGCGGATGCAATGTAGATTGAGATGGGCATAATAGAAAGCAGGATAGGGAACCGTGGGTCTTGTGCGGCCTCTCAGAATCCCATTCCTACAAATTCGTGTTGCTCTTTGCATGGTACCACACCGAATCGCATCCTGCAAGTGCTTAAGAAGAATTTAACGGTTTCTTTATTTTTCCGTTCGCCGGTGAAAACAGCGGTATTTTGCGTTTTTCTGGGGGATCAAGGCACTTTTTCCCATTAAAGCGCAGGTGGACATTATGCACCGTTGGGAGGGGCCGCCTGTTCCGATACAGAAAATTTACAACTTTCCCCATGCATTCCCTCTTGACGGCCTGCCCCCGATGGTGTATTGTATAACTGTACTAGAACAGCTAATACAGTTGGTACGGATGGTACAGCCTGTGTGATGCTGTGGAAAAGGAGGCGGGGAAGTTGATTCAACTGAATCTGCGCAGCGGGCAGCCGATCTACGAGCAGGTCCGGGACGGACTCCGAAAGCTGATTATCACCGGCGGCATACCGGCGGGAGACCGATTGCCGTCTGTGCGCACACTGGCGGGGTCTCTTGCCATCAACCCCAACACGATCCAGAAGGCATATGAGGTGCTGGAGCAGGAGGGGTACGCATACACGATCCCAGGCAAGGGCAGCTTCGCGGCGCTGCCCACGGATGTGAACGCAGAGCGGCGGGAAGAATTACTGCGGAAGCTGGACGGCATTCTCCAGGAGCTGCGTTTTCTGGGGGTAACCCAGGCAGAGCTGGAGGCCCGTATTCGAAAGGGGGAACAGCCCAATGATTGAAGTGAAGAATGTGGTGAAGACCTTTGACGGGTTCCACGCTCTGGACGGTCTCACCATGACGGTCCCCAAGGGGGCGGTATACGGCCTGGTGGGACCCAACGGCGCCGGCAAGTCCACCATCCTCCGGCACCTCTGCGGGGCATATCACCAGGACTCCGGGGAGATCCTGCTGGAGGGAAATCCGATCTGGGAGAACCCTGCGGTGAAAAGCCGGATGTTTGTGATCCCGGATGAGCTCTACTATTTCGGCTCCGCGTCCACCTGGGACATGATGAAGTTCTACCGCGGCATCTATCCCTCTTTCGACATGGACCGGTATCGGAAGCTGAAAGAGGCCTTCCCGGAGGTTAACGAGAGACGGCCCATCCGCCGGCTCTCCAAAGGCATGCAGAAGCAGTCTGCCTTCTGGATCGCCTTGAGCTGCCGGCCGGACTATCTCCTGCTGGACGAGCCGGTGGACGGCCTGGACCCGGTGATGCGCCGGCAGGTCTGGTCTCTCCTGGTGGGAGATGTGGCCGAGCGGGGGACTACCGTGGTGGTCTCCTCCCACAACCTCCGGGAGTTGGAAGACGTCTGCGACCACGTCGGCCTCCTGTCTCACGGCAAGGTGGCCCTGGAGCGGTCTCTCACCGAGCTGCAGGGCGGCATCGTGAAGCTGCAGATCTGCTTCCAGACCCCGGAGCCCCCGGAGCTGCCCCAGGACGGGAAGATCCTCCACACCTCCAATGTGGGCCGGATCTACACCTATATCGTCCGGGGCACCGTGGACGAGGTGCAGCAGCGGTTTGCGGCGTACAATCCCCTCTTCCAGGAGGCACTGCCCCTCACCCTGGAGGAGATCTTCATCTATGAGATGGGAGGTGAGGACTATGCGGTCCGGGATATCCAGCTATAAGACGGTGTTCTGCAAGACCATGGCCCGGTTCTGGCCCATCTGGGCGTCCTGGCTGCTGATCTGGCTGCTGTCCATGCCCCTGAGCGTCCTCATGGACCAGCGGTACGGCACAGAGCTGATCCAGTCTGATTTCTTGGACGCGCTGGAGACGTACAGTACGCTGAACGTGCTGGTGATCGTCTATGCGGTGGTCTCCGCCATGGCGGTGCTGAGTCCCCTGTACAAGAGCCGCTCCGCCAACTTCACGGGCAGTCTTCCCATGCGTAGAGAGGGACTTTTCTGCACATACTATCTGGCGGGCTTCTGCTTCGGGGCGCTGCCGGCAGTGCTGGTCTCCCTGAGCATGCTGGTCCTCGGGATCGCCATCGGTATCGGTATCGGCACCCTCGCCCCAGTAGGGCTGTGGCTGGTGGTCTGCGTGGGCAAGTACTTCTTCTTCTACTCCTTCGCCATCTTCTGCGGCATGTTTGCCGGGCACATCCTGGCGCTGCCGGCGTACTACGGGATTTTCAATGTCCTGGCTTACGCCCTTTATTTTATGCTGGACGAGATCTTCAGCAACTTCTACTACGGGTACACCGGCATGGGGATGGCTGTCCAGCACGCAGTTTCCATGCTCACGCCGACGGAGATGCTGGGCGGCGTGCAGCTTTGGATCGGCTATACCGTGGTGGACCATGTGCCTACGGCAATCAACCCCGTATTGCTCGGCGGGCCCGAACTGCTGCTGTACAGCGTTGTGGCGGCGGTGTTCACGGTTGGGGCGCTGCTCCTCTTCCGGAAGCGCCGGCTGGAGAGCGCGGAGGACGTGGTGGCAGTGAATCCCATGAAGCCAGTGTTCCGGCACAGCGTGGCCTTCTGCTGCGGCCTATTCTTCGGATATATCACAAACGAGATCCTGGGCGGCGACACGGTGAGCTGGATGGTCTGCACCATCCTCTGGGGCGTGTTCGGCTCCTTCGTGGCCCAGATGATCCTGGACAAATCCTTCAAGGTGTTCCGCAAGTGGAAAGGTGCGGCGGCGGTGGCGGGCGTATTTGTCCTGCTGTATATCGTGATCGCCTTTGACCTCACCGGCTTTGAGACCCGGATCCCGAAGGCCGATGATGTGGAGTCTGTCTCCCTGGTGTCCTTCTACGCCGAGCCCTCGGGCCTGGACGCATACAACCCCGTCACCGTGACGGACCCGGAGCGGATTCAGGATATCATCACCCTGCATCAGAACGCTGTGGATCAGCGGGACAGCCACATGACGGCGGTGATTCAGAATCGGAACAACGCCAGCATGCGGATCCTGTACAAGCTGAAAAACGGCTCCACCTTCGAGCGCCGCTACAGCTTCAGCGTGGACGCTGCAGAGGTGAACCAGGAGGGCACTTCGGCCTATGCGCTGCAGCGGATGCTCTCGGACAAGGCCTTTATGTGGCACTTCTACGAACTGGACAAGTTGGACCAGAACACCGTGAAATACATCGAGTACTACAGCCGCTACTCATACGGGTACGACTACGAGTATGACGATGATTCCCCCAGCTCTACGGCGGTCCAGATTGAGGCGGATTACTTCCGATACCATGACAACATCATCTTTGAGGATGAGGATGCAGAGCGGATCATCCAGGCCCTTCGGGACGACTTTGACGGCGGCCGCTTCTACCAGACCGAGGTGAGCGCCCAGACCGAGGAGGCGGACAGATCCTCTGCCCAGTACGGGAGAGAACTGGCGATTTACTTCGACTACGATAAGGAAGCTTATGAGGCCGAACAGCGGGAGCAGTTTGCCGATGTGAACCACTATGGGCTTGGGTATGACACCACTGTCAGCATGGAGGATTACGAACACAGGCTCTATGTGCGGCTCCCCCTCACTGCCACGGCGACCCATGCCGTGCTAGACGAACTGATTAACGAGGTGCTATCAGACAGGTGACAGCAGAGATGGACAGGGGAGACCTGCCGGAGATGCAGGCCATGCCCCGGGGCGAAAAAGAGATCAGCGTGGTCCTGCTCTGGGCGGCGGCCTTCCTGGTGCTGCTGGCAGGTCTGGTCCTGTCCAGCGGGTCTGAAGAGCGGGTCCCGCCGGCGGATATGGCGTACGGCTGGGAGCTGGTGCTGGTGAACCGGGACAACAGCCTCCCGGAGGACTGGGAGCCGGAGCTCATGGAGCTCAGCAACGGCGCCCAGATAGACCGGCGGATCTACCCGGCCCTGCAGTCCATGTTCGACGCCATGCGGGCGGAGAACGTCTGGCCGGTGGTCCGGGACGGCTGGCGCTCTAACGATGTGCAGCAGGACCTGATGCGGCAGCGGATCAACGAGTACCGCAAGACCGGCCTGTCCTATCGGGAGGCCAAGGCGGAGGCGGAGAAGTGGGTGGCCATCCCCGGCACCAGCGAACATCAGCTGGGGCTGGCGGTGGACATCAACCCGGATACCACCATGTCCACGGGGGAGCAGGTGTACAGCTGGCTCGCCGAACACGCGTCGGAGTACGGCTTCATCCAGCGGTATCCCCCGGACAAGGTGGAGCTCACCGGCATAGACAACGAGCCCTGGCACTACCGCTTTGTGGGCCTGGAGGCCGCCCGGGAGATCAAGTCCATGGGCATGTGCCTGGAGGAGTATATTGCATACCTGAAGGGCCAATGAGAGATGTAGGCGATGAGGAGAAGTGCGATGAGAAAGACTTCGATTGTACTTGCGTGTGTACTGCTGCTCGTGCTCTCGGCATGCGGCGGAAACGTAGACCATGTGGACATCCCAGACTGGAAGCCCTCTGAGATCTACACGGACGATAAGATCGCATCTGCGCTCAAGGTGGTAAAGGACTCTTTTGCTATGGAGTTTGAAGGCTGCACTCTTACCAAACTCTATTACCCGGGAGATGATCTTTCGGGCGAGTGCAGGAAACGGGCGGCGAGCTACGGGGCGGACGAGGCAATCATTATCTGCGCAGACTTCCATGTGGATTCGTCCGGCGGAGACGGCTCCTTTGAGCCAAACGCTACCTACGAGGGCTGGCAGTGGACGCTGGTGCGAGGCCAAGACGGGAAGTGGAGACACGCGGACCACGGGTTTGCCTGAGCCAGTACTGGAAAGACCAAGAACAAAGAGCAAGAGCGCACCGGGAGGGCTTCCGGTGCGCTCTTGCCTTGCCCGGAATACTGCAATTGCATTGACTTTACACATGTTTTGCCCTATCATGAGGCGGAAGGAGGTTGATCCCATGGCGAGCATCAACGTGAGCATCCGTATGGACGCGGAAGTGAAGGAGCAGGCGGAGCAGGTCCTCTCCCAACTGGGCCTAACCTTGAACGGGACCATCAACATGTTTTTGCGGCAGATCGTCCGAGATCAGGCGGTGCCGCTGTCCCTCTCATTGCGTACGGAGCAGACCTTGTACGCCGATCTGCTTCGGGCCAGAGTTGAGCGGGCCCAGGGCCGTACGGGAGCTCCAGTAGAAGAACTGCTGTCCAGAATGGAACAAGTTATCGCAGAGGCTGAACGCCGGGAAAAGGGATAAGGGGATTGATGCGGGCGAAAGCAAATGGCCAAAATCCGCGTGGGGGCAAAATGGATGAATCGTTTCATATATACGGAACGCCCAGCTCAAATTCTCCCGTTGACTAAATGCCCTCAATGCTTTATCCTAGGACACAGAGGCGGGGAAACACCGCCGATTCTCCGCAATTCCAACCAATAAGGGGTGTTTTGGACCGTGAAAGTATACTCCATGCAGCTGGGCATGATTGGCACCAACTGCTACATCTTCCACGCAGAGGACAGTACCCGCTGCGGCATCATCGATCCCGGGGATGACGGACTCCGGGTGGCATACAAGGTGAAGGAACTGGGTCTGGAGCCGGACGCCATTGTGCTCACCCATGCCCATTTCGACCACATTCTCGGCATCCCCGGTCTCCGCAGCGCCTGGCCGGATCTCCCGATCTATTGCCACAGCCTGGAGGTTACCCCGGAGCAGGAGACGTACATGTTCGGGGAGACCTTCCCCACGGTGAGCAGCATGGGGAACATCCGCACCTTTGAAGAGGGGGACACCATCACCGTTGGCGGCGTTACCCTCACCGTGCTGCACACACCCGGGCACACGAAGGGCTCCTGTGTCCTCATGGCAGAGGACGTCCTCTTCACCGGCGATACCCTTTTCCGGGGCTCCATGGGCCGCACGGACCTCCCCGGCGGTGACGACCAGCAGATGTTTGCCTCCCTGGCCCGTCTGGGCAGCCTGCCGGGAGACTACCAGGTGCTGCCCGGCCACGAGTCCAGCTCCACCCTGGAGCAGGAGCGGCACCGGAATCCATACCTCAAGCAGGCGATGCAGGGATGAGACTATACCTGCAAGGACACACATACCAGTATGCGGTGCAGGAGATGCTGTTCACCCTGTTCCCCGGGGAGAAGGCCCTGTACCCAGAGGGAGAGCCGGACGGTACAGACGGGGCTCTGCAGACCATTATTCGGCAGGGAGAGGACGGTCCGGTAGCGGAGGCGGTCCTCTGGTGGAACGGCGTCCGGTATACCGGCAGCAGCTCCGCCAGCCAGTCTGAGCTCACCGGCGGCCTTCAGGACGACAGGGTCCTTCAGCGGATCCTCCGCCTCGCCATGTATCAGGCATGCACCACAGCCCTGGGACACGAGCCGCCCTGGGGTGCCTTAACCGGTGTCCGTCCTGCGAAACTCACCGCCAAGCACATGGAGAACGGACGGGATGGGGCAGCTGCCTGGCTGCGGGAGGTGTACCATGTGGAGCCCTCTCGGGCAGCGCTGGCGGCAGAGTGTGCGGAGGCCTCGGTGCAGCTTCGCAATACCCTGTCTCCCAAAGGGCTGTCTCTCTACATCGGGATCCCGTTCTGCCCCAGTAGGTGTGCATACTGCTCCTTTATCTCTGCCGATGTGAAAGGTGCCCTCGCCATGGTGGAGCCCTATACGGAGCTTCTCTGCCGGGAGATCCGGGAGGCGGGAGAGCAGATGAAGAGCAGGGACCTCTTCATCGAGACGGCCTATATGGGCGGCGGAACCCCCACTACACTGTCTGCAGAACAGCTTCGCCGGGTGCTGGAGACCGTCCGGGAGTGCCTGCCCATGGACCGCTGCCGGGAGATCACGGTGGAGGCCGGGCGGCCGGACACCATTACCCGGGAAAAGCTGGCGGTGCTGAAGGAACTGGGGGTCCAGCGGATCTCCATCAACCCCCAGACCATGGAGAACTCCGTGCTGCAGGCCATGGGGAGAGCCCACACCGCAGAGCAGATCACCGAGGCCATGGCACTGGCCAAAGAGCACTTCGGCGGCATGGTGAACATGGATCTTATCGCCGGACTGCCCACAGACACCACCGAGGGATTTGCCCGCAGCTTGGAGCAGGTATTGGCCATGGACCCCGCCAACATCACGGTGCACACCCTGGCATTGAAAAAGGGCTCCCGGCTCTCTGAAAACCCGGATGCCCTCTGTACCCCGGAGACGGTGTCTGAGATGCTGCGTCTGGCCTCTGAGGCGCTCTCAGCCGCAGGCTATCGTCCATACTACCTCTACCGCCAGAAGTACATGTCCGGCTCCTTTGAGAACGTGGGCTGGTGCAAACCCGGAACCCTCTGCGCATACAACATCGTGATGATGGAGGAACTGCAGACGGTGCTGTCTCTCGGCGCAGGAGGTGTAACCAAGCTGGTGGACCCCGCCACAGGGTACATCCGGCGGATCACCAATCCAAAGTACCCCCACGAGTACCGAAACAGCTGGGAGAAGCTGGCCGCCACCAAGGCGGAGGCCGCGGCATTCCAGGCGGCGCTGGCGGCAGGGGAGCACTTCTGCTCGACTTGATCACAAAGATAGCACATACGTAAGCCGCGCCCCTGGACAGAAGCCGTCCAGGGGCGCGGACCATTTTAAGATTAGGAGCCGCTTGCAAGGCGCTCTTGCAGGACACTGGCGCAGAGGTCTGCTGCAACCTGCCCGTCCGTCTGCCGGGCAGTCTCCCAATACGTCTCAAAGGCGTCCTTGCCGTACTCCGTGCCGTCTTCGATCCGCTTCCGGGCAGCAAGATCGAATTGGCGAGTCTGGCACCTCTCATAGGCTGGCTCCAGAAGAAAGTGCAGGCGCTGGGCGAGCATGACGCTGTAGAAATCCTTGCGGATGTCTGATAGGAACGCACATCCGTTGAGGAAGGCCTGGACCGCTGGCATGGCCTCGCGGATCCGGGGGACTGCCTGGAGAACCGCGGTGGTAAGCTCGGGGAAAAGGCCGGAGGACAGCATGTCCGAATAGTCCGCCTTTGTGCCGGGGTGCAGTTCCAGCGTGGCCTTCGGATACAGCCGGACCCGCTGCAGGAGCTCTTTCGGATCTGCGAGAACGGCTGCCATGTCTGCCTCAGAGAGGCGGGGGAAGAGCGTGCCGGCATTGTCGTAGAGGGGAGAAGGTGAGACGGAACCGTCTGCCTCAACCAGGTAGCCGAAGTTGTCCTTATGGCGGTCAAAGTTGCCCACAAGGGCATCCCCAACAAATCGCTCCCAGAAGCATGTCTTGAATCGGTCCGCCTGCGGGGAGAGCATGCGGTCCGTTTCGAAGACCTCATAGACCTGATGGATGTTCGGGGTCCGCCCGATGTCTGCGGAGTCGTAATGCTTGCGCAGAAAAGTGCCGAACTCTACCAGTGCCGCACCAGGCGGGACGAAATTGCGGCAGGCAACCGCAACCTCCCCGTTTAACGTCCCCAGGACCGTGTCGTGGACCGGATAGCCGAGAATGGAGAGGATGTGGCTGGTAATGTATTCAGACACAGTGTTGTTCACATGGCGGGTGGAAAGATCTCGGCGGGGCGCCTGCTTGTTCGAGAACTTTACCATGTAGCGGGATCCATCCGGCCCCAGCAGGCCGTCCTTCCGATCAGAGCCGCCGTAGTTGGCACGCGGGTCCGGGGACCAATCGTCCAAAGAGGGCAGCGTCCAGACGCCTGCCTGCAAACTGTGTTCGACACCCATGATTCCACACTTCCTTCCAACCGGATCTTTCACCACAGCCCTCAATAAAAGAATTATTGAGAAAGCTTGTATAATAAACTGGATACAAATATACTATAGACCGAGGAAGAACGCAAGGGCTTTCTCAGGAGAATAAAAGGCTCTTGGTGCGGCATACACCAAGGGCCTTGTTCATTCGTCTTTCGAGATCGAGACGATCTGCCGGCAGAGTATCTCGATCAGCCTGGGCGGGACGCTCTCCCCGATGATTTCGGCACACAGATTCTTGGAGATGTACTCCCCGCGGATGGTGAGGGAGAAGTTGTACGCCGCGATGGTCTGCAGGATCAGGGCCTCGTAGATGGACAGCACTCTGGTCTGTTCCGGGTGCACTTTCTTGTCTGATGCCTCAAAAAGGAAGTTCTGCGTCAAGGTAGGGGCAGGGGCGTCCCACTCCATCCGCCGATAGGCTGTGTCGTAGCCCTTGAGGAGCCGGCGTTCACCGGTTGCCTTGTCCACCAGGGTGGGCCTCGGCAGCAGAGATCCGCACTTCTCGCAGTAGATCGGCGTGTCCTTGTTCGCCTCGTGACGGCCCCTCTCGAGTTTGCTCCCGTGCAGTGGGTTCCCCTGATAGCCGCATGCGGGGTTCACGCACTGGTTGTTGTATGCCGTACAGCCCTCCGGCGTGTTTTCCATCCACCAGTACTTTTCGGCCTTCATCACAGGGACAAAGTGCCAGGGGTGAACGTCTCTTCGATCGTTTTTCCCGGCTCTTGCATCCAGCGGGGGAAGTTCTCCAATGGCGACCCGAAGGGAGACCCACTTCTCTGTAGATGCAGTGGGCACCTCGGAATGGGTAGCTGGTGGGAGAAAGGTGCCGTGGGTGCTCCAGTACGCCTTCCCATGTTCGCTTCTGGTGTAGATGGTGATCAGTCTCTTTCGGGTCTGGGGAATGCCGTAGTCTGCGCAGTTCACCACAGCGGCGGTCCCGCAGTACGCCTCTCCCAACTCCCGTTGGATGTAGTTCAGAATGCGGACGGGTTTGCCGTTCTCATCGCGGATTACGGTGTTGCCCATGGTGGGCACATTCTCCAACAGCAGCCAGACAGGGCGGAGGGCTTTCACAATGTGCATGGTTGGGATGATCAGCCGGTTTCTGGGATCGTCCGGCTTGCGGTTGCCCTGCCGGATCTCGGAGAGCAGCTTCCCCGCGCCGTTGGAGGACATTCCCTGACAAGGCGGCGTGGCATAGACCAGGAAAGGGCTCTCTCCGCAGCGCTCCCGCCAGGCGGAGAGAATTTCGCTCTCCTTCTCCCAGATATCTCCGCAGATGGTGTGGGTGTTGGGATGATTCTCCCGATAGACCGCACAGCGGTTTTGAACCAGCTCGTTGTTCAGGAGAATGGACAGCCCAGCCGCTTCCACGCCCATTTCACCGATCCCAGCGGAGGAGAAAAGACTCAGAACCGTTCGATTGGTTGGCAAGTCATACCCTCCTCGCTGGTTCGGCTCAAGTGGCCGGTAGGGGATCCGGCGGCCTGCAGATCACATACTTTCCAAAGGAGGCCTCTACGATGCAGTCTGCGTATGTGCTGATGGACTCATATTGGGTGACGATATAGAGCTGCGCCTCAGAGCGGCTGGTGATAAACCGCCAGTTGCCGTATGAGACCGCATTGCGGAAGGGGCTGTCCGGCCGGTTGTACTGGACGATGGAGGCAAACTCCGCCGGTGGCGTCTGCTCCAGAAACAGCACGTAGATATAGGTGGCCGGGATCTTCTCCGTGACATACACCGGCCCGTTGGCATGGGCTTCTGCCCAGGCGAGAGACTCCTGGAGTCCGTCCAGATTGGAGGTCTCCTCCAGGCCTTTCGTATAGTCTGCGGCAAAGGAGACGAAGCAGACTGCCAGCACCAGAACCGGAACGGC
>CANQII010000024.1 GCA_947623875.1 uncultured Oscillospiraceae bacterium
GAAGAGTTTGCGGCTCAGATCGCTGCCTAATTTTTCCATTCTTTTTATCGTGTTAGGCAGACCGAATGCACTCCTAGGAAAATTTTGCGCCCAGGCCTCATCGTAAGGCAGGACTACGACATGCTTTGCTGCCATGGAAACCTCCATTCAAATCCCGATTTTCAATCTGAGAACCGTGATGAGATGATAGCACACACGAGAAACGGTTTCAAGGTGACAGCTGGTTTCATCTGGAACGCATGGTGAACTGCGTTTGGCCAAATACGGCGCGGAAGAGGAATGAAAGCAACCTCCGCAAAAGAGCTATTTTGCGGAGGTTTTTCAAATGGATCCTTTCAGGCTTGTATCTCTGATCTTCTTTGGATCGCCTTGGCAAAAACGGCCTCTGCCATCTCTTCACCTCGGCCTTCCAGCTGCATGCAGTCCAGGTATACCTGTACGGGAGAGGCCACGCGGCTCTCCTGAATCTCTCTGCTGTCTCGGAAGATCTCATCGCCCGGGGCCAGATACAGGACCACATTTGAGCCGGAGTCCACCTCTTTGCAGCCGGTTTTCTGGAAGAAAGCAGGCACATCCTTGGAGTGAATCCAGACGTGGGCTTTGTGGTACCGGACTACCGGGGCGTAGCGTACTCCTCCTGAAAAACCGGTGAGGCAGAGCGGAATGCCTTCCTGGTATGCCTGAGAGCACTTCACCTCAAACACAGGCATGGTATCCAGCGTGTAGCAGGGAATTGTCCTCTCCACGGAATAGTGCTTGCTCCACGCTTCCAGCAAGGACTTCGGGTCTGTGAGCCGCAGGCCATTCCTGTCCTGAACCGCCCAATTCTGCTCACAGAGAAAGGTCTTCACATGGGACACCATGCCGATGCTGCAGCCCACTTCCTTCGCCAGGTCCTGGACCCGCCACACTCTGGACACATCCTGTAGCAGTGTTCTCAGAATTCTGGAGGACACATGGGCGGATGGTTCGAAAACCGATTTGGACCGGCGTTTTTCATGGATCAGCTTTGGATTCCCGTGGTTGGAGATATAGATCGTCTGAAAGGTGATCAGGCAGTTGCCAGAGTAGTCTATGTATCCCATGCCGGCATCCCTGCAGAGCTTCGCGGATGCCTCGCTGATATAGGGGGCCATGACGATGCTGTAGTCCGCATCGAAGAAGGGAACAAGGGAAGCTACCGTTTTGGGGTATGCTGTTGTGAGAAGGTGGGCGGCGATGGAGATGGATTCCCCGCTGTTCAGAGTGAATTCGGCTCTCAGTGTGCGGGGCGTCTCACTGGTGATTTTGAAATCCTGAGTGAAGGGAACGCTGTGGAACAGGTCCCGGAGGACTGCTGCTGGGTCCGGAGGGAGTGGCTTCACTGGTATACCCCCTTTCAGTAGAGTACGGAGATACCATATACCAATGAGGCCGGAAATGCAAGTTATTTCAATGAAAATGCTAATTTCACCAGGACGGTGAAACAAGCGATTTCATTGAAAGCAGTTGTCTGGGCCTTGTGTGCCTTTCCGCAGGGGACATTGAGAAAACCCTCCGCAAAGCTTCATGTTTTGCGGAGGGTTTTCAAAGAAGAGGGAGGAGCTTCTCAGCTTGCGGTGTTCAGGGCTGCCAGGATGAGGTCCGTGACGTAATCCTCACAGGCCTCGCACTCGTCATACAGGTTCACCAGGAAGCCGTGGCGGGAGCGCTCAAAGCAGCGGTATGAGGTGGGGACGCCGGCGGCCACGAGAATGTCGTAGTAGCGCTTGGCCTCATCCTTCAGGTTGTCCAGACCGGCGGTGATGATGTCTGTGGGCGGGAGACCGATGGCATCCTCTGGTTGGATGAGCGCCATGGAGACATCCGGGTTTCTGCGCTCCTCGAAGGTGCGGTTGTAGAAGAAACCGTAGAGCTCGGTGTCCATAGCCCGGGGATCCAGATCCTTGCCGTTGAAGTGATCGGAGTAGTTGTCTGCCGGGGAGTAGCAGAGGATCTGTTTCAGCGGGTGCAGGGCTGTCTTGCGCCGCTGGGCTACTGCTGCCAGCAGATTGCCGCCGGCGCTTTGTCCGCAGAAGACGATGCGGTCGGGATCGCCGCCCCAGCCGGGAAGTAGATCTGGCAGGGCATTGAAGAGAGCCTCCAGTTCCACGATGGCTGCGGGGTATGGATACTCCGGGGCCAGCACATAGTCTACGTCCACCACGAGACAGCCGGTGCGGACCGCCATCCGCCGGGAGAAGAAGATGTCCCGCTCGGTGTGCTCTAGACACCAGCCGCCGCCGTGGACGTTCACCAATACTGGCCGGGGGCCGTCGTGCTGCTCCACGGGGGAGACCAGGAAGAGATGGGTCTTGCCAAATGAGGTCTGCTGCCAGAGCTCCTCTACACGGGTGACGTCATCCAGGGAGCGAAAGCGCTGCTGTACCTCCGGGGGAATCCGGCCTTTGGAGCGCTCCCGGATGGCCTGCACCTTTTCTAGAAGCTGCTGCTCTGTGAGAGCGCTGCACTGTTGGATGTATTCTGTCCGGTTCACGGCTCACCAGTCCTTTACAGAGCCATCGAAGGCGCGGAAGGCGGCGTTGCTGCCCCGCTCTTTGGGGGGATAGAGCTCGGAAACGTTGTCTGCCAGATCCACGCCGATGCCCGGGGCCTCCGGGATCATGAGGCAGCCGTCTTTGAAGTGCAGCGGATCCTTTACCATGGCGTCCTCAGCGCCGTTGAGGCAGAAGCCGGGCAGCTCCTGAATGCCCAGATTGGGGATGCTGGCGCAGATCTGCAGGCAGGCCGCCGTGGAGACGGGGCCCAGGGGATTGTGGGGGATCACCAGCACATCGCTGGCCTCCGCCACAGCGCAGATCTTCTTGGTCGTGGTGATTCCGCCCACCGCGCAGACGTCCGGGCGGATGTACTGGGCGGCATCCAGACGCAGGAGCATCTCAAACTCCCGGAGGTTGGTGAACCGCTCGCCGGTGGCGATGGGCACGGGAATCTTGTGGGCGATCTCGGCCATGGAGTTGATGTTGTCCGGGGTCATGGGATCCTCCAGCACCATGGGGCGGTACTTGGCCACCTCAGTGCCGAAGGCTACGGCTTCCGGCTTTGTCATGCCGCGGTGGGCCTCCAGTACGAAGTCGAAGTGGGGGCCTACGGCTTCCCGGATGACTCGGACCTTCTCCAGTTCGTCCTCAATGCGGCCGGAGTAGAACTCATCCATGCCGTTGTTGGCGCTGGCCTGGGGTCCATTTACGAAGATCTTGGCTGCGTTGAAGCCCATGTCCTGCAGGGCCTTGTACTCCTCTGCCAGGACTTTGGGGTCGTTGGTCTTCTTCATCACAGAGGCGTACACCCGGATCTTCTCCCGGGTCTTGCCGCCCAGCAGTTCATAGACCGGCACGCCCAGGGCCTTGCCCTTGATATCCCAGAGAGCGATGTCAATGGCGGAGATGGCGGACATGATCACCGAACCCCGGAAATAGACAGAGCGGTAGAAATTCTGGTTCAGATCCTCAATACGGAAGGGATCCTTGCCGATGAGGTAGGAGGAGAACTTCTGGATGGCTGCCGCAGTGGCGTCCAGATAGCCCCAGTTACCCGCCTCTCCCAGACCTACGATGCCGGCATCGGTGTACACATGGCAGAACAGATAGTGTTTGGCGTAGATGAGCTTCACATCGGTGATTTTCATAGGGAATCCTCCAGTTGGAATGATATGGCACGCGGGATAGAGGGAAGATTGTCCGGGCAGATTAGAATGCCGGCAGAACGGTCATGGTGTAGAAGATGTAGACGAAGGGCAGGATCAAGGTGATGAGCCAGCCGCTCTTCACGATGGACTTCAGGTCGTAACCGCCGTCTGCCATGCACATGGGAACTGCCGGAGTGGCCATGGGGGTGAGGAAGGCGGTGAGGGAGCCGGCGTTCACCAGCAGAATCAGGCCGATGGGGTTGGCGCCCAGAGCGGAGCAGGTGAGCAGACAGATGGGGACGAATACAGCGGAGACGCTGCGGTTCAGCATGAACTGCGTGAGAATGAAGGGGATGATGAAGAACAGTGCGCCCAGCACGTAGTTGTTGTGGGTGCCGCCTACCGCGTTGGCCAGAGCGTTGCCGATCATGTCGCCAGCGCCGGTGCTGGTGAGTGCACCGCCGAGGGCCAGAGCGCCCACAAACAGCATCAGCATATCCCAGGGGATGTCCCGCAGAGCACTCTTAGAGTCTACTACGCCGAAGAGCACCATCAGCAGGGAGCCCACCAGGGCGATGGCCCAGGTCTGCTGGCCGATCTGTGCGGAGAAGATCAGGCAGAGAATGGTGGCGAAGAACACCACGATGCCGATCTTGTCTACCACGGGACTGAGGGTGGTGGCAGTGTTGGGACCGCTGCTCTTGTTGGAAGTGGCGATGGGGACAACAGGATTGGCAGGAGTCTGCTTGGGACCCAGGAAGGTGGCCCAGGCCAGTACCACGGGGAGGATGATCCAGGCGCCCTTGGTGAAGTTGATGGGGTCAAAGGTCATGCCGATAAAGCCGTAGCTCTCCATGAAGCCGGTGAACTGGCCGGCCATCTGGATGGCGGTGGGCAGGGGGAGGATGCCGCAGCAGGATACGCACACCACCATGGCTGGGAACATGTACTTGCTCCGGCTCTCCCCGGCGGTGTCGCAGAGGGCTGCCAGAAGGGGGCTGACGATGGCGTACACCACCATGGGACTGGCGATGAAGTTGGTGAGGACGGCTGCCACCAGCAGATAGCCGAAGTAGGCGACACGGAAGCTGCCGTGGGTGAGCTTCATGATGGCAGAGCACATGGTCTGCACCAGAGAGGTGCGGCGGAAGCCGGAGGCCACGATGAACATGGTGGCCATCAGGACGGTGTTGGTGTTGGAGAAGCCGGACAGGGCGGTGTTGGCGTCCACGCAGCCGGTGAAGTACAGCGCGACCATGGAGATCATGGCGGTGAGCCACATGGGGATCTTGTTGAGCATGTAGCTGACCAGGGTGACGGCGAAAATGACGAGGCAGATGATCATTTGGGTTGTCATGGAAATGCTCCTCTCTCAAAATTCTGTGGGGAATCTCTCCGCCTGTGTCCGGATCACAGACTTGATGGTGGAAAGATAGCACAGATTTTTGAGAGTGTCGCGGCTCTTCTTTGGGATTTTTTCCTGTGGCTTCCGCCTGTGGAGAAAGAATTCCCCTGAAACGGACTGAATTTCTGCCCTTGCCGATCCAAATATTTTCCCTGTGCAGCATGTACAAATTGGGGTGATCAATTTGTGGATTTTGCCAGTTTTCTGGGATTTTTCGGGGGTTTGTGGTGCTTTTCCTTGACGATTCCCCGGGATTTCTGGTAAAATCCGCTGCAGAGAGAGGGCTCCACAGGGCCAAATAATCTCACTGGGGAAAACGTTTGGATTTGCCCAAATAGATCCCTCGCAGAGCGGAGGAAAAGGACTATGGCAGATGGGTACTACACCATGAAATGGCCTCGGGACGGGCTGAACATCGACTTCTTCGCCCACGAGATCCTGAACTACCGGTATCACTGGCATTCCAATGAATATGAGCTCAACATCCTGCTCCGGGGCAGCCAGGCCTTTTGCCGGGGCACGGAGAACGTCACCCTCCAGGAGGACGATATTCTGCTGGTGGAGCCCGGGATCGGCCACGCCTCTTTTGGACAGGAGGCCAATACCAGAGCTTTTGTACTGCACTTCTCAGCCACTGCCTTCAAGCCCTATTTCCCCAAGGGCACTTGGCCCCACTTCGCAGATTGTCACTCCACGGCGGAGACTCGGGACCAGCTGCCGTACCGCCTCATCCGTATGTGTGCCTCCCGTATCTACTCTGCGGCTCTGGGAGAACAGTGCCATCAGCTGACGGCCCGGTCCGGGGTGGAGATGCTGATGTCTATCCTGTGCCAGTACTTTGCACCCGAGGCGGTGAAGGCCGGTGCGGAAGAGGAGACCCAGTTGGAGCTGGTGGGCAGCCTCATCAGCTACCTGGAGCAGCACTACGCGGAGAAAGTTACCCTGGAGGACCTGGCGGACTACGCCCAGTACAATCGGACCTATGTCTCCACGTTGTTCAAGAACGTGGTGGGCGTAAACTTCTATGAGTACCTGTCCCGGCTCCGCTTTCAGCATGCCTTGCAGGAACTGGCCGCCTCAGACCACAGCCTCACGGACATCGCCCTCAACAACGGCTTTCCAGACCTGAAGAGCTTCAGCAAGCGCTTCAAGGAGACCCTGGGACGGACGCCGGCGGAGTACCGGTCTCTGCTGTCCCCAGACCGGGTGATCGGAGAGGGAGCACAGCGGAGCTATGTGCTTCCCGCAGATGCACTGGTGCAGCAGAAGATGCAGCAGTACCAGCAACTGCTCTGATGATCAGGGCAGCCACAGATTACCCGCTTTTGTGACGTTGTCCTGATGATACTCCAATTGGGGAGGGCGGTCAACGGGGAAAGGAGGTCCTCTTGTGACAGATCCCAGAGTAGTGCTGAAAACCTGGCCACCAAAACGGATCCGGCTGAGCCTGTGGTTCGGATCTACCGGATGCTGTACAACCCGGACCTGTACCGGATCGTATACGGGAACTTGCACCCGGAGGAGCAGACAACCGGGGAAGATGTGACCTGCATGGATCCCGAGATGGCGGACCGTATTGAAAGCGTCATCGCATGCATGCGGGAGCAGAAATATCGACCGGTGTCTCGTTGGAAGACGCCTGACATAAACAGAAAGGGCGGGGACCTGGAACAGAAGAGAGACCAGGAGATCTCGGACAGACTGGTGGAAGAGGCCCTGCGGATGATACTCACTGCGGTCTATGTGCTGGTGTTTCAGGCCAGAGCGGAGAAGTTCCAATCGGGTGGCCGGGAGGATTTGCCTGCCGCCGGCTGGCTGGTGGAAGGGGAGATCTCGCCTCGTCTGGATCCTCCGGACTACCATATCCTCTGTGACAGCATCCTGCGGCGCCGTATCAAGGATGAAAGGATCATCTCGCTTGTCTGGGTCTATTTGAAGGCCGGATACATGGAGCAGTGGGAGGTGCAGCCGGACGGGACCGAAGTACCCCGAGAATTGGTGGCCATCCTCTGGGACATCTACCTCGGCGAGCTGGATCAGTGCGCCGGGGAGCTCATCGACCGGGAAGAGGACAGCTTAGAGCCGGCTTGGAACCGGATCCGGTACATCAGGGAGAACGGCAGATTCACCTTCTGGGTGCCAGGGCACTGGGTGCGGGCGCTGCATCTCTGGGACGGGGGCACATTCTTCCTCCGGAAGCAGCTGAACCTGCCCAATGCGGCGGAGACCGTGCAGATCACAGAGTACAAGAGTTGATGATACATCGGCAAGACCGGCGGCATATACCGTGCCGCCGGTCTTCTCTCAAAAACATTTAACTTTTCGGTTAAATTTCTCTTGACAGCCCCCTTCAAATCTGCTATTCTTCATTTAGCCAAACGGTTAAATGAGAGACCGGAAGGAGTGATATCCCGTGGGGCTGCAGAATACGATGAAGGCGCTGTCTGATCCCACCCGGCGGGAGATTCTGAACCTGCTGAAGAAGGGGCCAATGCCGGCGGGAGACCTGGTGAACCACTTCGATATGTCCGGGGCGGCAGTGTCCAAGCATCTGTCCATTTTGAAGGAGGCCAATCTCGTACGGGATCGGCGGGAGGGCAGGTTCATCATCTATGAGCTGAACGCCTCGGTTCTGGAGGAAGTCCTGCTGTGGATTCGGGATCTGAAAGGAGAGGAAGATTCATGAAGAAGTTCATTTTTGCTATGGTACTGATTACCGCTTTGAGCCTCACCGGCATGGCCGTATCACTTTCCATGCTGCCGGACACGATTCCCATGCACTACAATTTCGCCGGCGAAGTAGACCGTATGGGGAGCAAGTACGAGGTGCTGGTGGTTGCGGCGATCGGGGTGATCATGGCGGCTGTTCTCCTGGCTTTGGCCGCCCATATCCAGAGATTCACCAAGACAGAGCAAGAGGCAAAGGTGGGCAGGTCTGTGATGGCGTGGCTGGCTATCTCCATGCTGGTACTGTTCTTCGGCATCACCTTCTGGACCCTGTACCTTGGCTACCACTATGTGCAGCAGGGAAGCTCCGCTGTCTCACCGGTGGATGCCCAAGTGATTCTGAAGGGCAGCGCCGCCTTTATCGGTCTGCTGCTGGTGGTGCTGGGCAATTTCATGCCCAAGGCCAGGCAGAACGCGATCTTCGGCCTTCGTGTGCCCTGGACCATGGACAACAAAACGGTGTGGATGAGGAGCCAACGGTTTGCGGGGATCACCGCTGTGATCTGCGGCTTCCTGATTCTTCTGACTGCGATCTTCCTGCCAGGGGTAGGGGCAATGATCGCCCTGACCGTCCTCGTGACCGCCTGGGTGATCGCAGCCCTAGCGGTGTCCTGGAAGTACCACAAGGAGGCCCTGGCGGGTTGAGGCCTGCTGGCCCCGGAATCAGCAAAACAGATGTGTGATCAATCCCCAGGAAGGCGTGGCCTGCCTGGGGATTGCTTTCGCATCTTGCAGAGGAAAGAGCCCGGACGATCTGGTCTGATATCGATAGAATCGTACGAAAGCAGTATACAATGAATGACTTTTGCGCAATGTTTGAAAAATCCCCCTGGGTAAGGTATTGCTCATGACGCAGCGTCATGTTGTACAGTGGGGGCAGAAAGGAGGTGGAGCCGATGGCTATGTATACCACAGGAGAGGTGGCAAAGCTCTGCGGGGTGTCTGTCCGCACTGTCCAGTACTACGACACCCGCGGGATCCTAGCACCCAGTGAGCTCTCTGAAGGCGGGAGACGGCTGTATTCCGAGGACGATCTCAAGCGCATGCGGATCATCTGTTTTCTCCGGGATGCCGGCATCTCCATCAATAGTATCGGCGAGCTGCTGGCTGAAGAGGAGCCTGGAAGTGTGATCTCGGTCCTGGTGGAGCAGCAGCAACAGGCGCTGGCGGAGGAGATCAGAGAGCGCCAGGCAAAACTGGAACTGCTGGACGGGATCAGGCGGGGACTTAAGAATGTGCCAAATTTCTCCATCGACTCGATTGGGGATATCGCGTATCAGCTGGAGAATAAGAAGGCGATGACCCGCTTCCATGCCATCCTGCTCATCACAGGGATCCCGCTCAATATCTTTCAGTGGTTTTCCATCATCCTCTGGGCGACAGCTGGCACATGGTGGCCTTTTGTCCTGTATGTCTTGTTGGCCATCCCGTATGTGGTATGGGTGACCTGGTGCTACTATGCAAGAATTTCTTATATCTGCCCGCACTGTCACGAGGTGTTCAAGCCTGGCCTCAAAGAGGTCCTATGGGCACGGCACACCCCAACCCTCCGAAAGCTCATCTGTACGCACTGCGGTTACGATGGCTTCTGCGTAGAGATCTTCAGAAAGGAGACCGAACTAAATGGATAAACTGCTGGAATTCCTCCCGTTTCTCATTCCACTTGTAATCGCACAGGTTGCCCTCCTCGGCTATACCATCTACCATATTCTGACACATAAGACCTACAAGAGAGGGGACCGCACTTTGTGGCTGATTGTATCCATCATTGGCATGGAGTTCATCGGCCCAATCCTGTACTTTACACTGGGAAAAGAGGACATCTGACGTGGATATTCTGACCATTGAAAACCTGCGGAAGAGCTTTGGTGAGAAAGAAGTGCTTCGCGGGCTGAATCTCTCTGTACCGGAACACAGCATCTTTGGCTTTATCGGGAGAAATGGCGCCGGGAAGACCACAACGATGAAAGCCATCCTCGGGCTTTTGAAACCGGACGGCGGAGCGATCCGCGTGATGGGAGAAACCGTGCATTTCGGGCAGACCCGCACAAACCGGTATATCGGCTACCTGCCTGATGTGCCGGAGTTCTATCCCTATATGACGGCTCTGGAGTACCTGCGGTTCTGCGGAGAGATCAGCGGTATGGAGAAAACGGACCTGAGGGTGAGAAGTGAAGAACTGTTAGAACTCGTAGGGTTGGGGCAGGAGAAACACCGGATCAAAGGGTTCTCCCGGGGGATGAAACAGCGCCTGGGGATCGCCCAGGCGCTGTTGAACCGGCCGAAGCTACTGATCTGCGATGAGCCCACATCGGCACTGGATCCTGTGGGGCGCAAGGAGATCCTGGATATCCTTCTCGCAGCAAGGGAGCAGACCACGATTCTGTTCTCCACCCACATCCTCTCTGATGTGGAGCGGATCTGCACCGAGGCGGCGTTCCTGAACGATGGAAAGGTCGCCATGCAAGGTACAATTGCGGAGCTGAGAGGCATGCGGTCATCGGACGGATTCCTCATCGAGACGGAGCGGAAAGAGGATGCCGACACGCTGAAAAGAGCGTTTCGTGGCAGCAATGCTATAGAGAACAACCTAGTTGCGCTCCATGGCAGTGCGGAGCAGTTCTACGACATGATGCAATTCATTGCTGAGAACAAAATACCCGTGCAGCGGATTGAGCGGATGGAGCCGACACTGGAGTCGCTGTTTTTGGAGGTGACGGCATGAAGCCGCTGGCTGCTTTTCTGAAGAAGGAGTACCTGGAGACGGCACGGACGGGAAAGATCATGATCCTTGTACTGCTGTTCGCCCTGTTCGGTATCATGAATCCCGCCATCGCAAAACTGACGCCGTGGATGCTGGAAATGCTCTCTGAGACGCTGGAGGAAAGCGGTTTTGCCGTTACAAATGTACAGGTAGACGCATTGACATCGTGGACGCAGTTCTTCAAGAACATCCCCATGGCTCTGATTGCCTTTGTGCTGCTGTTCAGCGACAGCTTCACCAAAGAGTACAGGTCCGGGACGCTGCTGCTTGTCCTGACAAAGGGTCTGGCCCGGTACAAGGTTGTACTGGCGAAAACGGTGCTGCTTTTATCCCTTTGGACGCTGGGCTATGGACTGTGCTTTTGTATTACCTACGGCTATACCGCCTATTTCTGGGACAACAGTATTGCGTATCATCTGCTTCCTGCGGTAGGCATGTGGTGGCTGTTTGGGGTATGGGTGATATGCCTGATTGTCCTGTTTTCCTCCCTGTTGGGGAACAACACGGGTGTTACCTTGTGCACGGGCGGAATCGTAGTGCTTGCCTATTTGTGGAGCCTCATTCCCAAAGCAAAGGCCTACTCGCCGGCAATGCTCATGAATGCGGGTTCACTGCTGTTTGGAATGGAGGCAGTAGAGGCGTACATGAGAGCAGCTGTAGTTGCTGCTGTGACCGCTGTGATGATGGTGGCCGTCAGCGTTCTGAACATGAACAAAAGGCAGGTGTAGAGTAGTTGAGGACAGGATTGCCATGACTGTACTGGTGATTACACTCTGCGCATGATCTCTTTTGATAAAATTTCATACTCCTCTTTTACAATAGGGTATACGTCAAGGAGATCCTGCAATTTCGAAACATGGGCAAGTTCTGGCCGTTCGGGAAGCTCAAATGGGCGGTGTTCTCCATGGAGATCGTCCAATACTGTGCCGTTTGGATAGGCCTCGTCTGCACAGCGGATGGCATCGTACGCACCTTTCAGGTAGTATTGGCGCTTTTTCTCAGCGACAGACTCATCCTTTGGTACCCTGGCATGGATCAGCATGTAAGGTGTGTTGTACGCTTTCAAAGCGGGGATGACGAGCTTCATCCCTACCGCATTGGAACGGTTTGCTGTGAAGAAGAGGAGAGCGAGATTGGAGTATCGATTCATGGTGATGCCAGCGATCTGATGGATGCCGGAGCGGGAGTCTATCAGGATATAATCTGGCTTTACCTGATCCTGCACGATGGAGAGGAAGTGATCGATTGGTGTGATGCTATCTTGATGAAACGGACCGATATCAAGATTCATGTGCATGAGTGCCCGTGTATGATCCTCAGGGCGAGATAGGAGTTCAGTACCGCACGCCGCTACAATGTACAAATTGCCTCCCAGTTGCTCGGCGCCGCAGAGATCTGTCAGCGGATGGAGATAGTCCTCCAAACGAATGGCGGAGCTATCCATGTCATACGGATAGCTCTCTACCAAATAGTCTAAAAGTCCGTACTTTGGAAGCTGCCTCTCTGGGAAAAACTGGAACAGACCAGCGGCTTCGAGATCAAAGTCAATCAAAACCACTTTTTTACCTCCAAGAGCCATAGAGATCGCCGTGAGGAGTAGCGCAGTGGTTCTACCGGTTCCGCCCTTGTAGGAGTAGAAGGAGATGATTCTTGGGTCAGACATACGGGGCTCAACAATAGGCTCGTATCGCCAGTAGTGATTCTGCATGAAGCGCTCGATGAGCCATACGTTCTTTACCACAGGAGCCTCACTGGCCAAGCACTTGCTGATCCAGCCAGCCATGTAAAAGTCCTCTTCAGGACTGCGTACATCAACGACCCAAGGACCGCAGAGGGGCGCAAGATCGGTTTTCGCACGCTCCAGATCGCTTTCGTAGCATTCGAGGTCTCCGATGCTTCTTTGGTAAATGGTGAGCTGCCCATAGACATTGATGAGGATGAAATACTGTTCGCGTTCTGTTAAATCGATGCTGGTGAAGTATTTGAGCAAGATATTCGTCAATTCACTAAAATGTATCATTGGTTTCCTCTGCCTCTTCTTGATGTGCTCTTCTGATGATCTCTTCCGCTTCTGCCAGTTGCTCTTCACGAAGCTCGGCGCGAAAAGCTTTGAATTCGGCTTTCTCCTTTTCTTTCTGCCTTTTTTCCAGTTCTGTGTGCAGCGAGACACCGCACTCTCGATACGGGGGCAGTCTGCGTGTGATCTCTCTTGCCAGAGATTCATACGTATCTTTCACGCTCGGATATGCAACAAGAAGATCTTGCAGAGTAGAGACATGGGCAAGTTCTGGTCGCTCTGGCAGTTCGAAAGGGCAGTGTTCTCCCTGGGAATCGTTTAACGCTGTGCTTCCTGGATAGGCCTCATCTGCACAGCAGACGGCATCGTATGCGTACTTCAAGTAGTCTTGGCGATTCTTCTCAGCTACGGACGCTTCTCTGGGCATCTTGGCATGGATCATCATGTAAGGAGCGCCATACTTCTTTAGCGTGGGAAGAATCAGCTTCATGCCGAACGCATTCGGATTATCTGCTGTGAAGAAGGGCAGAGTGAGGCTGGAGTATCGATTCATGAGAATGCCTGCTATTTGGTGCAAGCCGGAGCGGGAGTCCACAAGAATGTAGTCTGGCGCCACGGTATCGTGTATGGCGGAGAAGAAATAGTCCAGCGGAGTGATTTTGTTGTGCGTGAAAGCGTTCAGATCAAGGTCTGCATGCATGAGGGCTCTTTTGCAATCCATGGGACTGGACAGCAGTTCTGTGCCGTATGCCGGAACAATGAATATTGCACCATTCATGGCTTGTCCGCATAGATCTTTTGCAGGTAGCAGATAGTCCTCCATGGGAATGGAGAAGTTGGCCATGTGATACGCCCGGCTTTCCACCAGATAATCCAAGATGCCGTGCCTTGGGAATTGGCTTTCAGAGAAGAATCGGAAGAAGCTGGCGGATTCGAGGTCGAAATCTAAGAGGACCACTTTCTTTCCCATCTGTGCCATGGCAAAGGCTGTGAGGAGCAGAGCAGTGGTTCTTCCCGTGCCACCTTTGTACGAATAGAAGGACACGATGTGCTGATGAGCCAAAAGGAGTTTGTCTACGGGCTCATACTGCCAGTAGTAATTCTGGAGAAATACCTCTTCCATCCATACATTTGGCAATACAGGTTGGTTACTCTTGACGCAGTCCTTGATCCGACTTTCTGCAGTAACATCCCCCTCAGGATCACAAACGTCTTCCAACCACCGATCGGTGAGGCTGGTGAGGTCAGACTTGACACGTTCCAGATCCTCTTTGTACATTTTCCCGCCGTTGACACTTCTCTGGTATACGATATACTGCCCATACATGCCAATGAGAACAAAATACTGCTCACGAGACACCAAATCTGTGTTCGAAAAGTAGTCCAACAGCAGTGCCTTTAATTTGCTGAAGTGTACCATACTTTCCTCTCCTTACCTTTTGTTTTCAAACATTGTGAAGATGCCATCCATTATTACCCCACTTTGCCTGCTCAATCTATTCCGTGGAGGAAAAGAACAAGGATAAGCTGGAGTACCGATTCATGAGGATGCCTGCTATTTGGTGGAAGCCGGAGCGAGAGTCCACGAGAATGTAGTCTGGCGATACAGCATCATGTATCGCGGAGAAGAGGTAGTCAATCGGGGTAATTTTGTACTGCTGGAAAGCACGCAAGTCCAGGTCCGTGTGCATGAGGACTCTCAGATAATCGTTTGGGTTGTATAAAAGTTCTGTCCCACATGCGGGAACAACGTATATCGCGCCATCCATAGCTTCTCCGCATAGATCTGTTGCAGATAGGAGATAGTCCTCTATGGGAATGGCGGTGCTGGCCTTGTTATACACCCAACGATCAACCAAATAATCCAAGACACCGTGCTCTGGGAGTTGGCACTTGGAGAAGAAGCGAAAGAAACCAGCGGATTCAAGATCGAAATCTACGAGGACCACTTTCTTCCCCATCCGTGCCATGGCGATTGCGGTGAGGAGCAGGGCAGTGGTCCTGCCGGTGCCGTCCCTGAATGAGTAGAAGGACACGACTTTCTGAGCAGTCTGCGAAAGCCGCTGGATAGGCTCATAATTCCAGTATAGGTCTTGCAGGAAGACCTCTTCGAACCACACGTTCTTCGCGGCAGGCGGCGTCATCCCATTCAGGCAATTGCTGATGGTGTCCCGTACAAAGATATCCCCATCTGGGTTAAAGACGCCATCCAGCCACGGATCGGTCCGGTCCCCCAGGCCGGACCGGACGCGCTCCAGATCCAATTCGTAGTCCTTCCCGTCAGAGACGCTTTTCTGATAGACGACATATCCGCCGTAGACATCAATGGAGATGAAGTACTGTTCGCGCTCCGTTAAATCTGCTTTGGAACGGAAATAGTCCAGAATCGCGGACTTCAAACGGCTGAAATGTACCATTGTCTCACCTTGCTCCTCTACGGCAGCCTGCGCATGATCTCATTTGCCAGCGCTTCGTAGTCCTCTTTCACGGTTGGGTACACGGCAAGAAGCTCCTGAAGGGTGGAAATATGGGCTAGCTCTGGGCGCTCAGGCAGTTCAAAGGGCTGGTGTTCCCCATTGTGGTCATCCAAGCTTGTCCTGTCTGCATAGGTTTTGTCCGCATAGCAGACCGCATCGTACGTATTCTGTAGGAATGCATGCCGCTGTTCCTCTGCTTCCTTCTCATCCCTGGGGACTTTGGAGTGGACCAGCATGTAAGGAGCATTGTAGGACTTCAATACGGGGAGGATCAGCTTCATGCCGAATGCATTGGCACTGCTGTCAGAGGACGGAAAAGGACTTTGGTTCATGGCGGATACCTCCAATTTCAAATATTTTGGATAATCGATAAATCAAAATTCTACACAGATTATAATGCGCCAACTGAGAGATGTCAAATTTGACGTTGCATGAAAACTAAAAGAAGCACTTTTGAGACTTGTAAGCAAATGTAGTACGAATGAAATACAATGGATAAACAGCGTATAGACAATGTCATACAAAATAGGCACAAAGAGAATCCGCATCCGGGCAGGCCGAATGCGGATTTTTTGATGCGATCTTGTCTGGGCAGTACTGCTGGGTAAAAAAAGAAGGGCACAGGCCGTGGAATGAATCCCGCAGCCTGTGCCCTTCACGCTTATTATTATACCAGAAATCGAGGTGCAGTACAAGACTGGAAATGAAGAATTTTAGGCGTAAAATGGACCTTCTAGCCCCAAAATGGGGTGAGAAAGGTGTGGTAAAGTGAAACTGCAATGGTATCGAACAGGCTATCTCAGTTGGAAGGAGTACATCTCGTATCTCCTGATTGCCCTCATCATCGGGGCGATCCCTGCGGTGTCCATCCGCCTCCGCGGAGATCTCATAGACGCCGCAGCGGGTACAGCAACTGGGACCCACGGTTTCTTCACGATTCTGGTGGCTGTCATCGGACTGGCTCTGCTGCAGGTGGTGTGCGGCGCGGTGTCCCGTAGAATGGCAGAGAGACATCAGATCCGGCAGTCTGCCCGATTGGGGGCTGCCCGTCTGGAGAAGGCTGCCAAAATTTCCTATCCGGTCACGGAGACGGAGCGCTTTCACGCCCTCTGGCAGCGGACCGGGGATGCCCCGGACCTGGACAGCATGCTCTTCCAGTCCACAGGAGATCTCATGCAGCTGGCGGTCAGAGTGGGGCTGTCTCTCGCGGTCCTCTGGGCCATGGATGCCTGGACTGCCATGGGTATCCTGCTCCTCCTGGCCGCCGGCGTCTTCCTCAACCGAAAGCTGGCCCAGCAGACCGAGGGCTTCTGGGTCCGGTACCGGGAGAACATGCGCCGGACAGACTATCTCTCCTCGCTTCTCATGCAGCGGGAGTTCGCCGCAGAGCGGAAGCTCTTCTCCTTTGACGATGAGATCACCCACCGGTATCAGATCTCCTTTGCCCAGGCCAGACGGGAGAACGCCAAACTGGGGCAAGGGCGTTTCCGGATTGAGACGCTGATGCAGTTCCTGTTTGCCGGATACAGCGTGGTGGTGGTAGTGCTGCTCCTGCGGCCGCTGCTGGCGGGGAGGATCACCATCGGCCTCTTCACTTCCGCCTTCTATGCTGCCATAGGGCTGGAGGAGAGCTGCAAGCAAATCTACGCCGCCGTTCTGGACCTCCATACCGCCATCCGGCAGCTGGGCAACCTCTCCGAGTTCTGGGCATTGGAGGAGGAACCGGCAGCTGATGAGGAGAATCCTTCGGCAGGGGAGACGATCCGGAGCATCGAGTTCCGGGATGTCTCCTTCACCTATCCCGGCAGTGCCAAGCCTGTACTGGAACACGTCAGCTTCCGGCTGGAGCCCGGCAGGCACTACGCCCTGGTGGGGGAGAACGGCTCTGGCAAGTCCACCCTGGTGAAGCTCCTCATCGGACTGTATCAGCCAGACAGTGGGGAAGTGCTGGTGAACGGCAGACCCACACACCTGCTCTCCCCGGAGGCCCGCCGGCACCTGTACGCCGTGGTCTTCCAGGATTTCTACCGCTTTCCCCTCACCATCCGGGAGAACGTGTCCCTGGGACTGGACACCCCTGCAAAGGATGCCGCCCTGCAGAATCTCTTTGCCCGCATGGACTTCCACCCGAAGACCTTGGACCGTCCCACAGGTCTGGACAGCGACCTCATGCCCCTCTATGAGACTGGTGCCGGCCTCTCCGGCGGGGAGTGGCAGAAGCTGGCTGTGGCCCGCTGTGTCCTGTCTCAGGCGCCCATCGCCGTGCTGGACGAGCCCAACGCAGCACTGGACCCTGTGGCGGAGGCCACGGTGTATGCGGCATACCGGGAACTGCTCCGGGAGAGGACCACGCTCTTCATCTCTCACCGCCTGGGGTCCGTCCGCCTCTCAGACGAGATCCTGGTGCTGCAGAACGGTTCTCTCATCGCCATGGCGCCTCATGAGAGACTGCTGCAAGAGTGTCCCCATTACGCCGCGCTCTATGAGACGCAGAAAGGACTGTACTATGCAAGCTGAAACCATCTCCGCCCCCAAGGCGCTCTCCTATATCTATCGAGCTGCTCCAGGCAGTTATGCCCTGATGGCCCTCATGGGGCTTCTCAACGGCTGTGCCTCCATTCTCACCGTCTGGGCCACAGAGCAGGTCTTCACCCACATCCAGGCGGGATACACACAGGATCTCTATGCCTCCCTCGCCGTCTATGCCGCTGCTTTCGTGCTGTCTGGGGCCTATTCCATCTGGTACATCCGGTATCATGTGCAGTTCTTTGCCATCCTGAACTTCGAGGAGAACACCCGGCAGAAGCTCCACACCAAGAGCAGGCGGATCTCCAACGAGGTGCTGGAGACGCCCCGGGCCTATGCCTTCATCCGCCAGGCATACAGCAGCCGGCAGAACCTATTTCGCTATGGCCAGATCTACCTGGAGGCCGTTCTCACCGTGGTCCAGGCTGCCATGGTAGGGGTGTATGTCTCGACCCTCCATCCGCTGTTTCTCCTGCTGCTCCCGCTCTCCGCCGTGCCCACCCTCCTAGAGCTTCTCTACGATGCCCGCCTCTGGAAGAAGGGCTATGAGACGGTGTCCCAGTGCCAGCGGGAAGAGGCGGAGTACGAAAAGGCCGTTACGGACAGTACTGCCTGTAAGGAGAGCCGTCTCACCGGGGCAAACGATCTCTTGATAGCGAAGTGGAAGGCCAGCCGCAGACGGCGAAATGCCATTGAGGACAGCAAGTCCCGGAAGAAGCTGCTGCTGAAGCTGGCCCTCAGCGGGCTGGAGTGCACTGGCAGTATCGGCGGTCTTGCGGTGTCTGCTGTGCTGCTCCATTCTGGTTCCATCAATCTCCCTGCCTTTACCGCCAGTGTGGCGGCATACACCTCCCTGTCCGGGATCCTCTGGGCGCTCAGCCAGACGGTGGGGAATGCGGTGCAGTTCCGGCAGATGGTCCAGCCGTACTTCCGGTACTGGAACATGCCGGAGCGGGGCGGCACGTCCGAGGACTGCTCCTTTGATGACTCGATAACCCTGGAGAATGTCTCCTTTGCCTATCCTAACCAGAGGTCTAACGCCCTGGACGGGGTGAGCATCACCCTCAAGAGGGGAGAGGTAGTGGCGGTGGTGGGGGAGAACGGAGCGGGGAAGTCCACCCTGATGAATGTGCTGCTGGGGCTGTATCAGCCATCCTCCGGTGCCGTTCTGTATGATGGCCGAGACATCTCAGAGATCCAGGAGACAGCCCTGCACAAGCGACAGTCTGCCCTCTCCCAGACATTCTGCCGCTATCAGCTCAGCGTGGGAGACAATATTGCCATCGGGGACTTCTCCAAGGGGGACAGCACCGGGATAGATGACGCCATCCAGGCGATCTTCCCGGAGGGGGAGATCACCCGAGATACCCCATTGGGCAAGGAATTCGGCGGCAGAGAGCTCTCCGGCGGACAGTGGCAGCAGCTCTCCTGTGCCCGCAGCTTCTACAAGGACAGCGATTTCGTCGTGCTGGATGAGCCCACCTCCGCCATCGATCCCCTCCGGGAAAAGGCTCTGTACGATGCCTTCTTCCGGGAGCTCCAGGGGAAGACCGGGATCATCGTTACCCACAGGTTGGGGGCGGTGCTGCTGGCGGATCGGATCCTGGTGCTGCAGCAGGGGAAGATCGTGGAGGACGGCACCCATGCCGAGCTTCTGAAGGCAAACGGGCTGTATGCCTCCCTCTGGAACACCCAGGCCTCGGCTTATGCAGACTGCGGATAAGAAAACAGCGGCCGCCTCCCGGTGGGGAGACGGCCGCATTAGGAAAGGATGAACTTGTGTCCTGGCTTACTCCAGCACAGCGCCGCGGGCGGCAGAGGTCACCTGCTTGGCGTAGCGGGCGAGATACCCGGTCTTGATCTTGGGCTCGGGGCAGACCCAGGCGGCCTTGCGGGCAGCCAGAGTGTCCTCGTCCACCTTCAGGGTGATGGTGTTGGCCTGGATGTCGATGGCGATATGGTCTCCCTCTTCCACGAAGGCGATGGGGCCGCCTTGAGCGGCCTCAGGGCACACATGGCCGATGGAGGCACCCCGGGTGGCGCCGGAGAAGCGGCCGTCTGTGATGAGAGCCACGCTGCTGCCGAGGCCCATGCCCACGATAGCGGAGGTGGGATTCAGCATCTCCCGCATGCCGGGGCCGCCCTTGGGGCCTTCATACCGGATCACCACCACGTCACCGGCCACGATCTTGCCGGCATAGATGGCTGCAATGGCGTCTTCCTCGGAGTCGAAGACACGGGCGGGACCCTCGTGGACCATCATCTCAGGAGCCACTGCGGAGCGCTTTACCACGCAGCCTTCCGGGGCCAGGTTGCCCTTCAGAACAGCAATGCCGCCGTCTGCAGAGTACGGGTTGTCTATGGGGCGGATGATGCTGGGATCGCGGTTCACAACACCCTGCAGGTTCTCACCCATGGTCTTGCCGGTTACGGTGAGCACGCTGGTGTCCAGAAGGTTCTTCTTGGTGAGCTCTGCCATGACGGCATATACGCCGCCGGCCTGCTCCAGATCCTCCATGAAGGTGTCTCCGGCGGGGGCCAGGTGGCAGAGATTCGGGGTCTTGGCGCTGATCTCATTGGACATGTCCAGATCCAGCTCGATGCCGCACTCGTGGGCGATGGCGGGCAGGTGGAGCATGGTGTTGGTGGAGCAGCCGAGAGCCATATCCACGGTCTCGGCGTTGTGGAAGGCGGCAGGTGTCATGATGTCCCGGGGACGGATGTTCTTGCGGACCAGGTCCATGACCTGCATGCCGGCGTGCTTGGCAAGGCGGAGACGGGCGGAATAGACTGCAGGAATGGTGCCGTTGCCCCGGAGACCCATGCCGATGGCCTCGGTGAGGCAGTTCATGGAGTTGGCGGTGTACATGCCGGAGCAGGAACCGCAGGTGGGACATGCGTTGTTCTCATACTCCTCCACGCCGGCCTCGTCCAGTTTGCCAGCATAATAGGAACCCACAGCCTCAAACATGTGGCTGAGACAAGTGCGGCGGCCGTCTGTGAGCTTGCCGGCCAGCATAGGACCGCCGGAGACGAAGATGGTGGGAATGTTTACCCGGGCCGCTGCCATGAGAAGGCCGGGCACGTTCTTGTCGCAGTTGGGGATCATGACAAGGCCGTCGAACTGATGGGCCATGGCCATAGCCTCGGTGGAGTCTGCAATCAGGTCCCGGGTGACCAGGGAGTACTTCATGCCGATGTGGCCCATGGCGATGCCGTCGCAGACGGCGATGGCGGGGAACACGATGGGGGTGCCGCCGGCTGCCAGAACGCCGGCCTTGACCGCCTCGGCGATCTTGTCCAGGTTCATGTGGCCGGGGATGATCTCGTTATAAGAGCTTACGATACCGATGAGGGGCCGCTCCAGTTCCTCTTTCGTGTAGCCCAGGGCGTAGAACAGGGAGCGGTTGGGGGCTGCGGGAATGCCTTTCTTGGCGATGTCAGAGCGCATGGTGTTACCTCCCGAGATGTGTAGGATTCAAAATAAGGGGCCCCCGGCGGCTGCCGGGGGCCCCAGAATGGTGCGGTTATGGAGGACTGCGCAGGGGGGCGGAGTCCTGCAGACAGCCGCGGTTGGACTCAGTTGGAGGCGGTGTCCAGATCCTTGTCGCCGCCCCAGATCATGTTGCGGCGGAGCTCTTCGCCCACGATCTCCATCTGGTGCTTGGCCAGAGCGGCACGCTTGCTGTTGAAGAAGGTGCGGCCCATGCTCTTGTTCTCGGCGATCCAGCGGCCGGCGAAGGTGCCGTCCTGGATGTCGGTGAGGACGGCCTTCATGCGGGCCTTGGTCTCCTCATAGGGCAGGATGCGGGGGCCGGAGACATACTCGCCGAACTCAGCGGTGTCCGAGATGGAGTAGTTCATAGCGGCCACGCCGCCCTTGTTGATGAGGTCGATGATGAGCTTCATCTCGTGGATGCACTCGAAGTAGGCGTTCTCGGGCTCGTAGCCGGCCTCTACCAGGGTCTCGAAGCCGCACTTCATCAGCTCTACGACACCGCCGCAGAGGACTGCCTGCTCGCCGAAGAGGTCCGTCTCAGTCTCATCGTGGAAGGTGGTCTCCATGACGCCAGCGCGGGCACCGCCGATGCCGGCGATGTAAGCGAGAGCGATCTGCCATGCACGGCCGGTGGCGTCCTGCTCCACTGCAACGAGGCACGGAACGCCCTTGCCGTTGACGTAGGTGGAACGCACGGTGTGGCCGGGGCCCTTGGGGGCTGCCATGAACACGTCCACGCCTGCGGGCGGGACGATCTGCTGATAGCGGATATTGAAGCCGTGGGCGAATGCCAGGGCCTTGCCCTCGGTCATATAGGGGGCGATGGACTTCTTGTAGACATCGGCCTGGACCTCATCGTTGATGAGGATCATGACGATGTCTGCCCAGTCGGCGGCCTCTTCGATGGTCTTCACAGTGAGACCAGCGTTCTCGGCGACAGCCCAGTTCTTGGAGCCCTTGCGGAGACCGACACACACATCGCAGCCGGAATCCTTCAGGTTCAGCGCATGGGCGTGGCCCTGAGAGCCGTAGCCGATGATTGCGATCTTCTTGCCGTCCAGGTAGCGGAGGTCGCAGTCCTTCTCATAATACATCTTTGCCATGATTGATACACTCCTTACAAGTTATCATTCTATTTGGAATGGGGGAACGTGAATGGATAGGTGGAGATCAGAGGATGTTCTTGCCCAGGTCGAACTCGCCGGTCTCCTTGTTGTTGGCGTTGTTGCTGATGGTGGCCTCGCCGCGCTCCAGAGCCACCATGCCGGTGCGGACCAGCTCCAGGATGCCGAACTCGCTGAGCAGGCCCTCCAGGGCGTCGTCCTTGGACTCCTGCCCGATGACGGCCAATGTCAGGCTCTTGGGGGAAACATCGATGATGTTGGCCCGGAAGATGTTGGCGATCTGGATGACCTCGTTGCGCACTTCTCGGTCTTCCGCCTTCACCTTGATGAGGCAGAGCTCTCTGCGGATGGAGGAGGCAGGGGGGAGGAGGCGGACGGAGTACACAGAGATCTGCTTGCGCAGCTGGTTGATGATCTGCTCGATCTGCTGGTCTCCGCAGAGCACCTCGATGGTGATACGGGAGACCTCAGGGTCATCGGTGGTGCCCACCGCCAGGGACTCGATGTTGTATCCTTTGCGGGAGAACAGGCGGGAGACCTGGCTCAGCACGCCGGCGGCATTCTCTACCAGAACGGACAGTGTGTGACGTTTGATAACGGTGTTCATAGTCTCCCTCCTCTCAGTGCAGCAGGAAATCGGTGACGGGGGTGCCGCCGCCTACCATGGGGTGCACCATGGCGTCGATGTCGATGGCGGCGTCGATGACGCAGCCGCAGCCGGCGGCCAGTGCCTGCTTGAAGGCCTCTTCAAACTCCGGCTGGTTGGTGGCCCGGAAGCCCTTGAGGCCATAGGCCTCTGCCAGCTTCACGAAGTCAGGACCCCGGTCCAGGGTGGTCTGGGAGAAGCGCTTGCCGTAGATCAGGTTCTGCCACTGGCGGACCATGCCCAGGGTGCGGTTGTCGAAGATGACGGTGATGATGGGCAGGTGGTAGTGCTC
>CANQII010000025.1 GCA_947623875.1 uncultured Oscillospiraceae bacterium
TTCAGAAACATTTCCAGGCAAATTCCAGGTAACTTCCGGTTTCCGAGGGAAACCGGAAATAAAGTTTTCAATTCAGCTCTTAATTGATTTTCCCCATACTTCGGCAAGGCATATCCAGTTAGATTTTGTACAATTGCTGTCTAATCCTTCTCTGTATGAAAATGCGATGATGGATCGTCGATTTCAACAGATGGGTTCCTGCGTTTTTGTGCAGGTTGACAGTTGACCAAGGCCGCACTATGTTGTACAATGACAACGTTAGGACCCCCCGCACCTCTGATAGATCGCGTGCACAGTGATCTGACTCATGTGGCCCAGGGGGGACGTTTTTATTCATTTTTCTGTTTTTATGGAAATGATAGAAGCATGCGTTGTGTTGTGAACCAGTAAGATAGTTAATGCCTCCTTTTTTGAAAGTCTGCCAATGTCAGTTCTTGTTAGAGCTGGAGTTATCTTCCTGTCGAAAATAGCAACACTTCATCTTGGCTTATGTGTACGAAGAGTTCGACACTTGCTGCAGCTGACCTACCAACTTCTTAAGAAGGCATGTCGCATGTATTTTTCATCTGGATTGTATGATAGTATATTCAATTATGTTGTTACTATTTTGAATGTATCTTGTCATCTGTGCCTTACACGCATTGATTCCAGCGTTCTGTGATTTATACATCTGGAAGTTAACTTTTTAATACTAGCAGTAAAAATGCACAACTAATCTATTTATAATTAGCAATATAATAAATTACCCTCATCGTTTTCGACAAATTTCGCCTTAAAAATTAGGCAAATATCACAATTGACCTATGTCGAAGCAAGGAGTATAATGTCTCCATAAATTCCGGATGTTCATGTTTTTTGGCATTCTGAGTTCAGGCGTTTCCATTCTGCAGGGAAAGCACTCTTACTTTTATGGTGATCTTATGGCTGTTACTATCCCTCCTTCATCCGCAAAACCTGTTAACTCAGGTTCCGCTTCTCCAAACACGCAGTCTGCCCCTTCCGTTTCTCCTTCTTCGTCCACGCAATCTGCCACTTCCAGTTCCACTTCTTCGTCCACACAACCTACCACCGCCGGTGTCAACTCCCCAGCCGTGCTCCCTGCTCCGTTAAAACCGTTCACAACAGTTCAGCAGCAGATTCAAAAACTGAAGTCTAGGAACTGTGTTATTACCGACCCCGCTTTCGCTGAAATGGTTTTAAAACAAGTCACTTATTACCATCTCAGTGCTTACTTTCTTCCGTTTCGGCAAAAAGGTGGCACCTACTCCCCTGGTACCACCTTTGAAAAGGTTTATTCTATCTTCGAATTCGATCAGAAGATGCGGAACATCCTGTTCAAGATCATTGAGAAAATCGAACTGTATCTGCGCAGTGAATTTGCCAACTTTCACGGAGGCAAATATGGACCGGCAGGCTACCTTGACGTTAGCTACTTTGGCAACTCCCGTAACCATGCTATCTTTTTGCAAAGAGTAAATGAATCTATTAGAAATCGCATTACTGACCCAGTAGTTCAGCATCACAACAGCACATATGGTGGTGTAATACCAATCTGGTCATTGTTCGGATTAGTTACATTTGGAACACTAACCATGTTTTACTCCAGCCTTAATGCCCAGGATCAGAAGCAGCTTGCCCAAAATATGTATAATGGAACACCTACCCAATTACGCAGCTGGTTAAAGTGCTGCAACGATCTGCGGAATGACTGTGCCCATGCATCCCGGCTCTACTTCAGGTCCCGTTTGAGCGTTCCTCTTGGTGCAACCAAAACCCAGGTTTTGAGCAACACTCTGTATGATGCCATATGTGTCTTGAAAATACTTTATCCCCAGAAAGACCTATGGAATATCGAAGCCTTCCTCCCCATTGCTACTTTGGTGGAATCTTACAAGAAAGACATCACTCTTTCTCACATTGGATTCCCACAAAACTGGCTCGATGATCTCCACAACTAGCTAAGCCAGTACTCACAAATTCTCCCCGCGCTTTTCCCTGACACCAGCCCATTGCTCAGTCAATATGTCCAAATCGAATCAGTGGATTTTGTAAGATCTCACAATTGACCTTCCACCTTACTTGTTATAAAATGAGGATGCGAACCCCCCACACCTCTGCAACTCGGTGCGCAACGAGTTGGTCCATGTGTCCCATGGGGGGGCTTCTCTTGTCCAAAAGTAATATTATGTTTATTCCTTGGTATTGTTGCCCATTTTGCCTTCAATATAAGATGAATCTCAGAATACCCGAAAACATCCTGAGAACAAGTGCTTAAAGGGCATTGAAGCCGCGCTAGTGCAGTGTCCCGCCGGTAAGACAGCTCACCTGTGCTGGTTCACACGCTCTCTGGAGCCATGCGAAGAACAAGTTTGTCTAAGTAAAATAGTTAATCCTTATATTTTTGGTGCGATTGCCGATAGATCTGCGCCTCTCCGATGTAGTATAATTGTCTCATGGACCCCCCAACACCTCTGCAGTTCGATGCGCAGCGAACTGGTTCATGTGTCCCATGGGGGGCATTTTCTATCTTCCCTGTTTTGTGGTATCTTCAAGAGAGATATGCTCCAGGCCTTGGAACATATGCCTTCGAAGATATGAAAAATACAGCTACAATAGAATGCTTAATCCTTGTACTTTTGGAACGGCTGCCAATTGAGCCATGGCACTATCCTGTAGTATACTGTCTGCACGGACCCCCCACACCTCTGCGGCTCGATGCGCAGCGAGCCGGTCCATGTGAAATCTAGGGGGGCATTTTATACCCTGATGACTTTTGACTGAAGAATCCGCCATGCTTCAGCCACCGTTGGCTCTGCCATTGTACATCTGTCTGACTGTACTACCATCGAAATACAGCAAGAAAAATCCCAGGACGCTTGAAAGCATCCTGGGAATATGCGCCTGAAGGGACTCGAACCCGCACGCCTCTCAGCACGAGAACCTAAATCTCGCATGTCTACCAATTCCATCACAGGCGCGTATATTTGCAGCAGACACCCGCTGCAGGGCTCATTTTAGGTGGTTCCCGACGAATTGTCAAGAGGTTTCACAGAAAATTTCGTCTTCCTTCATTTTACATTTTGGGGCATTCGACACAGCATCAAACATCTCTGCCCTCACCTGCCCTGTCTGCAGTTGAGATACAGCATGAGACAGTATCGGGCAGGTCCACGGTGCACAACCGAATCTTCCTCTAAATCTCTCTAGCAAGGCTTGGATTGGTCTTGCTTTTTTCATGCATACGCGGTAGGATGGAAATTGCCAGACAGCATACAAAAGCCGCCTGCTGCCGGACAAGCCTCTCATATTCCAATGAATCGTGGAGGACCCCATCATGCAAGAGATCCTGAACATCCTGCTGGATATCATCGCTAAGGAAGGCCCGGACTACCCGGTGAACAATCCCTATCCCACCTATCTCACTATGCTGGAGAAAGGCGCAGATCCCAGGAAGGCCAGGCTCCTCCACCTCACCATATTGGCTGGGATACCGCAAATCGCTAAGGTGGCCTCCCAAGAGGAACTTGTAGAGACCATTCAGAGAGAGTTTTGCCTGAAGAGCAAGCCGGCAGAATCTCTGGCCACCTTGTACACCAAGCTGTACTCCCCTGCTCAGAAGGCGAACTGGGAGGAACAAAATGAAGCCGGTTTTCGGGACTTCTGCGGCCGCACCTGGAAGTACAAGTGGAATGGCAATTCTACTTGGAATGGCGACCCTGACTGGATTCCTCAGGGCGGTGAGCTTAGCCACCACGACTCAGAGTATACAGCATCCTTTTCAGCTGAGTTCATGGTTGTGGATGAAGAACTGACTCACGATGCTGTTGAAGATCTTCTGAGCAAGAATCCCTTCGCCGATGCGGAGACCATCTGGAAGTTCATCTCTGCACGACTCACTGCGGCTCTTGACGCAGATTTCGATGACTATGTCAATGCGGACGTGCGTTTCTCACCTTATATGGAGCTATATTGGGAGAGTACTGAAATGCCCGATTATCCCTACTATGGCCTTGAGATCATCAATGGCACAGACTCGTATGACGCATCTGACGTCTATTACCCTTATGATGATGACGATGACTAACCTTGACCACTGCTCCGCTCAAAAATCAGACCCTTGGGTCCAACTTTTGAAGGAGCGATTTGCTATGGTCTGAAGCATCAGCGCTATTTCATAGCAAAGAAAACACTCAATCCATCCAGAAAGCAGGTACTGCAATATGAAAGAGACCTTGGACATCCTGTTGGCCATCATTGCTGAGCAAGGCCCGGAGTATCCGGAGAAAAACCCATTTCCCACCTACACCGCCATGCTGAAGAAAGGCGCAGAACCCAAGAAAGCCCGCCTTGTTCTCCTCACCCTGTTGGCAGGAATCCCGGAGATGGCCAAGAAAGCAACCAAAGAGGAACTGGCAGAGGCCATTCAAAAGGAATGCTGTCTGAAGAGCAAGCCAGCGGAATCGTTGGCCGCCATGTACACCAGGCTGTACTCCGCATCTCAAACGGCATCCTGGGAGGAGAAGAAGGAAGAAGGGTTCCGCAAGTTCTGCGAAGGCACCTGGAGCCTGGACTGGGAGGGCGAATCCACCTGGGAGGGTGGCGGCGTCCACATGGACTGCTCTGCATCTGTCACGGCAGCTGTGGTGATTGCTGATGCTGAAGTAGCCCACAAGACCGTAGAGGATCTGCTGAAGAAGAATCCTTTCGCGGATGCTGAGGCCATTTGGAAGCGCTTCTCGGACAAACTCTCCGCCGCCTTAGACAAAGAGTTGAAATACTACGTTACAGAAGATGAATATTACGAGCCATGTATGGACGATTTCTGGGGAAACATAGACCTATCTGAAATCTGCAGCAAGTTGGGACTTGAGATTATAATAGATTCGGAGGAATGTGAGGCCTATTCCAGCGACTTCATTCCGGACAACGACCGCTATTGGTAGGGGATCCTGCCCGAAAGTCAGACCCATGGGTCGGACTTTCGGGTGCATAGACCTGTGAAAGAAAGTGAGGGCTTGTGTTTTGAAAGAGATCTTGGACATGCTGCTGGTCATCATCGCTGAAAATGGTCCGGACTACCCGGAGAAGAACCCATATTCCACCTACCAGACGCTGCTGCAGAGAGGAGCAGACCCCAGAAAAGCCCGCCTCATTTTCCTCACATTGGAAGCCGGTATCCCGAAGATGGCGAAAGAGATGCCTCCCGAGGATCTTGCCCAAATCATTCAGAAAGAGTGCCTTCTGAAGAGCAAGCCGGCGGAATCCCTGGCCACTATGTACACCAAGTTGTACTCCCCTGCTCAGGAAGCCTCTTGGGCGAACCAGGAAGAGGCGGGCTTCCGTGCCTTTTGCAGCCGCACCTGGAAGTTTGAATGGGACGGAGAAGGGACCTGGCATGGGGACGGTGTCCATCAAGACAGCTATGCATCCTTTGCAGCAGAATTTGAGGTAGTGGAGGAAGAAGCCGTTCGCAAAGCTGCCGCAGATCTTCTCAGCAAAAGCCCGTTTGCTGATGTGGACGTCATCTGGCATCACATATCAGGCCTCATTTCCACCGCTTTACAGGATGCTCTGGATGGCTTTGTAGACTGCGACATCTACACGCCGCCCTATATGGACAACTACTGGGATGAAGTAGAATTGCCGGATTGGAACAGCATGGTGGGTCTTGCCATCATGGAGAACACGGACGCATACCACATTGAAACCGGAGAATACGAACCGGACAACCCCCGCCGCAGGTGGTAATCTGAAGCAAAGTCAGACCCATGGGTCCAGCTTTTGGAGTTGCGATTATCCATCCTGCAGCAGAGTGCTGTCTGCCGATATAAGCGCAAAGCCTCTCATTCCATCAAGAAAGCAGGTACTGCAATATGAAAGAGACCTTGGACACCCTGTTGGGCATCATCGCAGAGCAAGGCCCGGAGTATCCGGAAAAGAACCCGTTTCCCACCTACACAGCACTGATCAGCAGAGGTGCAGACGCCAAGAAAGCCCGCCTTGTTCTCCTCACATTGCTGGCCGGCATCCCGGAGATAGCCAGAAAGGCAACCAAAGAGGATCTGGTCCAGGCCATTCAGAAGGAATGTTTCCTGAAGAGCAAACCGGCAGAATCGTTGGCCACCATGTACACCAAGCTGTACTCCACCTCTCAGAAGGCGTCCTGGGACGAGAAGAAAGAAGAGGGGTTCCGCGCCTTCTGCAAGGGTACCTGGCAGCTGGATTGGGAAGGCGCGTCTACCTGGCGAGGCAGAAGCGTCCACATGGACTGCTCCGCCTCTATCGTTGCGGATGTTGTGGTTGTAGACAAAGAACTGGCCCACGAGGCCGCGGCAGGCCTGCTCAAGGACAACCCCTTTGTGGAGGCAGAGGACATTTGGGATGATCTCTCGGACAAACTGGTGGATCCCCTGGATGAAGAACTGGAATACTACGTCACGGCCGAGGAGTTCTACGAGCCCTACATGGAGGAGTTCTGGGATAACACCTACCTCGAGGATCGATGCAAAAAGAAGGGACTTCAGATCGTAGAAGATACGGCCGAATACGAGGCGGATTCCGGAGACTACATCCCAAACAGAGGGCAGCGCTGGTAAGAGCCCCGGGAAAAGCGAGTGATCTATTATGAAAGAGATTCTGGACATGCTGCTGGCCATCATCAACGAAAAGGGCCCAGCGTATCCTGAGAAAGAGCCCTATCTCACCTATCAGACGCTGCTGGAGAAAGGGGCAGACCCCAAAAAGGCCCGTCTTATCCTCCTCACATTGGCTGCCAGCATCCCGAAGCTGACGAACTGTGCATCTCAAGAGGAACTGTCCAAAGTCATCCAGCAAGAGTGCTGCCTGAAGCGCAAACCGGCGGATTCCCTGGCCACCCTGTATCTCAAAATGTACTCCCCTGCTCCGAAACCGGCCTCAGATGTGCAGTACGTGGATCACTTTCCTGCCTTCTGCGAAGGTACCTGGAAGCTGGACTGGAAAGGCGAGGCCATCTGGCCGGGAGATTACTACAGCATGAAATGCACCGCCGCTATCTCCGCTGATATCATAGTTGAAGACAAGGAACTGGCACGCCAGACCGTTGCGGATTTTCTGGAGAGCAACCCCGGTGCCGATGCAGAGGCCATCTGGGACCACATGCACGGCAAGATTGCCGCTAAACTGAACAGCGATCTGCATGAGTTCGCTATAGACGACACATACTACAAACCCGATATGGGGATGTATGAGTCTAATGCGGTGACGGATCTCTGGAAGGACCTGGACAAATTGGGCCTGGAGATTGTGGAAGACTCAGACGAGTATGCGTCCGATCTGGTAGACATCTAACCGGCCCATCTTCTTCATACATTCCAAAATAGAGCAAGACAGGACACCGTGCAAGAACGGCATCCTGTCTTGTTTTTTTGTATTGATCAGCCCAGCAGCGCCAGCAGTTCTTCCCTGGACATGGAGGCCAGGCTCTCCTCTGGGGTGGAGGACACCGTGTCCATAAGGGCCGCCTTTCTCTGCTGCAGCTCCATGATCTGTTCCTCCAGGCTGTTCTGGCAGATCAGCTTGTACACCTGCACGGCAGATTGCTGCCCGATGCGATGGGCCCGGTCTGTGGCCTGCTCCTGGGCAGCGGTGTTCCACCAGGGGTCATAGTGGATCACCACATCGGCTGCGGTGAGGTTCAGTCCGGTACCGCCGGCCTTCAGGGAGATCAGAAACACGTTGGCCCCGCCTTCGTTGAACTGCCGGACCAGCTTGGCCCGCATCTCCTTGGAGGTAGAGCCCTCCAGGGTGTAGGTTTTCATTCCGGCAGATTCCAGGCGGTTTCGCAGCAGGTCCAGCATGCTGGTGAACTGCGAGAACAGCAGGATCTGGTGTCCGTTTTCCACCATGCCAGAGCACAATTCAAAGCACGCATCCATCTTACTGTTCGGCCCGGCGTAGTTCTCATAGGCCAGCAGCGGTGAGCAGCACACCTGCCGGAGCCGCATCAGAGCCGCCAGCACGTCCACCTTGCCAGTACCGCCGTGAGACTCGTTGAGCCGCCGTTTGGCATCTACGGCGGTGGAGATATACACCTTCCGCTCCTCTTCGCTGAGGGCGATCCGGTGGATGTGTTCGATCTTCGGGGGCAGTTCCGGCAGCACGTCCTTTTTCAGCCGGCGGAGCATGAAGGGCTGCACCATCCGGCGCAGCTGCATGGCCGCATCGGCATCGCCGCTGCGGAGCACCGGCTTCTCCAACTTCTCCACGAAGACCCCGTGGGTGAAGAGATAGCCGGGCATCAGGTAGTCAAAGAGGTTCCAGAGCTCGCTGAGCCGGTTCTCGATAGGAGTGCCGGTCATCACAAACCGCTGGGTGCAGCGGATCCGCTTCACGGCGTTGGAGGCCAGCGTGGAGCGGTTTTTCACATATTGGGCCTCGTCCAGCACACAGCAGTAGAAGTCCAGCTTGGCGTAGGTCTCCACATCCTGCCGGAGCAGCTCATAGGAGGTCACCCAGACATCCATCTGGCCGCCGTTGCGGATCTTTACCATCCGCTCTCCGGCATTGCCCAAGACCGTGAGCACATGGAGATGGGGGGCGAATCGAGCAAATTCGTCCGCCCAGTTCAAGATCAGCGAGGTGGGACAGATCACGAGACTGGGTTTCCCTGTCACCGCGTAGGGCACCGTGCAGAAGTAGGAGATCATCTCGATGGTCTTGCCAAGGCCCATCTCGTCGGCCAGGATCCCGCCGAAATTCACACTTTCCAACGTTTTCAGCCACTGGAAGCCGGTTCTCTGGTAGGGCCTCAGCACAGACTCCATACACTCCGGCACCGGGACCGGGTCCTCTTCCATGCTGCGGAAGCGGTGGATCATCTCCCGGAACTGGTTGTCCCGGACCACGTCCAGGTTTGCAGACTCCGCCAGGCTCTCCAGGTAGAGGGCGCGGAAGGCGGGTACCTCCACCTCCCCCTGCTTCAAGCTGTCCAGAGGCAGCCGCAGCAGGTGGGTCATCTCCGCCAGGGTGCCGTAGGCCTTGGCGGCATCGTCGCTGAGCACCAGATAGCGACCGTCCCGCAGGCGGTAGAAGCGGCGGCGCTGCAGCAGGCTCTGATAGAGCTCCTCCATCTCCTCGACGGGGAACTCGCCGGTGTCGATGTCCAGGATCAGGTTGCCGCCCTGCACCCGGACCCCCAGTTTGGTGGTGGTACTGCCCACCCGCCAGCGGAGCCGGTCTGAGACGAACACCTCGCCCCGCTCCCGGAGCATGTCCAGCTTCCCGCTGAGCATGTCGAAGATGGCATCATCGCCCTTGAGCAGGTACTTGTTCTCCTGGATGCCGGAGGGAAAGAGACTCTGCACCAGCGTGCGGATCTCCCCTTCCTGGTATCCGTCCCGGTGTATGCCGCGGGTGGTATCCCAGGCATCGGAGGAGACCACAATCTCCCCATAGCGGAACTTCAGCTCCAGGGTGAGCACATTGTCCTCGGGGCGCAGGTCCAGGTAGAAGAGAGCCACGCACTCCTGGGGCTTGAACTGACCCAGCAGGTCCCCCGGGTCCTCCAGGGTGGCGGAGCGGCGGAGGGCCGGTAATATCCGGTTGCAGAGGATGGGCAGGTCACAGCCGGCAATCCAGATGGACCTCTTGCCGCTGCGGAGAAAGGGGGCCACCGTGTTGGCGTAGTCCGCCGTCACACGATAGAGCTTTCCTTTGGTCCTGGCATAGGTGCAGGAGCGGTTTCCGAAGAACTGGAACTCCGGGGTGTCCACGTCCAGCCAGCAGCCGGCCTCCTCATTGCGGAGCCGGAGAGTGGTCTCGGGGTTCCCCTCCACCATCTCCACAGGCCTGCCGTTCTGGTCCAGGATGTCCGGGATGTCTTTCAGAATGTCAAAGAGGCGGTCAAAGGCGCCGCCGGTGAGGGAGACGGCGCTGCGCATAGGCGGCCTGTCTCGCTGCGGCAGCATCTTCCCCCGCTCTACGGTGGGGGAATCCTGCCGGAGGGCGGTGCCCAGCATATAGTCTGTGAGGTAGCGGAGGAGAGACTGTGCCCAGGGGGCAAAGCTCTCCATTTTGAGGGACAGGGTGGTGATCTTATCCAGGGAGATGCTTCCCCGATCGTCCAGTTTGGCCAGGAACTGCTGCACATTGGGTACGGGAGACAGCGCACCTTCCCGCCCCACCTCCAGGGAGAGCACCGGATACTCCTCCGGCTTGAAGTGGAGCATAGCCTCTAGCTGCAGGGCACCTTCCACTCCCCTGGCGTGATTCACGTAGTCGAAGATCACGTCTTTCACCAGAAGGTCGCTCTCTGTCTCCGGCTGACTGGGGCGGTCCTGCCCTTTCTGGATCTCCATGCAGGCGGCATACAGCACCGCGGCGATGTGCTCGCACTTGCCAGTGCGAGCCCCCTGGGCGCAGGTACAGGAGGCCACCGTCTTGAGGTCGCTGCCGGTACCGGACACTTGGATGGAGGCCATATCCGCGTCATAGAGCACTACGGTGCCGTGGATCCAGGTGGTTCTCCCGCTCTGGCGAATATTCAGATCCCTTACCAGACTGGCCCAGTTTCGCCGCTTCTCGCTGGTGGAGGAGACATCGGTGAACCGGCCCAGCAGGCTGGTCAAATTCGGTAGCATGCTTTGCCCTCACAGTCTTCAACATTGGCAATGCATCTGCCGCTTGGGAGAAGCGGCAGATGCAGATCGTTATGGATCAAAGGTCTGAGGCGTGTCCTCCGGCTTCCAGAGGTGGCGTTCCAGGTCCACCCTGCCGTCCAAGGTGAAGGTCACGCCCTCCGCCTCCAGAAGGGCCCGCTGGGTGCCCGGGGCGTAGGTGTCAAAGGCGGTTTTCGTGCCGCCGAAGCGGTCCACCACCCGGTGGCAGGGCACGGTGGGGTCCTTGCACCCGGACAATACCGTTCCCACCACCCGGGATGCCCGGGGTGCGCCCACCCGCAGGGCCAGCTGGCCGTAGGTGGCCACCTGTCCCCGGGGGATACGCCGCACTTCCGCCAGCACCCGTTGGGAAAAGCCCTGGTCCATCAGTCCCAGACGATGGTGGCAAAGTAGTCCTCCGGGGTCTCCGCCCGGCGGATGAGCTTCACGCTGCCGTCTTCCCGCAGCAGCAGTTCGGCGGAGCGGAGCTTGCCGTTGTAGTTGTAGCCCATGGAGAAGCCGTGGGCGCCGGTGTCGTGGATGGCCAGGATGTCCCCCATATGGATCTCCGGCAGCGGCCGGTTGATGGCGAACTTGTCCGAGTTCTCACAGAGGGAGCCCACCACATCGTAGACATGGTCTGCCGGCTCCTCCTCCCTGCCCAGCACCGTGATATGGTGGTAGGCGCCGTAGATGGCAGGACGCATCAGGTTGGCCGCGCAGGCGTCCACCCCGATATACTCCTTGTAGATGTGCTTCTCGTGGACAGCAGTGGTGATGAGAAGGCCGTTGGGGCCCAGCATGAACCGGCCCAGCTCCGTGAAAATGGCCGCATCGCCGAGACCTGCAGGCACCATGATCTCCTCAAAGGCCTGGCGCACGCCCTCGCCGATCACAGCGATGTCGTTGGCCTGCTGCTCCGGGTGGTACGGGATGCCCACGCCGCCGGATAGGTTGATAAAGGCGATGGAGCAGCCGGTCTTCTGGGCGATCTCCACTGCGGTAGTAAAGAGAATCCGGGCCAATGCAGGATAATATGCGTTGGAGATGGTGTTGGATGCCAGGAAGGCGTGGATGCCAAAGCGCTTGGCGCCCATTTCTTTGAGGCGGACAAAGGCCTCTTCCAGTTGGGTGCGGGTCATGCCGTACTTGGCCTCGCCGGGGTTGTCCATCACCTGGAAGCCCTCTTCGCTCTCCCCCAGTTGGAAGACCCCGCCGGGGTTGTACCGGCAGCACACCAGCTCAGGCACATGGCCCAGGGTCTTCTCCAGGAAGTCCACATGGGTGAAATCGTCCAGGTTGATGATGGCGCCCAGCTGATCCGCCAGCTGGAACTCCTTTGCCGGCGTCTCATTGGAGGAGAACATGATGTCGTGGCCGGAGAAGCCGCAGCGGTCTGCCAGCATCAGTTCGGTGAGGGAGGAGCAGTCTGTGCCGCAGCCCTCCTCTTGGAGGACCTTCAGAATGCCGGGGGTGGGGGTGGCCTTTACGGCGAAGTACTCCCGGAAGCCGGGATTCCAGGCGAAGGCGCTCTTCAGGGCTCTGGCGGTGCGACGGATCCCCGCCTCATCATAGATGTGGAAGGGGGTGGGATATGTCTTGATGATCTCCTTGGCCTGGGCCAAAGTGAGAAAGGGGCGTTTCATCTGTGTCTCTGTCCTTTCTGTGGTTCTCTGGGCGTCTCTGGGACGGCTTGTAACATGGGAAACTGCTGTCTGCAGCTGATTTCCTGGTTCAGTACGGCCTTGCCGGCACAAATCCCTTGGGCTTGGGATAGATTCTCCCCTCCGAGAGGGAGAAGAGCAGCTCCCGGGTGATGGTGATCGAGATGCCGCTCGTGTCCTCCGGGTTGATGGTGAGCCGCTTGATCTGGGGCTTGTAGTACATGTTCTGGATCATGGTGCGGATGTCAAACTCGCCGTAGTTCATGGCGTAAAACCCGGCGTGCTTCTTGCCGGTGAAGAGGAGAAAGGTCCGGTTGTCCCAGCTCCCCTGGTAGGCCATAACCATCTGTCCTGGGACAGGTTGCTGCACCATAGTGGGGATCAGCAGGGCCTCATCGTATCCCAGGTGCAGCAGCTTGGCAAAGGCCCGAGCCCCCTCCTCCTGGATTATCTTTCTGCTCTTCTGGCCTCTCTGGCGGATGAGGTCTTCCCACTGCTTCTCCAGCAGATTGCGGTATTCCTGGTTGGTCATAAGGCACCTCTCTGTCTCAAGAAATAGTCACTTGTGGTATTCCGATCCCTCTTGGATCTTGTACGCCCGGTAGACCTGCTCCAGCAGCATCACCCGGGCCAGGTGGTGGGGAAATGTCATGGGAGACATGGAGAGCCGCTCCCGGCACTCCCGCTTCAGCCCGGCGTCCAGCCCATAGCTGCCGCCGATGAGAAAGGCCACCTTGGGGTCCGCCTGCATGGTCTGCGCCTGCAGCATGGATGCCAGCTCTTCACTGGAGCGCTCTTTTCCCTCGATGCAGAGGGCCACGGTGTATGCCCCCGCCGGGATCTTGCTGCGGATAAGCCCCGCCTCTTTGGCGAGGGCTGCCTGGATCTGGCCGCTGGAGGGGCTTTTCGGCAGCTTCTCCTCGGGCAGCTCCACAATCTCCAGCTTACAGTACCCGCTGAGCCGCTTGACGTACTCTGCCACGGCCTCCTGCCAGAACTTCTCCTTCAGCTTCCCCACGCAGAGGATGGTCACGGATTGCACGAGGGGACCTCCAGCCAGCCGGAGCTGGCGTGCCGGGGGGCAATGGTGAGCAGCACATCCTCTCCGGGGACGGCACCGGCATCCTGGAAGGCCTTCTCGGCAGCCGCCATGGCCAGCTCCGGGGTATTGTTCTCCTCAGAGAGGTGGGCCATCAGCACATGTCTGCAGCCGGATTCCGCCGCATGGACCGCCAATTGGGCTCCCACTTCATTGCAGAGGTGTCCCTTGTCTCCCAGAATTCGGGCCTTCAGCATGGCGGGATAGGGTCCTTTCTGCAGCATGGGGATGTCGTGGTTCATCTCCCCTACAAAGACGCCGCAGCCCTTGATGGCCTTCCAAGCCGCCTGGGTGATCACGCCGGTGTCGGTGCAGAGGCCCATTTTCCGGTCTCCCGAGGTGATGGTATACCCCACCGGGGAGGCGGCGTCATGGCTGTTGGCAAAGGTCTCGATGATGAGATCCTCCAGGGCAAAGCACTCCCCCGGCGCAAAAGTCCAGCACTGGTCCCGCTTCAAGTTGGTCACCCGGGACATCATGGCGTTCAAAGTGGGCTCCGGGGCGTAGATGGGCACTGCAATCTTCTTCAGCAGGTTGGTGAGCCCGCCGATGTGGTCTGTGTGCTCATGGGTGATGAGAATTGCGGAGAGGTCCACCGGGTTGATCTCCAGGTTGGTAAGACCCTCCAGGATCCGCCTGCAGGAGATGCCTGCATCGATGAGAACGTGCCGGCTGCCGTCTGAGACCACCGTACAATTCCCTGATGAGCCGCTTGCCAGTGTGGCAATCCGCAGCATATGTATCCCTCCGTATCGGGGAACTACCCCTTTTCTGATATTTTCTGATCCATCCAAAAAAGGAGCGGTATACAACCGCCCCTTTCCCAGCTGATCGTATATGTTTTCAAGCAGAGATGTGCCATACATAAGAGGCATAGAGCGCCCCTTTATCACAGAGCTTCCCCCAGAGTACCACACATGGGGCGCTCTGGAGAGGATTTCAGCCCGGAAACCGCAGGGTGCAGTTCTCCTCCGGTGGAGAAAACACAGGCTGAAACGGCATGACTCACCAAAGGGGGTTCTCCTCCCGCAAAAAAACGGGCCCCCTGGCAGGACGAAAAACGGTACACCTGCCGCTGCAGCTGCAGATCCGTGTACGGATCTGCAGGGATTGTCCCTAGCTCCGGTTAAACCGGCAGGAACAGCGGCGGTACTGGAATCCAACGGTGAAATGTCGGGAATACTCTATAGAACAGACCATCAGCCCACGTTGCGGACCGAGGTAGTGTCCTCATCCGGCACCTCTACCGTGCAGATGTCTGCCCCGATGCCGTTGAGCTTTCCGATGAGGTTCTCATAGCCCCGCTCGATGTGCTTGATGTTGGACACCTCGCTGGTGCCTTCAGCGGAGAGACCGGCGATCACCATGGCGGCGCCGGCGCGAAGGTCGCAGGCTTCCATGGGGGCGCCGATGAGCTTCTCCACCCCTTCGATGATGGCGATCTTGCCCTCCACCTGGATGCTGGCACCCAGACGGCGGAACTCCTCCACATAGCGGTACCGGTTGCCCCAGACCCCCTCTGTGAGCACCGAGGTGCCCTTGGCGGTGGACAGCACCGCCGCAATCTGGGGCTGCATGTCCGTGGGGAAGCCGGGATACGGCATGGTCTTGATGTTGGTGCGCTGGAGCGGGCCATTGCGGCGGACGATGAGGGTGTCCCCATCCTCCTCCACTGACACGCCCATCTCCTGGAGCTTGGCGGTGATGCACTCCATGTGCTTGGGGATCACGTTGCAGATGCGCACCTCGCCGCCGCAGGCGGCCACGCAGGCCATGTAGGTACCTGCCTCAATCTGATCGGGGATGATGGAGTACTCTCCGCCCCGGAGGTGCTTCACGCCCCGGATTTTGATGACATCTGTGCCGGCGCCGGTGATGTCGGCGCCCATAGAGTTCAGGAAGTTGGCCACATCCACGATGTGGGGCTCCTTGGCTGCGTTTTCGATGATGGTCATGCCCTGGGCCAGGGTGGCGGCCAGCATGATGTTGATGGTGGCGCCCACGGAGGCGATATCCAGATAGATATGGGCGCCGTGGAGTCTGCCCTCCGGGGCTCTGGCGTACACATAGCCGCTGTGCACCTCCACCTGGGCGCCCAGCGCAGTAAGTCCTTTTTCATGCAGGTCAATGGGACGGCCGCCCAGGTCGCAGCCGCCGGGGAGCGGCACCTCTGCCCAGCCATACCGGCCCAGCAGCGCACCGATGAGATAGTAGCTGGCTCTGATTTTTCTTCCTTGTTCGTATGGGATCTGCTGGTCTAAAATGTGCGTACAGTCTATGTCCATGGTTGTGCGATTAACGGTGCGTACATGGGCACCGAGATCCTGCATAATGCTCAGGAGAAGGTCCACATCGCTGATTGCGGGGATATTTTCGATACGGCATGCACCTTCCACCATCAAAGCGGCGGGTAGAATGCCTACAGCGGCGTTCTTCGCTCCGCTGATCTCTACTCTGCCATAAAGCGGTCTCCCGCCATGAATGACATATTTTCTCAAGGTAGCACCTCAAACTCCCGGCCGAGCCGGTTTAATAACACCCTGAACGGGCGGAAATAATTATAGTAAGGCCTGAGAACCCCAGGTTCACAAAGGCGTGAGTATTATAGCACCAATAGCAGGCAAAGGCAACCAGAAAGTTTAGAATCGCCCAAGAAAAAACAGCAAAGCTGCAACATCCATTTATTACCTGCCTCAGGATACCCCCTTGCCACCCATTCTATGCCGGCCCATTTGTGAAATTTCTGTGAAACCTGTGTTTTTCTCTTGCAATCCTGGGGGAAAGGGTCTATAGTGTGTTAGCACTCTCCGGATGGGAGTGCTAAATTCAGACAATAAGAATCATCTTTTCTGATAGATCTAAGAGGAGTGCACAGCAATATGGCTAAGAAAGAGTTCCAGGCCGAGAGCAAGCGTTTGATGGACTTGATGATCAACTCCATCTACACCCACAAGGAGATCTTCCTCCGGGAGATCATCTCCAACGCCAGCGATGCCATCGACAAGCTGGCCTATATCGGCCTGACGGACGACACCGTGGAGACAAAGCAGGGCGATTTCCGGATCACCATCACCCCGGATAAGGACGCCCGCACCCTCACCGTCTCGGACAACGGCGTGGGTATGACCGAGGAGGAGCTGGAGTCCAACCTGGGCACCATCGCCCGCAGCGGCTCCAACCAGTTCAAGCAGCAGATGGAGAACGGCAGCACCGTGGACATCATCGGCCAGTTCGGCGTGGGCTTCTACTCCGCCTTCATGGTGGCAGACAAGGTCACGGTGATCACCCGCTGCCATGGGGAGACCGGCGCCCACAAGTGGGAGTCCGAAGGCGCAGACGGCTACACTGTAGAGCCCTGCGAGAAGGCCTCCGTGGGTACCGATGTGATCATGCACCTGAAAGAGGACACCGAGGACGAGAAGTACAGCGACTATCTGGAGACCTACAAGCTCCAGGACCTCATCAAGAAGTACTCGGACTATATCCGCCACCCCATCATGATGATGGTGGAGGACTACCGGGAGAAGGAGAAGCCGGAGGACGCCGGCGAGGACTACAAGCCCGAGTGGGAGACCGTGATGGAGGAGAAGACCATCAACTCCATGGTGCCTCTCTGGCAGCGGCCCCGCTCCAAGGTAGAGCAGTCTGAGTACAACAGCTTCTACAGTGAGAAGTTCCAGGACTGGCAGGCCCCCCTGCTCACCATCACCACCAGCTCCGAGGGCACCGTGACCTACAAGAGCCTGCTCTTCATCCCCTCCAACACCCCCTACGACTTCTACACCCGGGAGTTTGAGAAGGGCCTGCAGCTGTACTCCTCCGGCGTGCTGATCATGGACAAGTGCGCAGACCTGCTGCCGGACTGCTTCCGCTTTGTCCGCGGCGTGGTGGACTCCCCGGACTTCTCCCTGAACATCTCCCGCGAGATGCTCCAGCACACCCGGGAGCTGAAGGTGATCGCCACCGCCCTGGAGAAGAAGATCAAGAGCGAGCTGCTGAAGCTGCAGAAGGAGAACCGGGAGGACTACGAGAAGTTCTGGAACGCCTTCGGCCGCCAGCTGAAGTACAGCACCGCAGACGGCTACGGCGCCAAGAAAGAGCTGCTGCAGGATCTGCTGATGTTCACCTCCAGCAAAGAGGGCAAACTCACCTCTCTCGCCGAGTACGTGGAGCGGATGCCCGAGGGTCAGGAGAACATCTACTACGTCTGCGCAGACACCGCCGATCAGGCGGCCCGCCTGCCCCAGGTGGAGCGGGTGGCAGACAAGGGCTACGAGATCCTGTACCTCACCGAGGAAGTGGATCAGTTCGTGATGCAGACCTTGGACACCTTCTCTGAGAAGAAGCTGAAGTCCGTCTCCGATCCGGACGCCCTGCCTGAGTCCGAGGAGGACAAGGCGGAGCAGGAGAAGCAAGCCGAGGAGGCCAAGCCCGTGGTGGACTTCGTGAAGGAGACCCTGGGAGACAAGGTCCACGATGTGCGCATCTCCAAGATCCTGAAGTCCGCCCCGGTGGTGCTCACCGCAGAGGGCCCCCTCACCATCGAGATGGAGAAGTACTTCATCCGCACCGCCGAGACCAACACCAACCCCATGATGGGCAACATGAAGGCCCAGCATGTGCTGGAGCTGAACCCCTCCTCCCCCGCCTTCCAGGCGCTGCAGAACGCCATCAACGCCGGGGACACGGACCGGGCCGCCCGCTACGCCAACGTGCTCCACAACCAGGCCCTGCTGATCGCCGGCCTGCCGGTGGAGGACCCGGCGGCGTACACCGAGCTGGTGTGCTCCCTCTTCGTGTAAGCCCCAAGCCAACCCGCTGAATCAGTGAAAGGGATCCGCCACCCCCTCTCGGGGATGGCGGATCCCTTTTGTCATACTCTGGTAAAATTCACCAAGCACAGGAAAAGCCCGCAGGCAGCGCCTGCGGGCTTTTGGTATGTATGAGGGATCAGTCGTCTTCCTCCACCACATGGGCCTTGATGAGATTCGTGGCCACTGCCTGTCCCAGGGGGACGCCGGCGGTTACCACGATGGTCTCCCCCGCCTTGGCCACGTTCTCGGTGAGGGCCACCCGGTTGCAGAGGGAGAAGATCCGGTCTGTGGAGGTGATCTCACCGGTGAGGTGGGGCTGCACACCCCAGCTCAGGTTCAGCTGCCGGCGCACCTTCTCGTGCATGGTGAGGGCGGCGATGGGGCAGGCCGGGCGGAAGCGGCTGATCATCCGGGCGGTGTGGCCGCTGTTGGTGGTGGTGACGATGGCAGAGGCACCCAGGTCTCTGGCCATCAGGCAGCAGGCGTGGGTGGTGGCGTCATTGACGCTGCCGGAGCCGATCACCAGGGCCAGGTGGACATTCATCTCATCCCAGTAGTTGATGGCGGACTCGGCCTGGCAGACGATGTCGTTCATGGCGGCCAGCGCCTGCAGCGGGTACTTGCCGGAGGCGGTCTCGCCGGACAGCATCACCACGCTGGTGCCGTCGAAGACGGCGTTGGCCACGTCGGAGACCTCGGCACGGGTGGGCCGGGGATTGCGGATCATGGAGTCCAGCATCTGGGTGGCGGTGATGACGATCTTGCCGGCCACGAGACCCTTGCGAATCATCTGCTTCTGGAGCACCGGCACCTTCTCGGCGGGGATCTCCACGCCCAGGTCGCCGCGGGCCACCATGATGCCGTCTGAGACAGCGATGATCTCGTCCAGGTTGTCCACGCCCTCCTGGTTCTCGATCTTGGAGATGATGCGGATCCGCTCGCCGCCGTTGTCTTTCAGCACCTGACGGATGGCCAGCACGTCGTCTGCCTTCCGGATGAAGGAGGCGGCGATGAAGTCGAAGTCGTTCTGGATGCCGAAGATGATGTCGTCGATGTCCCGCTCGGTGAGGGCAGGCAGCTGGATATGGGCGCCGGGGATGTTGATGGATTTGTTGGCGGAGAGGGTACCGCCGTTCACCACGCTGCAGACAATGTCCTGGCCCTTGATCTCCTGCACGGTGATGCCCACGAGGCCATCATCGATGAGGATGGTCTGGCCGATCTCCACCTCCTGATGGAGGTTGGTGTAGGTCACGGACACCCGGGTCTTGTCTCCCACGCAGTCCTCGGTGGTGAGGGTGAAGGTGTCCCCTGCCGCCAGCTCAATGGTCTTGGTACTGAAGGACTTGATGCGGATCTCCGGGCCCTTGGTGTCCAGAATAGAGGCCACAGGCTTACCCATGGCGTCCCGGACAGAGGCAAACATGGTCAGCCGCTCCAGCTGCTCGGCATGGGTGCCATGCGAGAAGTTGAACCGGGCTGCGTTCATACCGCCCTTGATCAGAGCACGGATCATCTCCGGGCTGTCTGTTGCGGGGCCGAGGGTACAGATGATTTTCGTCTTGCGCACGTAGATTCCTCCCACTTTCAATATCATCCGGCTGCTCGCCGAAAAACTGGTATTACAATACCATACCCAACTGGAAAAAGCAACCGAAAAGCAGAATTTTCACCAAAAGGCGTCTGTTTTTTATCCAGATTTTGTGGGTCCGATTTTGTGGGTCCGGATGGGAAAACCGTCCCAAAGCGGCAAAGAACCGCAGCCGGTCTGTCCGGCTGCGGTTCTCTTTCGCGATTTGAAACGTTCAGGCGTGGCCCATGTGGGGTACATGGGAGATCTTGCTGCTGCCAGACCGCTCCGAGCGGTGCTGCAGCACCAGAACCAGCACGGCAGCAGCGGCGGCGCCGCTGAGTTTGCCAGCGATGAGGGGCACCGTCTGGGCGGGCTCTGTGCCCAACGTGAAGCCCAGATGGGCGGCAAAGAGGCTGGCTCCGCACACGAGAAAGGCGGCGGTGAGCTCTTTCGTCTTGCCGTCCATCTCTCCATAGAGGGACAGCGCCGGCAGTGGCGTGACAAGCCCTGTGAGCAGACTGGTGATCCCCAAAGCGGAGAGTCCCAGGCGGCTTCCCAGATGGGACAGCGGCACCTGCAGGCCACGGCACAGGAGCTCCGCCAGCGGAAGACTGCCCAACATCACGATGCCGATGGAGCACACGGTGGCGAGGGCGTCCGGGAGAGGCGCCATGCCCGGGAGAACGGTGAGGCCGGTGAGGGACTGTACGGCCCCCAAAATCAGGCCCACTGTGATGAGAATCTTCAAGCCCTCTGCCAGGATGCAGAATCCCCGGACCACCTGCTCCGGAATGAAGTGGAGACCCAGGAACAGGAGCACGGAGAACAGCAGGATGGGCACATTCTGCCAGAGACACGCCCAAAGGGACAGCCCAGAGGCAATGCCGCCGGCGAGGAGACCGAACGGCATAGCGGCGAGGCCTGTCATGATGCCCCGGGCGAAGGCCCCTCTGTCCCCTTCCGGGATGACGCCAATGCCCACCGGGATGGTGAAGACTACGGTGCAGCCGAACATGGAGGAGACCACAATGCCGGCGTAGCTGCCGATCCGGGGATCTGATGCCAGCTCCTTCGCCAGGGGATAGCCGCCCATGTCGATGGCCAGGATGCTGCCGAACATGGCGGGGTCCACCCCGATGGCCCGAAAGAGGGGAATCACGATGCCACCCAGAAGATCCGCCAGCACCGGGGCCAGGCAGATCATCCCCGCCATGGAGAGGGCCATGGGACCCAGCAGTTGGAAACCCTTCTCGAACTGAGCCCCCAGGCCGAAGCGGTTGCCCAGGATGCGGTCTATTCCGCCCAGCACCACCCCAACGGCCATCACGGCCATGAGAATCTGCTGGATCATGACAGCGCATGTACCCTGGAGCGCATGGTGTCCTCAATCTGCTCTATGGTGCGGGGCGTGCAGAGAGACAGGTTCTCGCAGCCGTTCTCCGTCACCAGGCAGTTGTCCTCCAGCCGGAAGCCGATGCCCCACGCCTCGTGGTAGATGCCCACATCGATGCAGAATACCATGCCCGGCTGCACGATCTCCGGGGTCTCCACCACATCGTGGACGTCGTACCCCACATGGTGGGCGCCGCCGTGCCACATGTACTTCCCGATGTTCTCCACCTTGTCCAACACCCCGGCGTCCACGAGACACTGGGCGTTGTATGCCCGGATGCCGCCATCCACATCCGCCATCTTCATGCCGGGGCGAATGGTCTCAAACATGTGGTTGGAGGTGGCCAGAGCGCACTGGTAGAGGAGCTTCTGCCGGGGGGAGAACTTGCCGTTGCAGGGCCAGCCCCGGGAGACATCCGTCATGAGGTTGTCCCACCAGGCGCCCACATCGTTGAGGATCATGTCCCCGTCCAGGGCCTGGCCGGTGTAGCCGTGATAGTGGATGCAGAAGTTGTTCTGCCCCGCCGAGATGATGCTGGGGAAGGCGGAGCCCTGGGGGCCGTGCTGGGCCAGGGCGAAGTCCCAGAGGGCCTTGTACTGGTACTCATACATGCCGGGTTTGGAGCCCCGCATCATGGCGGTGATCCCCTCTGCGGTGATCCGCTCCGCGTGCCGGATGGCCTCGATCTCACAGGGCTGCTTGATGAGCCGCAGCTTCCGGACAAGGGCATCGGCATTCTTCACCTGGAGATAGGGGTAGTCTGTGGCGAGACGCTTCAAAAGCAGATGCGCCGGGGTATCCCGGTCTGCGGGGTCTGCCCGGTACAGGTCCAGGTAGATGTTGGCGTACCGGCCGCTGGTGGCCATCCGGTGCAGGGTAGCCGAGAAATGGGCTGCGTAGTCCACGGCATCCAGCCCGCCGATGGCCACCGCCTCATCCGCCTTGATTCTGCGGCCGTTCCACCGCTCGATCATGGGATCGGCGGGCTGGAGGAAGATCTTCTCTTCGATGCTGCCGGAGGCGTCTTTTGCCGCCAGCAGAATCAGCTCCGGCCCGTCCAGGCCAGTGAGGTACAGAAAACTGCGCTGGGTCCAGAAGGGATAATACTCATCGTTGGTCTTGCGGACCTCGCTGCCGGAAAAGAGCACCAGCAGAGAGTTGTTCTCCAGCATCTCGTAGAGCCGCTGCCGGTTGCCCTTGAAGTACGAACTGTCCATGGGGAATGCCTCGCTTTTCGGTGGGGCCGCAGATGCTGCTGCGGCCCTTTTGAAATCGGCGGGATTGTACTCCTCCGGGCGTGGGGCTGTCAACGGCAAGATAGACAGATTTGGAAGCATTTTGGCGGCGCTTCCTGCTCTTTGTCCAGTTCCGGCGTTGGCTCCGCAAGAAGGTGCTATTCCCCTGTCCGCAGCTTCTCCTGGACCTCTTTCAGCCGCCGCTTGGGGAAGCCGGTCTCCAGGGTGTAGCCACGCTCCAGAAGCCAGTCTATCACCCGCTGCCAGGCCGCAGCCTCCTCCTGATAGAGGCCCTGTTCGTGGTACGCCTCCGCCATGGAGTACAGGGGGTCGGCATACTCCGGCTCCAGTTCATACGCCCGGTTCCAGTACCGGAAGGCCTCCTCCCAGCGCTGCAGAGAACCACAGGCGTCTCCGGCGTAGAGGTAGAAGGAGGTCTCCCGCTCACCTGCGGAAGGTCCCAGCTCCTGGAACATCTGCAGCACCTTCTCGTATTG
>CANQII010000026.1 GCA_947623875.1 uncultured Oscillospiraceae bacterium
ACCCCTCATAGACTCCATCCCTATCCTATTCTTTTTGCCCCGGGAGGCCTGCCTCCCGGGGGCTTTTTATCTACTGCGCCAGAAAAAAAGAGACGGGCAGGGCGCTGTGCAAGGCACAGCGTCCTGCCCGTATGGGCTGTCTTGTTGGTCAGCGGGCCAGCACCCACTTGCCGTTGGCGCCGGGCACGATCCGCCCGTCCGCCTGGGCTGTCTGGATGCCGCCCTGGATGAGGGCAGACACCGCCGTCCCCATCCGGCTGAATCCCAGAAGCTTGGCGGCCTCCCGGATGAGGTCCTCCTCCTGCAGGCTCACCATGCTGTCCAGCACGGCGCACACCGCAGCGGCGGATTCCTGGTATGGGATCTCCCTGGCGTCCCGCTTGTCCTGTTCGCCCTCCCCGGGGACCCGGTACTGGCGGTACTGGGCGGGGTCCTGCCCCTTGTTCCAGTACACCAGGGTGTCCCCCTGGCGGGTGGTCTGGAACCCGCAGACGTTCAGGATCTCCTGCATGCGGGCGTTGATCCGGGCACCGGAGCGGGCGATGCCGCAGCTCTGGAGCACCCGCTTGGTGAGAAGGCTGTCCACGATGGGTGCTTCTTTCTTCACGATTGCCACGATCCGCCGGTTGATGGTGCTGGTGTTCTCCGGCAGCAGGAGGGTGTCTGAGGTGAGCTTCTTGCCGGTTACCTCCGCCGCGGTGTACACGGCAGCCCGTATCGCCGGCTTGGGGGCTGCGATTGTCTTGGCCGGCTGGGGTGTGGTGCGGTTGGCGATCTTCTTGGGGGTGTCGTCGGCGGTCTCGCTGGTTGCCGGGGCTTCCTTGGGTGTAGACTTCTGGGGCGGGGGATCCTTCTGGAGCTGGGTGAGGAGGTCCAGCAGCTTCTTGGTCTCCCGCTGGGGATTGTCCCACCAGTCCATAGCCCGGACTCGGCGGATGGTCCAGCCCAGGCCCTTCAGGATGCTGATCTGGGCCAGTTCCCGGTCTCGGGTGGTCTTGGAGGTGCTGTATCCGGCGCCATCCAAAAGGATGCCCAGAAGGTACTGATCCGGGTGCTGGGGGTGAATCACCCCGATGTCCACCCGGAAGCCGGAGTGGCCCACCCGGCGGTCTGCCTGGTATCCGTTGGCCTGGAGGGCCTGAACCACCGCTTCCAGGATGCCGTCCGGCGCCTCGCCGGTGCCGGCGCTGCGCTCCCCCACCGGCAGCACGCCGGTGTCCGCATACTGCAGGAAGGCCTTCAAGGCGGCCACGCCCTCGGATTTCGTGCGGCTTAGGTCCAGCTGCTCCGGGGTGAGGGTGGAGTAGACGGTCATACGGGTGCGGGCGCGGGAGACGGCCACATTGAGCCGCCGCCAGCCGCCGTCCCGGTTCAAGGGGCCGAAGTTCATGGATACCCTGCCGGTCTTGTCCGGGCCGTATCCCACGGAGAACAGGATCACATCCCGCTCATCGCCCTGGACGTTCTCCAGGTTCTTGATGAACACTGGCTCCGGGGAGTGGAAGGCCCAATTCTCCAACTCCTGGTCCTTGGCGCACCGCTCGTTGAGCAGGTCATCGATGAGGGCCTGCTGGTTCACGTTGAAGGTAACCACGCCTACGCTCTCTCCCGAGAGCTCCGGATCGTGGGCCCGGCGCTCCAGTTCGTCCACCACCGCCACGGCCTCCTCCCGGTTCTGCCGGGAGCGGCCGCGGTCGAAGAGACCGTCCACATGGATGAGGGACACCCGGGAGTCCCGTTCGCTGGAGGAGGGGAAGGTATACAGCTTGTTCTCGTAGAACTGGCTGTTGCTGAAGGCGATGAGGCTCTCGTGGCGGCTGCGGTAGTGCCAGAGGAGATGGGTCTGGGGCATGTTCAGGGCCAGGCAGTCGTCCAGAATGCTCTCCAGGTCCTCCACATCCAGGTTGTCCTCGTCCACCACGCCGCCAGCGGAGAAGAAGGAGGTGGGCGGCATCTGCTTCGGGTCTCCCACCACCACGGCGTTCTTGCCCCGGGCGATGGCACCAACTGCTTTTGAAGTGGGCAGCTGGGAGGCCTCATCAAAGACAACCAGGTCGAAAGGCTCCCGCTTGGGGTCCAGATACTGGGCGGCGGAGAGGGGGCTCATCAGCATGCAGGGGCACAGCCGGGGCAGCAGGTTGGGAATCTGCTCGAAGAGACGGCGGATGGAAACCCCTCTGCCGCCGCTGCGGATGGCCCGCTGGAGAATGCCCACCTCAGAGGTCTGGGCGGCCTCCCGGGTGCAGTCCGGCACATTGGCGGCGAGGCGGCTGTAGATCTCCTGCTGGGCCAGGGCGGTGAGCCGCTGATCCAGTTCGTTGAACCGGCGCACCTTGTCCAGAAAGACAGAGCCGGAGAAGGTGTTGAGGGCGGGCTCCCTGTCTATGGCGGCGTTGGCCACAGACTGGGCGATGCACTTCTGGTAGGCCGGAAAGATGTCCTCGTGGGCCATACCGGTGCGGTATGCGTCCACCACACTGTGGAGCCCGGCTTCCTCTGCCTCTTTTGCTGCGGTATTCCAGGCAAACCAGTCCCGGAGGTCCTCGGAGTGGGTGTCTAAGGCGTCCAGCATCTCCAGCTGTCCCTGCAGCCAGGGCCTGCCGCTGCGGTTTCCAGGTGTGCCGGCGAGGGCGGCAAAGGCGTCCCGGGCCGCTTGATACTGCTGCCAGGCCTCATAAAGGGCCTTCGCCGGGGCTTCCAGCTCCGGTTTGCCGCCGTAGGCGCTGCGGACGGAGGTGCCGCCGGTGCGCTGGTCCAGCCGCTGCACGTCTGCCCGGCGGGTGCGCACCAGGGTGAGCACGCTGCTCCAGTTGGTGCGCTGGGCGTCCTGATAGCCATCTCCGTACAGGGAGACCGGTGCCTTCACGGCCTCTGCGTTCTGCAGGGTCTTCTGATACCGCTCCAGCTGTTCCAGGGCGGCGGGGATGTGGTCTTTGTTCAGGCCGGATTTGGCGTAGGGCAGCAGCTGCTTTTTCAGTTTGTTCATGGCGAAGAGCTTGGGCAGGAACCACTGGCCGTTGGCGCTGCGGTACTGCTGCTGCAGGGCTGCGGCGTCCTGCTGGAAGAAGCCTTCAGACCAGCGGGCCTCCAGGGCCTGCCGCTGGTTGGCTGCATCCAGGTAGATCTGCGCCGCCTGTTCCGCCTGGGCCAGGTGCTTGTCTGCCTGGGGATCCTGAGCCAACTCCCTAGGATAGCCGCACCAGGGGAGCAGGGCTTCCGCCCAGGCGCTGAGATCCCCGTAGTCTGTGTAGGTCTGGGGCTGGGGACGCTGCAAGGCAGAGCCAAAGGCGGTTGCGGCCTGCTGCAGTGCCTGAAGGGAGTTCCGATACTGCTGGGTGGTCTCCGGCAGCTGCCGGCGGAGACTCTGGGTGTATGCGGTGCCGGTGATGCCGTCTAGAACGTGGCCCCTGGGGTGTCCCACCTGCCGGGCAGCCGCCACCAGCTGGTGCACCAGAGACTGCTGGGTATCGTAGTCCTCGGCGGTGAGAGTAAGGGCTTTCTCCGGGGCGATGGAGGGCAGATCCTGGGCGTTGGCGTTCTCCTGGTAGAGACCCATGAGGGCATAGGTACTGAGACCGATGGGGAGGACTTTGTGCAGGGCCTCGGCGTAGCGGTCCAATTCTGCCCGGAGAGAGGCCGCCTGGCTGGCCCGGGCGGCGTACTGCTCTGCCGGGGTCTTCCGCACCACTTCTACCGCCTGCCGGAGCTGTTCCAACACGTCCTTTTTTCGGGATTTGCTGGAGTGGAGTTCCAGACAGAAGGGGGCGAGTCCGATGTCCGCGAGGCGCCTCTGTACCACCTCTAGAGCGGCCATCTTCTCCGCCACAAAGAGCACGGTTTTCCCCTGGGCCAGGGTGTTGGCGATGAGTGCGGTGATGGTCTGGGACTTGCCGGTGCCGGGTGGGCCGTGGAGCACAAAGCTGGTGCCTTTACTTGCCGCCTGAATGGCGTAGAGCTGGGAGGCGTCTGCGGGAATGGGCAGCAGGGCCGCATTCTCGTCCACCTTGTCTCCGATCTCCATAGGCTCTGCCTCCCAGCAGAGCTTGTTCTCCATGAGGCTGCGGACCACCTTGTTCCGAGACAGGTCCTGGGAGCGGTTGCGGATGTCGTTCCACATCACAAACTGGGAGAAGGAGAAGATGCCGAGGCAGGCGGACTCCGCCACGTCCCACTTCTTGTGGTTCATCACGGCCTTGCGGACAATGGTGAACACCTTGCGCACATCCACCCCGTGCTCGTCCTGGGGCAGGGGATCCAAACCGCCGATGGAGATCTGGAAGTCCTGGCTGAGCTTCTCGAGAAGGGTGATATTCATCTGGGGATCTTCGTCCCGGAGGCGGACCACATATCCCTGCAGGGCGCTCTTCCGGACCAGATCTACCGGCAGCAGGATCAGCGGAGCATACCGGGGCTTCACACTCCGCTCCGTCTCATACCAGCGGAGCATGCCCACCGCCAGATAGAGGGCATTGGCGCCGTTCTCCTCCAGGGCGGACTTGGCGGCCCGATAGAGCTCCTTTGTGGCCCGGGTGAGATCTGCATCCCCCAGGGTGGAGCGGAGCCGCTTGTTCTGCAGCTCCTCCCGCAGCAGCTGCTGGAAGGCGTCCGGCACCACCGGGGTCTCCAGGGGATTGCTGCCTTCCGCGGCGGTCCAGCCGGCGGGGGCGGGGAAGATGTGCAGGTCCTTTCCGTCTGCCAAGGTGTCCTCCAGCTCGTCCAGTGTGGGGGCTAGAAGGGGGATGGCAGTGCGCACTACCCGCATGTTGATAAGGGTGTTCCGAAGGCCCAGATCCAGCAGTTTCCGCTCCCAAACCTGCTTCCGGCTCAGCTCCTGGGTCTCCAGCACGTCGCCCACGTCCACAATGGGACCCAACTGGGCCGGGGCTTTCGTGAGGGCGGACTCCGGGAGATCCTGCCGGACGGCGTGCCAGGCCCCGTCTGCAAAGATCCGCTGGGGGATGGGGAGCACCCCGTCCTGGCGGGCCCGGTGGACATCGATGAAGCAGGTTACCGGTTCCGCGAGACGGGCTTTCGCGGCCTGCTGGGCCTCATCGAAGGAGTGGGCGTGGCCGGCGGTGAGGGCGGTGGCCTCCACCACCGCCACCTCGTGGATGCCGGAGGCCGTCATCTTGGCGAGAAGGGAGCCATCATCCTGGACCGCCTCCGGGAAGCAGCGCTCCTCCAGCCACACCCCTACGAAGCAGTGGCCTGGCGGGATGATCAGCAGAGGATGCAGTCCCATGGCCTCCAGACAGCCGGCATACAGCAGGGAGAGATCCAGACAGTTGCCCATCTTGTGGTCCAGCACCGCATCCGGCAGCCGGACCCGCTGGCCCTGCTTCTCAAAGCTGGCCATGGTCTCGGCGTAGATGAGGTTCTTCTCCTGGAGGGCGGCATAGACAGCACCTGCCATGGTGAGCACCCGGTTGGGATCCTGGCTCTGGTATCCGTCCAGGGCGGGCATGCCGGTCCACTTCTCCAGAAGCTCCGCCACCCGGGCGGTGAGCTGCTGCACCGCCGGGTGATTCGGCTGGACAAAGGCTGCCAGAAACTCCGGGCTGGTCTGAAAGCCGGTCCACTCATCAAAGGCCAGGGTGATGAGCTCCGCCTGCTTCCGGCAGAGGACGGTGTCCCCTTGGAGCACCTCTGCCACGAGAGAGCCGGTGAGACGCTCGGTGAGGCTGAGGAGCATGCCGCTGTCTAACTGGAGATCCTCCACAGAGATGTCCACCATGGTGCCGGCAGGGACGGCGGTGATCTCCCGAGAGTAGGGGAGGGAAACCGCCGGCGTGGTGGTGATCTGCAGGGTGAGGTGTTCCAGTGCGGGACCGCTCCGGTTGTCCAGAGCCAGCTTTTGGATCACCGGGAGGTGGTTGTGCTGGAGGGCGTAGTTGATTGCCGGCACTACTTCAAGCTTGAGCGCCAGAGAGGATGCTTTATTTGGCGCCGGGACGGGGTTGGTGATTGTGGTGTCCATGTGCGCACCTGCCTTTGTCCTGAAAATAGCGGTTCTTGTCTTCCAGTATAGCACAGAAGGGCGCAGATGTGCAGGGGATTTGTTGAAAAACCGGAAAATTGAGAAACTTGGCAGAAAAATCCCCAGGGCGCCGCGCTGCGGCGCCCTGGGGCAGATGGTCTGGTTGGATGCTTGTTCACTTTTCCTGTCTGGATTCAGGAGGCCCAGTAATTGCCGGAGAGCAGCAGTCCGCTGATCCGCCGCCGGGTGATGATCTCCTGGGAGACGTCCTGGTCTGTGCCGGTCCAGGTGTTGTCTGTGAAGAAGACGTAGCCGCCGTCCTGGGAGAAGGCATCGTCCCCGGTGAGCAGTTCATACTGGGCGTCCAGGCCGAAGAGATTTGCGATGGTGGGCAGCACATCGATGCTGGAGGTGTACTTGTCTATTTGCCGGGGCTCCATGCCCTTGCAGTAGATGAACCAGTCCGTGTGCTGCAGCATGTTGTACGTGTCCACCCCTTTGATCTCCATCTGCAGGGTGTCGTCCAGCATGTAGTAGTTATAGTGATCGGGATAGAAGATGACAACGGTGTCGTCCAGGTGGCCGGTGGACTCCAGGGTCTCCATCAGGTCCTCGATAAAGAGGTCTGTCTCCATGGCGTGACCCACGGCATACACGTAGTTGCCGTCTGTCCGGGTGGCGGCCGCCTTGGCCTCCTCCTCATGGGCCAGATAGATGGGGTTGGTGTCGCTGTACGCCCCGTGGCCGGAGTACGTGATGATGAACGTGAAGAAGGGGCTCTCCGGCAGCATCATGTCCGCCGCCCCCATGAGCTGGGAGTCCATCATGTAGTTCTCCATGCCCATGTCTGTGCCGCTGTGGTACGCCTCATACCCCCAGTTCAAGTGGATGGGGCCCCGGTTGTATACCTCCGGGGAACTGCCGTGGAAGGAGTTGGCGTGATAGCCCTTGTCCCGGAAGAGGTGGGCCAGGGAGTTGGGACAGGCATTCCGGGTGTACACCGCCGGAGAGGTGCCGGATGCAGCGGGCAGCAGGCCGCAGTTCACCATGAACTCCGTGTTGAAGGTGCCGGCGGTGATATAGGCCGGGGTGTAGTGGTTGGAGAAGGAGATGCTCTGCTCCTTTACGGCTTTCAGATGGGGCATGTAGCCGTCCAGCATCCAGGTGTCTATGGCCTCCAGCTGCACCAGGATCAGGTTCTTGCCCTCGAAGATCCCGGACATCTCGTTGTCCTCGTGGCCCCGGTTTGCGGCAAAGGCTTCGATCTCGCTGCGCTCTGCGTCGGTGAGGGTGGCAGACTTGGGGATGGCGTTCTGGATGTCCCGGAAGGTGTACTGGTAGATGCCCAGCATGATGAGGTTGGCCCGGGTGTCTGAGAAGTCCTCATAGAGGAAGGCCGGGTCTGTGTTCTGGTTCCAGATCACCGCGCCGCTGCTGCCCAGAATGGAAAAGCGGGTGGCGGCGATCACCGCGATGGAGAGCACCACGGTGATCACGCTGGGAATCCACTTGGACTTGGCCTCCGGGGGCACCAGCAGCGCCGCCAGAATCGCCCCCGCAAAGCAGGCCAGCAGCCAGAGCAGCAGGAGCTTTCGGATCATCATCAGGTACGAGAGATCCAGGAAGGCGGCGCCGTCTCCGGCGAAGGCCAGATCGGAGAAGGAGAAGAACCGGCGGAACATGTTGATGTAGACGCCGTGGGCCAGGCAATCGAAGAAGGTGAGGAAGCCCAGTACGATCATGTAGACCTGCCGGCCTCTCCGGGGCAGCAGCATGGCGATGGCGGTGAGCAGCAGAGACCAGCCCAGAGAGAAGGGCAGGAACTTCAGAATAATGTCCTTGCTGATGGTCTCTGAGGCGCTCCGCATGAAGAAGCGGAAGCCCAGGTCTATGCCCAGCAGGACCAGGAAGAATAAGACGATGTGGAGCCATGGGGTGAGCCGGGGGAAATGGCCCGCCAGCAGATTGTACAGGCGATTGCCTTCCTTGGGCTTTCCCGCTCCGGAGGAAGGGGTGTTTTTGGACATGACGGGAGATCCTTTCTCATCGGTGAACGGTATGGAGTGCGACGCCAGAGCGGATCTCTGGCGCTTGCGGTGGATTTTACTGCATTTGCAGGGAAAGTGCAAGGGAGAAGGACGTATTTTTCTCCTTTTGTCCCGCATGCAGGCGGAATTGCGGGCATTTTTTTGCGGTTCTCCTCATGAGAGAATGCGGCGTCCTTTGCTTTGAGGTTTGCAGGCAATTACAGGTGCAATAGGCCGTTTTGCCTGCCAAAGGTTCCCAATTCCCTTAAAACAAACTGAAAATTTGCCTTTAGGGCTTGCGAAACTTTCCTTTAAGTGATATAACCCCGAAAACGCGCATCTGCGGCAGAGGCACCGCAGCTACGGGAAGACAAGACGCCCCTCGGGGCAGCTTCCATCATTCAGGGATCGGCACATCGGTCCCGCCGGAGGCAGACAGAACATGCTCAAACCAATCCAACAGTGGAAAGAACGACGCGCCCGCCTTACGCCGTCTGCGCCCTGGCGGTGGGTGCTCTGCATCCTCACCGCTCTGCTCTCTGGGGCAGTGCTGGCGGTACTTACCTTCCTCACCAGCGAGGGGGCTCAGATGCTGGCGCGGATCCTCTCCCCGGCGGTGCTCTTCTGTGCGCTCTTTCTGGGGCTGCTGATCCTGTTCTTCACCTTCCTCACCCACAGCGTCTTTTTGGGGTACCTGATCACCGCAGTCCCTATGATGCTGCTGGCGGTGGCGGACTACCTGAAGACCATGCTCACCACGGTGCCCATCACCTTGAGCGACCTCACCCTGGTGGGACAGATGGGCCACATCGCGGAGCTGAACAAGGGCGTGCTGGTGCTGAGCCGCTCCGCCACCGCCGCCGTGATCGGGGCGGTGCTCTGGCTGGTCTTCCTCTTCTTTGTGTCCGGCTCCATGCGCCCTCAGTGGTGGTTCAGCATTCTGGCCTCTCTGGCGCCGGCTGCGGCGCTGGTGCTTCTCTTCTGGGTGGGTGCCCCCAATGTGGTCTACACCTCCATGAGCGCCGATGTCCACCAGTCCATCCCCCAGTGGATGGCAAAGCGGGACTGCGGCGTGGTGCTGGGCATGTGGCGCAGCGTGTACGTCAACGCTACAAAGGACCACTCCCTCACCGCCCACAGTCTGGAGGCGGTGCTGGAAGGGGTGGAGGAGCTCACCTTGGACATGCCGGTGCAGAAGTACCGGGATCCGCCCAACATCATCTTCATCCTCTCCGAGTCCTTCCTGGACACGGACCATTTTACCGGCGTCACCTTCGAGAAAGATCCCATCCCGGAGTTCCACGCCCTGAAAGAGGAGTCTGTCTCCGGCACCTTCTACTCCCGCAGCCTGGGATACGGCACCTGCAGCGTGGAGCTGGAGGTGTTCACCGGCCTCCACTCCGCCTTCCTGGACGGCGCGGAGCTGTACAGCTGGGATCCGGAGACCTTCGGCCGGCTGCCGGCGGTGCCCAAAGTGCTGCAGGACAACGGGTACTACACCGCCCTGGTCCACACCTATAACGACAACATCTACCACCGCAGAGACAACTTCGCCGAACTGGGCTTCAAGGACATGTTCTTCACCGAGGACTACATGAAGTTCTTCGAGCCTGCGGCGAAAGCCCCGGACTACTACGCCTACATCAAGCCCTATATCAAGGGCTGGTACTACTCAGACAGCTTCCTGGCGGACCTTCTCATCGACCTCTATGAGGACAAAAAGCCCGGCGGCCCCGTGTTCCTCTATGGGGTGAGCATGGAGAACCACCAGGGATACACGGACAAGTTCTCTGAGACGGAACTGGACACCCCCAGACCGCTGTCCAACCTCACCGGGGAGGCGGCCAACATCATGCTGCACCTCACCCAGGGCCTCCACGACGCCAGCGCCTCTCTGGGGAAGCTGGTGGACTACTTCCGCACTGTGGAGGAGCCGGTGGTGCTGGTGTTCTACGGCGATCACCGGCCGGGCCTGGGGCTCACTGAGGGCGGTACCGTCTACTCGCAGCTGGGCATCGTGCCGAAGTCCGCCAGCGAGTGGGACGCAGACCAGTATGCAGAGATGTACTCCACGGACTTTCTCATCTGGTCTAACGACGACAAGTATCTCCCGGCAGAGCGGGGGAGCACCATGGAGACCTCCAGTAACTTCCTGGGCTCTCTGCTGCTGGACATCACCGGCGTGAACCGGCCCCTCTACTGGAAGTTCCTCTCCAAGCTCTCCGAGGAGCGGGTGATGGACAACTACTTCTACCACCGGGACCGGAACGGCGTGAATTCCCTGCTGCCGCCCACCGAGGAGGAGAGCAGCGAGGCTCTCTCCCTGATGCGGGACATCATCAGCGACACGGTGAAGGGGAAGCACGTCCTGGCGGAGAAGCTGCGGGAAGTCCCCGGATACTGAGCGCTTCTCAACAACTGCACAGCTGATCTGCACCTGGGTGTACCGAGCGGACGCCCAGGTGCTTTCTATTGTGGTCTCCGCTCCTCTGCGTGGTAAACGTACGTCTACCTTGCAAACTGGAGTATGGCATACGGGTAGACAGACGTCAACCAAGCAAAATGGACAAATTGGACTGGTTTGTTTTGTGCAGAGGGACGAAACAGCTGCCTTACCAAAATCATTGCTTCTGGCGCAAATTTCCTCTTGACAGCATCCTCCTACAGGTGTAGGATCCTATTGTTCTTACAACTGTAGGAGGCGAGAGCATGAAGCTATCCGATAAAGAGTGGACCGTGCTGGAGGCCCTCTGGGACGCCGGCAGCCTCACCTTGGGGGATCTCACCCAGGCGCTGCAGCCGGGCACCGGCTGGAGCCGCAACACGGTGTTTACCTACCTCACCCGCATGGAGGCAAAAGGGCTGGTGTCCATAGACAGCGCAGGCTATCCCCGGAAGTACCAGGCCGCCCTCCGACGGGAGGACTGCCAGGCCAAGGCCCGGGACAACTTTCTCCAGCAGGTGTACCACGGCGCCGCAGGAGACATGGTGGCGGCCTTCCTGCGGGAAAACCGCATCACAGCCGAGGAGCGGGACCGGCTCCGGAAACTGCTGGACGAGATGGAGGTGTGAGCCGTGGGGGACATCTGGAGTTTTCTGCTGCAGACGCTCACCGCAACAGGGGCGGCCGCCCTGCTGCTGATTCTGAAGGCCCTGCTCCGGGACAAACTGTCTCCCCGGTGGCAGTTTGCCGTCTGGGGCGTGCTGGCGGCGGTGCTGCTCTTCCCCGCGGGCCAGGGTGGGCGATATGTGCTGTTTCCCTGGCCAACCCTGGTGGAGGCGCTGCGCTCCGCCTGTACCGGCTCTTTTGACACCCTCACCCGGATCTCCGTCCCGGTTCCGCTGCTGCCCGCCTCCACGGAGACCATCCCGGGCTTTCTCTATCTCCTCTACTGGTGCGTGGGCGTGATCCTGTTTGTTCAGGGAATCGTGGACTATGCGCGGCTGCGGATGGCCCTCGGACATGCCAATCCTGTGCCGGGAGACCAGGTACAGGCAGTGGCAGACCGTTATCACCTCCCTGCCTGTCCGGCGGTGGAGATCCCGGGGCTCAGCACCGCCTTTGTCTGCGGGATCGTGCGGCCGGTGCTGGTGCTCCCCGCCAGCCGCCCCACCGATGACAAGGTGATCCTCCACGAACTGCTGCACCTGAAGTATAAGGACGCCGTGTGGGGGATGCTCATCAGCGTCCTCCGATGCATCCACTGGTGCAACCCGCTGCTCTGGTACTGCGCAGCTCGTGCCCGCAACGACCTGGAGTCTCTCTGCGACCAGCGGGTCCTGGAGCGGCTGGAGGGGGAAGACCGCCGGGAGTACGGCAGGATTCTGCTGAACATGGCGGACGAGAAGTACGGGTGCGTGCCCGGTACCTCCTCCATCGCCAACGGAGGCAAGAACATCGGGCGGCGAATCGAAGCCATCGCCCGCTTCCGCCTCTATCCCCAGGGCATGGGCCTGGTGTCCTGGTGCGTGGCCATTATCCTTCTGGTGCCGCTGCTCACCGGCCTGAAGCCCCAGACCGTGTGGGAGACCCAGGAGCCTCATCTGCAGTTCGCCTCAGCCCGTACCACCTATTGCTCCACCGCAGCGGGCGCCATAGACACCTATGCCAAGAGCATCCTCACCGGCAAGACGAATTATCGGGCCATGTGTGCACCTCTCTCTGAGATGAACGCCCTGGCCGGCCTGGAAGCCGGAGAGAGCTGGTTGGGAGAGGACGGCCGGTGGCTGGAGAACGTGAACTTCTATGAGCCCTACCAGATCTGGAACTATGCCCGGAGCGGGGACGGATACGAGTGTCTGGTGGCCTTTATCCCGGCGAAACCCCCGGCGGGCTACGAATGGGACGGCACCACATCGGGCCGCTGGCTTCTGGTCCAGCATGTGCAGGCCTATTCGGAGCAGGGCAGATGGGTGGTACAGCCTATGGGAGCCCTGGAACTGGTCCACGGAGACCAGCGGGACGGGGTGAACCTGGGACTGCCCGCCTGGCAGTACACCGGAGACTGCGGGGACTTCCGGGTGAATTACTACTACCAGAACAAGGCGGTGACGCCGAGAACCGGCAATGCCAGCTTGTTCGGCATGCAGCCCGCTTTCTCCACAGTGCCGGAGCCGGATCTGCTCTACGATTCCCTGGACCAGCATACCGTGACATTGGTGGAGGCGGAGTATATCGGTACTCCAGAAGACCAGGCCAAGTATGAGACCATCGGGATCGCCATGCCGCCTATCTGGGATGCGGACGAGGACTGCGAAGATCTGAATTGGACCACCCGGGAAGCGTATCTGAACTGGAACACCCGGGAAGTGTACTGGGACGAGTCTCCCATCTTCCTCTACGGCGAGGGAGGCGGCATGTGGGAGCCTGATGAATTACCGGATCACCTGGAGGCCAATTTCTGTATCAACGGGGGAGACCCCATCCCCATGGAATTGCTGCCTACAGAGGAGGGAAGCCAGTATGAATACTGACCGCGCATCCATCCGCACCGGCCTCACCTACGCCGCCTGGGGATATCTCTTCCTCCATGTGAACGTGAACATCGGCTCCATCAGCATTCTGCCGGACTTTGTGGGAGATCTGATGCTGATTTGCGCCATCAACTACCTGTCCGCGATGCGGCGGGATCTGGCCCTGCTGAAGCCTCTCCTGACACTGATGGCGGTGTGGCACGGGATCCAGTGGCTGCCGGTGCTCGGCGACCATGTGAACATCCCCTTTCTGGATATCCTGTTCTACGCGGTGGCGATCTACTTTCACTTCCAGTTTTTCACGGACATGGCGGCGCTGGCCGCAGACCTGCAGCCGCCTGAGGCCCACCTGGACAGGACCATGCTCCATTTCCGCACCCTCTATGCGCTGCTCTACACCGCCTGGCATCTGCTGCAGTATGGAAATCCCATCCTGATGCGGTACCGGGAGGTCTTGGCGTGGGTGATGATCGGAGGCACAATCCTCTGGGTCCTGGTGGCCATTGCCCTGATGGTGAGCCTGTTCAGCCTGAGAAACGCCGTCTGCGATGCGCCTGCAGAGCAGACCTTGGAACTGCCGCCGAAGGAGTAGGGCGAGAAGGACAATAGCGGCTTGTCCAGCGCCGGCCCGGCACGCACTGCGTGCCGGGCCGGCGCTGTCTTGCTTTCCTGGGGGGGACCGGTCCAGGGATGGCACTGCTGTGTTCTTGCGCTGAGGAAGAGTGCTGCTGCCTTTGAAATTGTCTGGATTTACAAATCAGCACAAGAATGTGACCGAAATGCAAATTGAATGAAGTGCAATTGGCTTTTCGCTTTGAATCATCTTGATACAAATTGCTGCCCAAGGATAGACAATCCAGCAAAACTCTGGTATGATGGGCAGGAGAACGAGAACGTTGGTACGGCGGTTTTCCAGCAACCTTGGACGTTTCCCTTCGGCAGGGGAGAGCGCTGGAATATTGCGTACCGGAAGGACGGGATATCCATGCAGGCAGAGACAACAGATCGGATCCGGGCGGCGGCTGTGCTCAGCGCCCTCTTCGTGTGGTGCGGCGTGCTGGGCTGGATCTACGAGATCTTCTTCTACCGGATAGACCGGGGGGAGTTCATCAAGAGAGGGCAGGGCTTTGGCCCGTGGCTCCCCATCTACGCCGTAAGCGGCCTGCTGATTTTGCTGCTGGTCTGGAGACTGCGGGAGAAGCCGATTGCCGTGTTTTTGGCCAGCGGTATCATAGCCGGTGCGGTGGAGTTTGCCGTGGGCTGGTTCCTCTACACCTTCTTCAATGGGCTTCGCCTCTGGGGCTACAACACGGAGATCTGGAATTGGGGCAACATCGGGGGCTACATCTGTATCCACTCCATCCTGGTCTTCGCCGCCAGCGGGTGCCTTGTGGTGTACGGGATGGTTCCTGCATTGAAAGCCATTGCAGACCGGGTGCCCCGGAAGGCCTTCCTCACCGTTGCCTTCGGACTGCTTGCTCTTTTCTTGGCGGACATCCTCTTCTCCTACGGGCGCTTTTTCGGCGGTATGCTCTGAGCGCGTGAATTCTAATTGCATCATGAGACAAACAGGGGCCCTGAACCGTGTGGTTCAGGGCCCCTGCGGCTTATTGCGGCTGGGTGCCTCAGGACTTGAGGCTGTTCAGCAGACTCTCGATGTCCGTGTAGATCACCCGGTCCACCTGGTCGTAATAGAGATCGGAGTTGCGGATCACAGGGGTGATCTTTTCCGGCGGCATTGTGAAGCCATAGTTGTCGCTGAGCAGGTCCTGGAAGGTCTGCAGTTCCATCTTGCCGCAGTCTCCCAGCACGGTGCGGAAGAAATCCTCTACCCGGACGCCATGGTCTCCGATGTGAAACACCCGGGTTCTGCCCATGCGCTGGTTGGAGAAGTGCTTGCGGTCCTCTGCCAGAAGGGAGGAGAAGAACCACTCGTGGAAGTTCCGGTCCTCCAGGGGGTGGTGGAATCCCAGGCACCGGATGCTGGTGACGGTAAAGAAAGTGAGCTTGCGGCTCTGAACGAACTGGTATACGCTCTTGCAGTAGTCGTCCAGATCGTCTGTGGTGATCCCGTGCTCCTCCAGCCGCCATTTGCTGACGTACATGGACGGCTCGTACTCGAAGAGCTCCCGCTCCTCCTTCAAACTGTACAGCTCGCTGGAGTATGCCACGATGTTGCTGTACCGGCGGCTGGCATCCCGCATGTCCGAATAACCGGCGCCGTCTCCCAGCAGCTTCATCCGGAAGTACGAGGCGGCGGTGGGGAAGCGTTTGCTGAGCACATAGTCCGTGTAGATTCGGAAGCCCAGTTCCTTCAGCGCGTAGGAGTTGAGGTCGTTGGGATCGCTGCCGGGGTACTCCTGGAGGTAGATCACTTTCAGCTCGCTGAGCCGGTAGAAGTCCTCGGTGAGCACCTGTTGCATGTGCTCCTTGCGGTCCTGAGGCAGGCCAGGGAGATCTACCCGGTACATGCCGTTGGCCAGATAGCACTCGATGCACTGGAAGTAGTTGATCATGGCGGTGAAGCTCTTGGCGCCGTACAGCTCCTCGTACTTTGCGGCCAGATCCATGTTGCTGATAGGGGCATACTGCATGAGAAGGGACTTCACCTGGCCGTCCCGGTCCGGGTGGCCGATCTCGATGGTGGGCATCTTCTTGAAGCGGACCCGGTCTCCCCGGTCCCACACCTTTTTCAGCAGGTTGTGGAGCTCATACTCGTCCCGGATATCGTAGAGCTTCATGAGCTCGGGATAGGCCCGGAAGTACTTCATGGAGGACACCTCCATGTCCTCCTGGGTCTCCAGGCTCAGGGTGTCCAGCAGCTGGGTGAAGTCGTAATCGGCCAGGATATAGCAGCGGAAGGAGCGCCACTGGTTCCAGAGGGTGTAGTTGCAGGCATTCAGCTTGTTCTCATAGGTGCGGGACTCGATGTGGAAGGCGGGATCGTTCTCCAGCCCGCACTGGGCCAGAACCCGCTGGTACCGCTGGATGAACTGCTCCATGGTGGTGAGCTCCGTGCAGTAGTGCACCACCGTATACCGGGCCAACGCCGCTTTGGTGCGGTTCAGCCGAACCCCGCCCACAACGATGTAGTCCTTGTAAAGCACCGCCTCCACCTTCCGGCGGAACTTCAGCGGGATAGACTCGTCGTCTATCATATGTGAGAGTTTCTCCCGGGGCTTGCCGCGCTCGCGGAGCAGCTCCAGATAGCGGTAGCTCTCAATGGGCTCGTTGAAGGCCAGCATGAACTGCTCCGGGGTGAATTCGTACTTGGCGTACATGTCCAGGTACTTGTCCTCCCGGATCCTGGGACGGCCGGCGAGGGCTGCCCGGGTGATCTGGCGGGCCCGCTCCCGGGTGACCCCGTAGCGATTGCCGGACTCCTCCAGGGTGACGCCCCGCAGCCGGTCCAGCAGAATCTCCCGCCTGCGGAGGTTGGAGAGAGACTGGGCGTACTCCAGGGCGGAGGGCGGGGCGAGCTCCACAAGACTATCTGAGACGCGAATCTTGTCCTGATCTTCCAACTCCTCCAGCAGTTCAGAAAGGGTGTCCATGCTGGTGCCGGTGGGCATTCGGTTCAGCAGGGCGGACTTGGAGATCCCGGCTCCCGCCTGCCCCAGTTGGGAGAGAAGGGTGGCTTCAGAGGCGGTGCGGATGTTGGAGATGGAGTAGATCTTGTCCACATACGCCTCTTCTACGCCATCCGGCAGGGGGAGGTCCAGCGTGGCGATGCCGAGGGCCACAGCCCGCCTGGAGATGCCGGTGTATTCGGCTACCTCGGAGACGGTGCGGCAGAGCTGCTCCGCCTGCAGGAACGTGGGGAAGGGCTCTATGGGATGGACCTCCAGGTACTGGTTCAGCTTGTCCAGGAGATCCTGAAGATAGTTGTCTGGGATGCCGGCCTCAGAGAGGGAGGACGGGGTCTGGCCGGAGAGGTCTGCCAGAGAGGTGATGCCGACGCTGGACAGGCTCTTGATGGGCCGCTTGCCCAGGCGCAGCTCCTCCAGGGGGATGTCCGGGAGGTCCGCCGGGATGCCGGGGGCGGTGATGCGGCTGCAGAGGGTTCCCTTGTGCATCCGGTCTATCAGAACGGTCAGCTCTGTCGTACCCTTTTTGCCAAGATCCGCGTTTTTCCAGAGCTCCTCCGGGCAGTCCAGCAGGACGCCTAAGGTTCGGATCCCCATGTTTTCCAGCGCCGTGCGGCAGCGCAGGGAAAGGGGCAGGCTCTGAATGCTGTCTTCTCGTTCGGCTGGTAAGATCATTGACACATCTCTCCTTATGCTGCCGGCGCGGGGCGGGATGATGCCCCCGGGCAGAAAAACAAGGGCCGGTGTGCGCCAATCGCCATACAGTGTCATACATTTGCACACGAACCGGCATCTAAAACTGCGAATTATAATACATATCTGGGAAGAGAAAGTCAAGGGCGGATTTGACGGCTTCTCCGCAGAAAATGGGGAAAAGGGCGAATTGGGCCTGCAATATCGGCGATTTTCGGAGGTCGACCTCGCAGCTTTTGGAAGATCTGCTAAGCTTTTTGGAAAAAATGTAAAAAATCTGAGGAAATCCCCTTGCAATCAACCGGAAAAAGTTGTACACTCAAGAGGCAGAATTTTTTTCATTTTGCCTAAAAACTTTTAAGGAGCGTGTTTCCATGGAAAAAAGCACCCAAGCACCCGCCTCCGTCTTTTCGCTGGACGGCATCCCGCCGGCAGGGCAGCTGATCCCCCTGGGACTGCAGCATGTGGTGGCCGCCATCGTGGGCATCATCACCCCGGCGATCATGGTGGCAAACACCTGCAGCCTCTCCGATGCGGACCGAACCCTGCTGATCCAGGTGTCCCTCATCGTCACGGCCCTGGGAACGCTGCTCCAGCTGTACAGTATCCAACACCGGATCGGCTCCGGTCTGCCGGTGGTCATGGGCATCAGCTTCGCCTATGTCCCCACGCTGCTGGCCATCGGCGGCCAGTTCGACCTCCCTACAATTCTAGGCGCTGAGATCGTGGGCGGCTGTGTGGCCATCGTGTTCGGCATCTTCGTCAAGCAGATCCGCAAACTGTTCCCGCCCCTCATCACCGGCACCGTGATCTTCACCATCGGCCTGTCTCTCTATCCCACGGCGGTGCGGTACATGGCCGGCGGCTCTGGCGCGGCGGACTTCGGCGGCCTGAAGAACTGGGCGGTGGCTCTGGTCACACTGGCAGTGGTGGTGGTCCTGCAGCACTTCGGCAAGGGCGTTCTCAAACTGGGTGCCATTCTCTGGGGGATGATCGTGGGCTACGTGCTGGCACTGGCGCTGGACATGGTGGACTTCTCCGCCGTGGGCCCCGCCGGCTTCTTCCAGCTGGCTGCCCCGCTCCACTTTGGCGTGAAGTTTGAGGTGAGTGCCTGCATCTCCCTGGCGGTGGTATACGTCATCAACGCGGTGCAGACCATCGGAGACCTGTCCTCCACCACCATGGGCGGCATGGACCGGATGCCCACAGACCAGGAGCTGTCCGGCGGCATCATCGCCCAGGGCGTGATCTCCATTGTAGGCGCTCTCTTCGGCGGTCTGCCGGCTGCCTCATACAGCCAGAACGTGGGCATCGTCACGGTGAACAAGGTCATCAACAAGGCCGTCTTCACCTTCGCCGCTCTGGTGCTGCTGGTGGCCGGCCTGGTGCCCAAGCTGTCCGCCGTGCTCACCACGATTCCCCAGGCTGTCATCGGCGGCGCCACCATCTCGGTGTTTGCCACCATCACCATGACCGGTATCCGCATGATCACCTCAGACCACTTCTCCATGCGCTCCAGCGCGGTGGTGGGTCTCTCAGTAGCTCTCGGCGTGGGTATTACTCAGGTGGCCGGCTCCCTCCAGGGCCCCGGGTTCCCCACCTGGGTAAACACCGTGTTCGGCTCCTCTCCCATCGTGGTCACCGCCATCATGGCGATTATCCTGAACCTGCTTCTGCCGAAGAGCCAGGAAGACAAGGCGGCAGAGAGCAAGTAAAATAGGCGACCCCCGCTTCCAGACGTTTCGTCCCTCACACACCAGGTGCCGCCCACAGAATAGAAACTGGGCCGGCATTGCCGGCCCAGTTTTGTATCAAGAATTTCCCTTAGCTTCCTCAATGTAGCTATACAGGGTATATTTGGAGATCCCAAAATACTTGCACACCCGGCCGCCGGACTTGCTGATGAGAAAGGCGCCGGTGTCGTTGAGAAACCCGATGGCCTTCACCTTGTCCTCCCGGCTCATCAGGGCTACGGGTTTGCCCACCTGCTTCACACTCTGCTCGATGAGCTCGTCCAGCAGCTCAGACACATTGCGAGCGATGGGCTCCGGCGCACCTTCCTCCTCCTGGGGGGCCACGGCGGTGAACTGCCGCAGGGACTCCTCCATGGCGAGGATCAGGGTGATGTCGTAGTTGATGGAGAAAATGCCGATGGTCTCACCGGTGTCATCCCGGATGTAGACGGTGGTGGATTTCAGGGTCTTGCCGTCCTGGGTCTTGGTGAGGTAGGAGAGACGGTCGTGAACCCCCTCCGGATCCCGCAGGGCGTCCAACACCACATGAGAGGGGCCGTCCCCCACCTTCCGGCCGGAGACCTGGCCGTTCTCAATGGCTACAATGGACCGGTCCGGGTCGTTGGTCTTCAGATCGTGGATCACCACCTCGCAGTGCGGCCCAAACTGGGCGGAGAGCGCTTTCGCCAGGTTCAGCAGAAATTGAAGCATCGTCGCGTCCAAGCAGTTCACCCCTCCGTTGGAATTGTCCGCCGCCTTGGGCGGTGTATTGGATTACCTGGTATTATAGCACATATTTCAGGAATTTCAAGGACAATTTTCCAAAGAAATATCAAAAATCTAGGAATAAGGATACAAAATCATAACACAAGGAGGTAATTCACCCATGCTACTGATCGGCAACGGCAGACTGATCACAAGAAGCGCCACCAATCCCTATCTGGAGAACGGCGCCGTGGTCTCAGATGGACCCCTGGTAAAGGAGACCGGCCCCCTGGAGGACCTGCGGGCCAAATACCCGGAGGCGGAGTTTGTGGACGCAAAGGGCGGCGTCATCATGCCCGGCCTCATCAACGTCCACACCCACATCTATAGCGGTCTGGCCCGGGGGCTCGCCATAGACGGATTTGCCCCCACCAATTTCTTTGAGGTGCTGGACGGCCAGTGGTGGTACATAGACCGCCACCTCACCCTGGACGGCACCCGGGCCTGCGCGTATGCCACCATCCTGGACTGCATCCGGGACGGCGTCACCACCATCTTCGATCACCACGCCTCCTTCGCGGAGATCCCCGGCTCCCTCTTTGCCATCAAGGACGTGTGTCAGGAGCTGGGCATGCGGGCCTGCCTCTGCTACGAGGTGTCCGAGCGGGACGGCATGGAGAAGTGCCAGCAGGCCATCGACGAGAATGCAGACTTCGCCCGGTGGGCCAAGGCGGAAGACAGCGATATGATCCGCGCCATGTTCGGCGGCCACGCCCTCTTCACCATCTCAGACAAGACCTTCGAGGCCATGGTGAAGGCCAACGGCGGCCTCACCGGCTTCCACATCCATGTGGCAGAGGGCATGAACGACGTCTACGATTCCCTCCGAAACTACGGCTGCCGGCCCATCAACCGGCTGCTGTACAACGGCATCCTGGGGGAGAAGACCATGCTGGGCCACTGCATCCACGTCTCCCCGGCGGAGTTGGACATCATCAAAGAGACCAACACCATGGTGTGCCACAACCCGGAATCCAACATGGGCAATGCGGTGGGCTGCTCTCCGGTGCTCCAGATGTACGGCAAGGGGATCCTCATCGGCCTCGGCACAGACGCCTATACCCACGACATGCTGGAAAGCCTGAAGGTGCTCATCCCCATGCAGCGGCACAACGCCTGCGATCCCAACGTGGGCTGGGGCGAGGCCATGGGCATGCTCTTCAAGAACAACCCCGCCATCTGCGCACGGTACTTCAAGACACCCTTAGGCGTGCTGGAGCCCGGCAGCGCAGCGGATGTGATCGTCATGGACTACAAGCCCTTCACCCCCTTCTCCGATGCCAACATAGACGGCCACATGCTCTTCGGCATGATGGGCAAGAACTGCCGCACCACCATCATCAACGGCAAGGTGCTGTACAAGGACCGGGAGTTCGTGGGCATCGACGAGGACCGGATCAACGCCTGGACCCTGGAGCAGTCCAAGAAGCTCTGGGGCGAGCTGAACCACCGCACATACTGAGACTGAGACACTAAGGAGGAGCGAAAATGAGCGATATCATGCGTCCCATGTCCTTCGGCCACCTGATGGACTGGATCCTTTCCGAGTATCACAACAGCGGCTCGGTGTTCGGGGTGTCCCGGATGCCCCGCCACACAGACGGCAAGGCCCTGCCCATCTTCCGGGAGAAGATCGAGACCCCCTTCGGACCGGCGGCGGGCCCCAACTCCCAGTTGGCCCAGAACATCGTGGCGGCCTATGCCGGCGGCGCCCGGTTCTTCGAGCTGAAGACCGTGCAGATCATGGACGGGGAGGAGCTGTCCAAGTGCGTGGGCAAGCCCTGCATCCTGGCGGAGGACGAGTGCTATAACTGCGAGTGGTCCACCGAGCTCACGGTACCGGAGGCCTACGCAGAGTACGTGAAGGCCTGGTTTGCCTGCAAGCTCATGAGCCGGGAGCTGGATCTGGGCGCCCCGGACGGCTTTGTCTTCAACATGTCCGTGGGCTACGATCTCCAGGGCATCCAGAGCGAGAAGGTAGACCGTTACATCGAGGGGATGAAGGACGCCTCCGGCAGTGCGGTGTGGCAGGCCTGTGTGGACTGGACCCTCGCCAACCTGGACCGGTTCCAGAAGGTGGACGAGGCCTTTGTCCGGGCCATTCCGCCCCAGGTCTCCGCCTCTATCACGGAGTCCACCCTCCACGGCTGCCCGCCGGATGAGATCGAGCGGATCGCCGCCTATCTCATCCGGGAGAAGGGCCTCAACACCTACATCAAGTGCAATCCCACCCTTCTGGGCTATCCCTTCGCCCGCAAGACCCTGGACAGCCTTGGTTACGACTACATCGTCTTCGATGAGCACCACTTCCAGGAGGATCTCCAGTG